>NZ_JBITHZ010000006.1:458085-460699 GCF_044458585.1 Nonomuraea sp. NPDC050451
AGTGCGGTCCCGGGCAATGCAGCATGCGGTGGCGCGCGTATGCAGCCCAGCCCGCCAGCACCCGCCGCGTCCCGATGCCGATCGGCGTCTCCGGCCCGCCACACCCTGGTGCCGACCACGTCCCCGGGCCCGCCACTTCCCGGCAACCGCATCCCGGGTTGACCGTGTGCCCGGCTGGCCGTGTGCCGGGTTGGCCGTGTGCCGGGTTGGCCGTGTGCCGGGGCCGGCCGCATCTCGGGTCCGCCACGCCCTTGTGCCGACCGCGTTCGGGGGCCGACCGTGTCCCCGGGCGGGCCGCGCTTCGCGTCCCTCCCAGATCTTGGCCGTGTCTCGGGCTCGCCACGCTGCGGTGCGGACCGTGTCCCGGGGCTGGCCGTGTCCCGGGGCTGGCCGTGTATCGGACTCCCACGCCGTGGTGCGGACCGTGTGCCGAGCCACGCGACTCCCGGACCTCGCCACCTCCCGGCGCCCGCGTCCCGGGGCCGACCACATCCCAGTTCCCACCACTTCCGGGCGCCCGCGTCCTGGGTCCACGCTCGCCCGCCATCACTCCCTGCGTCTCGCGTGCGCTGTTCAACCGCGCCAGCAGCCCATGGTGTTTCGGGCACAACACTCAACCTCACCAGCCATTACCCCGACTCGGCACACCAGCCGGTCCGCCAACCCCGACGGCGCCCTGGGCGCACGGTTCACCGCCACAGCCGCCGCTAGCGCCACCAGCACTGCACCACGCGGGCCATCAGCATCACCACCGCGGGCCACCGACGCCACCCTGGCCCCCAGGATCATCACCGCGGCCACCAGCACCATCACTGTCACCGGCACGACCATCACCACGGCAACCGCACGGCCACCACCACAACACCACCACTGACACCAGCAGGCCGCCCCCACGGCCACCGCTACCAGCACGGCCACCGTTACCCGGCCACGAGCACGGCCACCGTTACCCGGCCACGAGCACGGCCACCGTTACCCGGCCACGAGCACGGCCACCGTTACCCGGCCACGAGCACGGCCACCGGGACTGCGATGGATGCCTGGGGGACACCTGCGAGCGGCCGCCTCCCCGCCACCCGCGGCCCCCACCACAGTGATCCCTCACCCCGAGCGAATCCCCGAGCGCCGCCAGGGCCGACGCGCGGTCACTGCCGAGTGACGCGTGTCGGCTTCATAACGATCACCACCCGCCGCTCAGCATCTCCAACCGGCCGCTCGTACTCCAGCCCGTAGCGATTGGCCAGCACGTCGAAGAAGTCGCCCGATGGGTCCGGCTCCAGCCGCTCGACCACGCCACGGATCTCCAGATAGCGGTACGGCGCCTCAGGGTCGTTGATGGAGACCGCCACCTGCGGATGTTGCTTGACATTTCGGTACTTGAACCGATCCATCGTGGTCGTGAAGCGCAAGTGCTCCCCGTCCCAGATCGTCCAGACCGGGTTCACATGGGGAGCCCCGTCAGGCCCGATCGTCGCCAGATGGGCGAACAGCGGGCGCTTCAGCAGGTCCAAGTGACTGTCGGGAATGATCACGTCTCTCCTCCGAAACCGTAGATACGCGCCAGGTTATCAAAGCTTTGATAACCATCAATGTTGTACTATTCCCGATATGGGGATGCCTGCGGACGAACGCCTCGGTCTGGACATCAAGCGTGCGGAGCAGGCCCTGATCGCGGCCAAGCAGGCCGCCGTCCGGCCGGCGGGGCTGACCGTTCCCCAGTACGCGACGCTGTTCGCGCTGGCCGACAACCCCGGCATCTCGGGCGCGGCGCTGGCCAGAGCGTGCCTGGTCACACCCCAGGCCATGACCGTCGTGCTCAAGAACCTGGAGGAACGCGGCCTCATCGAACGCTCCCCGCACCCATGGCATCGAAACGTCCTGGAGACCCGGCTGACCGAGGCCGGGCGCGCGGCGCTGGA
The DNA here is from genome assembly GCF_044458585.1 of Nonomuraea sp. NPDC050451. Classification (NCBI taxonomy): domain Bacteria; kingdom Bacillati; phylum Actinomycetota; class Actinomycetes; order Streptosporangiales; family Streptosporangiaceae; genus Nonomuraea; species Nonomuraea sp. NPDC050451. Next base: position 460,005 of record NZ_JBITHZ010000006.1, read on the forward strand.
GGCGGCGGACGAGCGCGCCGTGGTGATCGAACGAGCGATCGCGGGTGAGTTCAGCGTGGAGGAGCGGGTGCAACTACGCGGCCTGTTGACCCGGTGCGTCGAGGCGATCGCCCGCGCCACCCCGGAGCTGTGACATCGAAGAGACCGTCCGGTTATGCCACCGGACGGGGCGCGACACGGCGCCCGCCGCGCGGCGGGATCGTCCGCGACACGCCCCCTGGCGAGGCGATTTGACGTCTCGCGGATTGCGACCTAGTCTTTCAGTTCGCGCTGGGAGTGAGCCGGACGCCGATCAGGCGGACGGGCCCCCGCGCAAGCCCCTTGAAATGACGAGCCACTCGGCGGAGCCGCTTCGGCGCGCTCGGAGCCCGGGCCGTCGTCTGGCGCATGGAGATCACCGAAAAATCGGTTGATTCGACAAGCTCCGGATGACACGGTAAGTTACGAGGGTTGCCCTGGGACGACCGGGGTGCACCATCCTAAGCAAGTCTGAGTGGTTTCCGGCAAATCTCCGGATTTGACGGAAATCGGCAAGCTCGGTAAATTTTAGGAAAACGCGAGGCACGCCTCCGAGCGCAAGTCAGAGACTTACGCGAAGATGTACGCGTCCGTTTCTTGAGAACTCAACAGTGTGTTAAAAGCCAGTGCATGAGATACATGCATATCCCCGTCATTATTGACGGAAATTGCTTGGA
>NZ_JBITHZ010000007.1:0-414368 GCF_044458585.1 Nonomuraea sp. NPDC050451
CTCAAGCTGGACGCCACCGCCCGCAAGGACGCGGGCAAGTGGTACCAGGCGATCGCCAAGTACAGCGGCGCCTCCTCGCCCGCGGTCGCCCGGCTGTACGCCGACACCGTGTACGAGGAACTCGCCAAAGGCATCCGCGCCACGACGCCCGGCGGCGAGACCGTCACCGTGCCTTCGAGCACTGTGACGCCGGACCGAGGCCCGTACGCCAACGCCGACGACCTGGACAAGCCCAGCACGCTGGCGGCGAGCACCGACTACCCGTCGGCCAGGTGGGCTCCGGCGCACAGCAGCAACTACGCCGTCTCCAACCGGCCGACCAGCGACGCCATCGACCGCATCGTCATCCACGTGACCCAGGGCAGCTACGCCGGCACCATCTCCTGGTTCCAGACCGGGCCCCGGCCGAACCCCACCTCGGCCCACTACGTCGTCCGCTCCTCCGACGGCGCCATCACCCAGACAGTCAGGGAGAAGAACCGGGCCTTCCACGCCGGCAACTACAACCGGCGCTCGGTCGGCATCGAGCACGAGGGCTTCGTCGACAACGCGACGTGGTTCACCGACTCCATGTACCGCGCGTCGGCGGCGCTGACCCGCAACATCGCCGACCGGTACGGCATCCCCAAGGACCGCACCCACATCGTGGGCCACAACGAGGTCCCGGGCGCCGACCACACCGACCCCGGCCGGTACTGGAACTGGACCAAGTACATGCAGTACGTCACCGGCAACAGTGGCGGGGGCGGCGGGGGCACCAACCCGCACACCGCCGAGTCCGTGTGCGGCACGGGCTACAAGGTGATCGACTCCAACGCGCTGGGCACGTCGGGCACTGTCTTCCTGCTGTACAACTCGGCCAACGGGAACAACTGCGTGGCCACGATCAAGAAGACCTCGCTGGGCAAGGCCACCGCCACCGCCGCCTTCCTGGAGGTCAAGGGCAAGCCCCGGGCCACCGACACCGGGAACTTCGACTACTACGCCGGACCCATCCGGGCCACCGCCGCCGACAAGTGCGTCAAGTGGGGCGGCAAGGCCGGGACGAGCACGTACGAGAGCCCCTTCGAACACTGCGGCGGCTGATCCCATGACCTGTGGCCGGATCGCGCGGGCTCGCGATCCGGCCACAGTATTACCGTGCTACCTGCTCGGGGCGTCGCATCGGCGGGCGGGCGCAGGAGTGCGGACCGCGATGCGGGCCCGGTCAGGGCGGGCAAGCAGGTCTGCGGCGGGCTCACCCAGTTCGGATGCCACGCTGCACCGCACCCGGGCTCCGATGTTCCCAGGATCCGGGATGACACCCCTTGCGGCGGGTCCTACAGTCGGATCATGCGGCCAGCCATCACCCCCGACGTCATTGATCACGACACCGCCGCCGCGTTCGTCGAGAAGTTCAAGGATGGCTGGCGGACGCCCGATCTGCGCAAGCACGAGGCGCTGTGGAGCGACCAGATCGTCCTCACGCAGCCGCTGATGGGCACGCTGCGGGGACGTGACGAGTGCCGGGCGGCATTCGCTCGGCTCTTCGAACTCGTCCCGGACATCCACGCGACTGTCCACCGCTGGAGTGCCACCCACGACGCGATCTTCATCGAGTTCACTCTCAGCGGCACGTTCGGCGGGCGCGAATTGGCCTGGACGGCGGTCGATCGCTTCGTGCTCGTGGACGGGCTGGTCGCCGAGCGGATCTCGTACTTCGACTCGGCTCCGCTCGCCCTGGCGATGGCCGGGCGGCCACGCGGCTGGCGACGGCTGCTGGGCACGCGCTTCATCCCCCGTTTTGAGCGCTACGTCCAGGACCCCGGCACCTGACTCCGCCTTCCCGCGCATTCGGACGGGCAGCGGCGCACCGGTAGAGCGTGACATCAGGCAGGCCGGGGGTCAGTGGTCGGCGTCTGGCGGGTGGCGGTCAGGTAGGCGACTGCCGCCCCGAAGACCAGCAGCGCGGTCCAGACGTTGAAGCGCAGCCCCAGGATGAGCGGGGCGGGGTCCATGCGCAGCCACTCGATCCAGGCGCGGCCGGTGGTGTAGGCCGCGGCGTACAGGGCGAACACCCGGCCACGGTCCAGCCGGAAGCGCCGCTCGGCCCAGAGGACGAGCCCGGCCACGCCCAGGTTCCACAGCGACTCGTAAAGGAAGGTCGGGTGGTAGGTGGCCGTGGATTCCATGCCCGGCGGTCGGTGGGCGGGGTCGATCTCGAGCGCCCAGGGCAGGGTGGTCGGTCTGCCGTACAACTCCTGGTTGAACCAATTGCCCCAGCGGGCGATCGCCTGCCCGAGTGCGATCCCGGGCGCGACGGCGTCGGCGAAGTCGCGCAGCGGAATGCCGCGCCGGCGGCAGGCCAGCCACGCGCCCAGCGCGCCGCCGGCGACGGCGCCCCAGATGCTGATCCCGCCCTCCCAGATCGCGAAGGCGCGCAGGGGGTTCTTGCCGGGGCCGAAGTACTGCTGCCAGTCGGTGGCCACGTGGTAGATCCGCGCACCGATCAGACCGAACGGCACGGCCCATGTGGCGATGTCCCCCACCACGCCACGCTCGCCGCCGCGGGCCGTCCAGCGGCGTTGGGTGACCCAGATGCCGACGGCGACGGCGAGCACCATGAGCAGGGAGTAGGCGCGGATGGGCAGCGGGCCGAGGTACCAGACGGCTTGGGACGGACTGGGGATGGCTGTCACGCCGTCGAGTCTTGCTCCGGTGCGGCTGCGCGCACATCGAGCGGGACACCGATCGCTGAGTCAGTCGACTGGTTGATGCAGGACCGGCGGGTGGCTGATTATCGTCGGTGCTGTGGAGTCCTGGGAACGATCCCGGCGCCGGTGGCAGCACGCCTTCTTCGCCTCGTGGCTGGTGCTGACCTCGGCCGGGCCGCTGATGGAGGTGGGTCAGGTCCTGCCGGTGGCGCTCGTGGCCGGGCTGGCCGCCTGGTATGCGGTGTGGTTCGTGATGCGCACGCCTCCGGCGGGTGAAGTGCCCCTGCCGTACGTGGTCGGCGGCGGGCTGCTCTGGCTGGGGCTGTTCGCGATCGACTCGTCCTTCCTGGTGGTCTGCCTGAGCGTGCTCGTGCCGTACTGCATGGACGCCGTGCGTATCGGGCTGGTCGCGGTGCTGTCGTGCGCCGGGGGCTGGTTGTGGCACAGCTACCACGAAGGCGGGTCGATCACCTGGACCGAGATCGCCATCACCGCGCTGATCGCGATCAGCGCGGCCGCCTCGGTCGGGTACTTCTATTCGGTGGCGCGGCAGAGCGCCGAGCGCAAGGAGCTGATCGACCAGTTGCAGGCCGCCCAGGAGGCGCGGGCGGCGGCCGAACGGCAGGCGGGCGTGGCCGCCGAGCGGCAGCGGCTGGCTCGCGACATCCACGACAGCCTGACCCAGGGGTTCGCCAGCGTGGTGATGCTGCTGGAGGCGACGCAGGAGCGGTTGCCGGACGACCGGCACCTGACCCAGGCGTTGCGGGCGGCCAGGGAGAACCTCGCGGAAAGCCGCCGCGTGGTGCAGGCGCTGCGGCCCGGCGAGCTCGACGGCGGCGGCCTGCCGGAGGCGCTGCGGCGGCTGTCGGGCCGGCTGGCCGACGAGACCGGCATCGACGCACACACCGTGATCACCGGGGCGCCGCGGCCCCTGGACGCGCACGTCCAGGTCGAACTGCTGCGGGTGGCGCAGGAGGCGGTCGCCAACGCCCGCCGCCATGCCCACGCCGAGCAGGTCACCCTGACCCTGTCGTACATGGAGGACCTGGTCGTGCTGGATGTCCACGACGACGGCGACGGCTTCGATCCCGAGCGGGCCGCCTCCGGCCACGGCCTACTGATCATGCTTGAGCGGATGGAGCAGCTCGGCGGCACGCTCCTCGTGGAAAGCGCGTCCGGGGAGGGCACCACGATCGTGGCCAGCCTCCCGGTGGCATCGAGATGACCGCGCGGGGCGCGATCCGGGTCCTGATCGCCGACGACCACCCGGTGGTCCGTGACGGCATCCGGGCGATGCTCGGCACCCAGGACGACCTTGAGGTGGTCGGCGAGGCGGTCTCAGGCTCGGACGCGGTACGGCTGACGCGTGACCTGCGGCCGGATGTCACGCTGATGGACCTGCAGATGCCCGAGCTCGACGGCGCGACAGCGATCAGCCGGATCCGCGAGCACGACCCCGACGCCAGGGTGATCGTCCTGACCACCTATGACACCGACAGCGACATCTCCCGTGCCATCGACGCCGGAGCGATCGGTTACCTGCTCAAGGACACCCGCCGTGAGCAGCTGTTCGACGCCATCAGGGCGGCGGCCCGAGGGGAGAGCGCCCTGTCTCCGGCGGTAGCGACCCGGGTGTTGTCGTGGGCGCGCGCCGACGCGCCCGGCGCCCTCAGCGGCCGGGAGATCGAGGTCCTGGGCGCGGTCGCCCAGGGGATGAGCAACAAGGCCATCGCCGCCCACCTGTGCATCAGCGAGGCCACGGTCAAGACCCACCTGCTGCACATCTTCGCCAAGCTCGACGTCGACGACCGCACCGCCGCCGTGACCGTGGCGGCCACGCGTGGGATCATCCGCCTTGGCGGCTAGGCCGTCGGCCTCAGTTACGCAAACCCCACATCGGGCGGCAACGGGACCCCGCCGGCCGCTCGCGGAGCGTTCGGGAACCGAGCCGTCCTCGTAAGTGGCCGCCTCGGGCATCTGTGGGGCCGTCGTGGCCGAACGCGAGCCTGTGTACCGCCTCGTAATCCGCTCTGAGCTGGCGTTTCTCGCCATCGGATCGCCTGTCAAACGGTGCGTACGCCCGTACGGAGAAGCCTGTCGAACAGGCTGACAACACCGATCTTCTAGCGGACACGTGAGCGAACCGAAACGTTGGTTTCCGCCACACAGGAATCGCCCCAGCCCCTGAACCAGGAGTAACGATGAAGTTGCCCTCACGCGCCGCTGCCCTCATGGCGGCCGTCCTGTTCGCTTCGCTGACCGGAGTGTCCGAGGCGTCGGCGGCACAGATGGCTGACGCTGAGGCCCTTCCGAGCCTGAACATGGAAGCCGCTGTCAAGGCGGCCCAGATCGACCCGCGGCGGCCCGACAGCGCGCTGACCCCGGGCGCCAAGGCCAGCGTGCTCCTCGTTGAGCAGGCGCTGCGTGACCGACACTTTCTCGACGCGAAGTGGGTGGACGGTTACTTCGGCACCACAACGGTCGCCGCCTACGCGAACTACCAGAAGTCGCTCGGCCTCAGTGGTCTTGACGCCAACGGCCTGCCAGGCAAGACGTCGCTCACCAAGCTCGGTACCGGCCGCTTCAAGGTCACCGACATCATCGATCCGGGCACCCGGGTGTCCACCGGCGGTTTCGTCATCAACACCCGCACGCGAAACATGCTGGCGGAGGCCAAGCGGCTGCTCGGCCGCGATCTCAAGCTGGATCAGGGTTCGTACAACCCCGGCGGCGACCCCACGTCCGCGGGCACCCACGACGGCGGCGGCGTCGTCGACATCTCGGTGAAGGGGATGAATTCCGCCACCCGCACCGCGGCCGTCCGCGCGTTGCGCCTTGTCGGCTTCGCCGCATGGCTGCGTAGCCCCCAGCAGGACGACTGGCCGTGGCACATCCACGCCGCCGCCATCAGCGACACAAGCCTCTCCAGCCAGGCCCAGCGCCAGATCGGTGACTACTACCTCGGCCTGAACGGACTCGCCGGCCGTGGCCCGGACGACGGCCCGAAGGTGACCATCCGCACCTGGGAGGAATACCAGCGCCGCTGACTCATCCATCCGAAAACCCAGGCTCCGCAAACAGAAAAGAGAACAGCATGAGAACGTTCACCAGGATCCTCACCGCGGCGACCGCCGCGATGGCGCTCGGCGGGACGGTCCTCGGCACCGCCGCGCCCGCCTCGGCTGCGAACCGCGACGGTGTCTGCGATACCGGCGAGTTCTGCTACTACTTCAACAGCAACAACCAAGGATCGGTCTCCGACTTCACCGGATCGATCGACGACTACGCCACCACCCAGCCCACCTGCTACGACTTCAAGGGACCCGGCGAAGGCAAGGGCAAATGCATCAAGAACGCCGCCGCCTCCGTCTGGAACCGCAGTAGCAAAACCGTCCGCGTCTACTTCAACAGCGGCCACACCGGCGACTACCAGGACTTCGCCGCAGGCGCCAAAGGCAACCTGAAGCCCGCCCTCAAGAACCAGAACGCCTCACACCAGTTCAGCCCGTCATCATCGGCGCGCAGCAACATGTCGTCCTCGCTCTACAAGGCCAGCGGCGGCATCACCTGCGGCTTCGACGGTTACGAATCCACCCCCGGTCGGCACGAAGGCATCGACTTCGCCCGCAGCGTGGGCTCGAATGTTTACAACCTGGTGGCGGGCCAGCTCATCAACGTTGCACGCGGATCCACCGGCAGGGCGGGACTTTCCACGATCGCCATCTACAACGCCGCATCGAACAAGACGGTGATCTACCTGCACACCGCTCCGCTGTCCTCCTTGCGCGTGGGCCAGCAGATCAGCCGCGGCCAGCTCATCGCCACCGAGTCGTGGCATGGAGTGTCGAGCCGTTCATCCGCACACACCCACGTCGAGGTGCGCTCCGGACGGCAGACGCGTGCGGCCAAGAGCGTCGGCGACTCGCACCTGGACAACCCGAACCCCACCTCGTTCTGGAACTCCCAGGGCTACAGCATCCGATAACGCTTCGCGGCCACCGACAAGAAGAGGAAGACAACTGTGCCTTTACGAACTGTCCGGCTGATCTCGCGGCTCGCCGCGGCGACCGCCGCGATGGCGCTCGGCGGGACGGTCCTCGCCACCGCCGCGCCCGCCTCGGCCGCGAACCGCGACGGCATCTGTGACACCGGCGAGTTCTGCTACTACTTCAACAGCAACAACCAAGGATCGGTCTCCGACTTCACCGGATCGATCGACGACTACGCCACCACCCAGCCCACCTGCTACGACTTCAAGGGACCCGGCGAAGGCAAGGGCAAATGCATCAAGAACGCCGCCGCCTCCGTCTGGAACCGCAGTAGCAAAACCGTCCGCGTCTACTTCAACAGCGGCCACACCGGCGACTACCAGGACTTCGCCGCAGGCGCCAAAGGCAACCTGAAGCCCGCCCTCAAGAACCAGAACGCCTCACACGAGTTCCTGAGTTCCACATCGCCGACGCCGACCGGGTGCAAGACCGACGGCACGGACACCAAGCTGCCCACGACGATCCTCGTGTACCGGAAGTCCCTCGATCGCGTGGAGCGGGTGGAGTTCAAGACCTACGTCAAGAACGTCCTGCCCAACGAGTGGGTGTCGAGCTGGCCGAGCGAGTCCCTCAAGGCCGGGGCGATGGCCGTGAAGAACTTCGGCTGGTACTGGGCGCTGCACTCCAACCGCAAGACGGCAGACGGCCGGTGCTTCGACGTCTACGACCACACGTCGAGTCAGGTGTACAAGCCCGGCTCCGCGAAGGCGGTGACGAGCGCCGCGGTGGACGCGACCTGGGGCGCCCGGCTGACCCGCAGCGGGAAGATCTTCCGGGCCCAGTACTGCTCCACGACGACGGCGTGCGGTAATTGGGTCGACGGCGACTGGATGTCGCAGTACGGCTCTCGCGACAAGGCCAGAGCGGGCTGGAGCTACTCCAGGATCCTCCAGCACTACTACACAGGGATCGTTCTCGGCTCCTGACTCCCCTGAGACCGTCCGACTCCGGTTCCCCGGCGTGCCACGCACGTCGGGGAACTAGGGTGCATCGACGATGATCTGGAAGTTGATCGGCCGGCTTCCGGGGAACACGACCGCTCCCGAAGCGTCCACCATCTTGAACCGCACGTAGCACAAGCCCGGCTTCCTGGGCGTGGTGATGTCGGTCCGGATGTCGACTGTCTCGCCAGGTTGCGTGTCCTTGATCGGCACGTCGGAGATGGTCTGGCATTGGTCGGCTTGCTGCGTGAGGTCGAGGCGACGCAGCGAATATCCCTTCCATGGCACAGTGCCGGCGTTCTTGAGCCGCCATACCTTCGTCATGGTCTTGTCGGGACCGACGCGGGTGCAGTCGGCAAGCGTGACATCCTCGATGAACGCGGCCGCATCACCCTTGTGCAACGGCGGGGCCCAAGGCGGGTTGGTCGAACGCACCGGGCAATCGGTTGGGGACGGCGCGGCAATCGAGGGGCTCCCGGTCGGGTTCAGGCTGTGTCCGTCGGGCCCGGAGCCGCGATTGACGACGGCCACGACGAGGACCGCTGCCCCCACGATGACAGCCGCTGTCGCGAGCGCGGCCGGGCCGGTCAGCCGTAATCGTCCTCTGCTCCGCGGCGCAGGAAGCAGAGGACGGACGTCGCCCGCGAACTCGCCGGACGGCGGCGTGGCCACGAATACCGCGGTCTCGCCGGCCGACCGGGGCGCTTGTGACCCGAAGGCGAGGTGCACGGTGCGAAGCTCCGCGGCGCCCGTGGCGGAGGCTGCGAGTTCACCAGACGGACGGTCCACCGAGGCGTCCGCGCGGATCGAGGGATCCCCGGCGCTCGTCGATCTGACCACGCGGTTGGCTCTCTCCCAGCGTTCGCGGTATGCGGCCGGGTCCGCGTTACACACCTTGACGAATTCGACGGTGGTCTCCCAACTCGGGAGCCGGTTACCCTTCGTGGCTTCGTGCAACGTCGTGTGAGAAATCGCCCCCGACCGGCCGGACATCTCCCGGAAAGGTGGGTTGCCGACCGCATTGCGTAGCTCACGCAGCGTCGCCGCAAAGTCCTCGATTATCTCCGCACGTGCACGCCTGTCGTCCACCGTGCGAAGGTAACAGCACCCACGGTCTTCACTCAACCCGAACCGTAATCATCGCGAAGTCAGGCGAGATGAGCGCGCATAAAGCCGTACGGCTCATCCCGCTGTGACCCGAACCGGCCGTCCACCAGGCCGAACAGGCCCGCATCCTGGTCGAACACGACGAAGGAGACCCGGACCTCTGCTCCCACCCAATAAGGTGGATATAGACGATTACGGATATGAGTCGAGTCGCTACAATATGTTCCGGGTCGATGATTCGCCCGGGTTCGTGATCGGGCCGGGACGGTACGTAACGGACCGGCTCGGAAAATACGGTGTGGCAGGCCCGGGATAATTTCTGTCGGCTTTTAATCCGTAAGTTCCGGGTTCGAGCCCCGGGCGCCCTACCGTTCTTCCCTTCTGGCCCGGAATCGCCGGCTCCGGTACATCGGTCGAGCTGTGGCGCAGCATCGAGGAATGCATCGAAGGTCGAGCGGTTCCTTCGCAGTCGTCCAAAGGGGCGGAGGCCGCCCTGCTCACCTCCGTCCATGACCCGCGTGTCGACGGCGTCGTGGCGATGTCGCCTACCTCAGTGGTGTGGGGCAATGTCGGCCCAGGGCTGGATCTGCGGGTGACGCTGCCGCCGACGCCGGTCTCGGAGCCGCGGCCTGGCCGCACATCCTCGGTCTGCTTCGCGGCTGACATGCGTCGGCGGTCCGGCTCGCGCAACGTTACGGCCGCCGTACCGATATACAGCGAGGGGGCGGTCCCATGGCCAAAGCGCGTCAGAACAAACGTGCCAGATCTGCTCGACCCGCTCCGCGGACCGGAGAGGCCGAGCAGCCGGCCGCGTCCGGGGGCTGGAAGGCGACGCGGACGTGGCTGGCCGGGATCATCAGCGCCGTGCTCATCGCGGCGATCGGGGTCGTGTTCAGCACGTGGTTCAACGCGCGCGGAACGGACACCCTGGACCGCCTCGGCGGCGGGCCCCCGATCACGGTCGGCCACGTGGCCATCGACTACGCCGGCCAGGTCACCGCCTTGAGGGAACCGGTGACCGACCCCGCCGGGCGGGTGGCCCTGAGGGCGAGCGCGGCCGACGCGGCACGTGAGGCGGCCCTGACCCGCCACCACAGAGCCCGGATCGACATCATGAACGTCACCGTGACTCTCGTCGGCAACCGCGGCAGCCTGCGCATCGTCGACATGAAGCCGCGCGTCCTCACCCGCGGGCCGGTGTCGGACGGCGCGCGGCTGACCGCCGCCGGCGCCGGGGAGACCGGCACCGTCGAACTCGCCGCCGACCTGGATCAGAAGGCTCCCCGTTTCACCATGTCCAAGGATCCGCGGATCCCCTACTTCACGAAGAAGCAGATCGACCTGAAACGGGACGAGCGGGTCACCCTCAACATGACGATCACTGGCAAGAAGGCGTACTACGAGTTCGATCTCGTTCTGACCGTGCTGGCGGAGGACCGGACCGAGGAGATAGTGATCAACGGGCCGGACAAGACCCCGTTCCGGCTCACCGGGGCCGCCAGGTCCTACCGCTCCTACTACGGCGACTCCCCGTTGGGCGGCTGGGAGCCGCTCTCCCGCGAACAGGTCTGCGAGACGTACCCGAAGGCCAAGGGGTGCTGAACATGCGGAGGCTCCGCACCGGCGCCGTCCTGCTGGCGATCCTGCTCCTGGTCGCGGACGCGCCGCGTCTCCCGCTGGTGCCGGTCGCGTGGCGCCCGGCCTGGTCAGCGTCCGCCGAAGCCGACGCTCTGATCGCCGCGGTGTCCGACCAGGCTCTGGCCGTGGCGAGGCGACAAGGCACGGTACGGGTGCACGATCCGCGTACGGGGAAGATCCTGCGGGACGTCCCCGTCGACCCCCGCTTCCCCGCCCCCATCACCGGCGTCTGGGTCGCGCCCGACACGCTCGTCGTGTCGAAGGGCGTCCCGGACGTGGCCGGGCAGGCCCTGTACGGCTACGACCTGACCACGGGCGCCGCACTGTGGCAGCGAACGGTCGTCGTCTCCACCCAGGACAGATCAGAGGATGTCGGTACGTACGGGGGGCCGCGGATCATGGTGACCCGGCGCGGCATCCTGGTCGTCGAGCGGTCGGCCGAGCCGTTCGACCTGCACTCCCTCGACCTCCGCACCGGGAGGACGCAGACGCGCGCGGTCCACCCCGGACACTGCGACCTGGTGGGCGCCGCGACCGACCAGCCGGTGATGCTCCTCAGCTACTGCGCGGGGAACGTCGTCCAGCTCGCCTCCACGGATCCGCGCACCCTGCGACCGGAATGGACGCGCCGCATGCCGTCCACCTTCTCGCTGCCGGTCGCCCCTGGGGTCGGAGACCCGCCCCAGATGGACGTCCAGGCCGGTCCTGAGGGATATGTCTACGCCATCTCGGGGAACGAAGGCTTCTTCTTCGCGCCGGACGGCCGGCGGCTGTCCAGCGCCCGCGATGCCGTCGCGACGACCGGGCTGACGCGGTGGACCCGGCCGCTGTTCGCCGGCGCGTACCCCACGATCGGCGAGCACGGGGAGCTGGCCCTGAACGGACAGTGGCCGTTGCCCGCCTATCTGCTCTCGCTGGACACCGACACCGGCCGCATGGGCGGGCTGCCGCTCACCCTGCCCCGAGACGCCGCGTCCCTCGTCGGGACGATCCGCGACATGGCCTTCGTCCATCACGAGGGCCGGATCATCGCCTACCGGCTCGGCTACGGGCTCGCCACCGGACCCGCCGTGTTCGGTGGCATCCCCGGGGCGGCGTGGCCGGACGCCTGTGCCCTGCTGACCGATCGTGACCTGCGCGTCCTGGCAGACGGCTATCGCGCCGTCCCTTCGGCGAAGAAGCTGGCCGGAATCGCGCTGCCGAACCCCGGAGCATGCGACTGGGTGCCGCCCACGGACGACGCCCCCGTCCTCACGCTCTCGATCGACTGGGTGTCCGCCTCGGCCGCGGACGCGCGAGAGCTCTTCGCCCGGGCAGCCGCCTATTCCAGGAAGAACGACACCTTCGACCCCTCCGACGAGAGCAGTCATCATTTCTCCCGTACCGTGGCCGTGCCGGCCGGGAACTTCGGCGAGACGGTCGTCAACGCGGGCCCGGTCATAGTCCGGCTCAGCTCCACCTCGCGGCGGGCGCTGCGGCTCGTCACCCCGCTGCTGCTGGACAACCTGCTGGCACGCTACCAGCCGGGCGTCCAGGCGCCCGCCCCAGCGCTCAGGCGCGGCTGGAGCCACCCCACCGACGGGAGCGTCTATCCCGAGCCGGTGGTGATCGACGGCGTCGTGTACGCCGGCAGCGGCGACGGGACGCTTCAGGCGCTCGACGCCCGCACCGGGGCGGCACGCTGGATCGTACGGGCGGGCGACAGCATCATGAGAAGCCCGGCGGTGGTGAAGGGATCCGTGTACGCCGTGAGCGACGGCAAGATCGTCGCCCTGGACGCCGCCTCCGGCCGCAGGCGGTGGAGCCGCGCGATCAGGGCGGACCGCGGCCCCGTGGTGGCGGGCGGCATGCTGTACGCGATCACCGAGGATTCCGAGGTCGTCGCGCTGGACACGGCCCGCGGCCAGGAGTTGTGGAGGTTCCGCCCCGAGGGCTTCGCGCGCAACACCGATCCCGTGGTGACCGGCGGCGTCGTTCTCCTCGGCAGCGACCACGGCGTCGTGTACGCCGTGGACGCCTCGTCGGGCGAACTGCGGTGGCGTTTCCGGGCCGGCGGCGAGCAGCGCGTCGACCTGGCGGTGACCGGCGGGGTCGTGTACGCCGCCGGCGCGAACGGCCAGGTGCACGCCCTGGACGCGGCCACCGGGAAGGTCCGCTGGACCTCCCGGGTCGACGGGGCCGTCGACTCTCCTCCGGTGACGGCCGGCGGGGCCGTCTACCTCCTGGTCAGGGGCGGCGCCACGTACGCGCTGGATGCCGCCACCGGCAGGCGGTCGTGGAGCTTCCGCGCCCAGGGCGACGACCTCACCTTCGACTGGGACGTCTCGGCCGCCAAGGGACTCGTCTACGTCGGTGCCCCCGACTCCCGCGTGCACGCGCTGGACGCGGCCTCCGGGGCGGAACGATGGAGCTCCCCGGTCGGCGACGGCGTCTGTTCCGGCCCCGTGGTCGCCGCGGGGACCGTCTACGTCGGCGGCGACGACGGGACGCTGTACGCGCTCGACCCCGCCACCGGAGCGCGGCGATGGAGCTTCCGGACCGGCGGCACCGTCGAGACCACCCCCGTCGTGGCCGGGGACCTCGTGTACGTCGGCAGCTCGAACGGCAACCTCTTCGCCCTGCCCACGGCGGGTGGCTAGCGGGGCCGCGACCTCCGGAAGTCGCGGCCCCTCTTCCTCTCAGATCATCGTGCCGGTCAGCCGAACGGCTGGTTGTCCAGCGTGTTCACCTTCACGGCGGTGATCTTCACCTGCCTCATCACCACCTGGGACGCGCCCACCGGCTTGGAGCAGCCGAAGCTGAGCGTCCCCGTGCTGGGGTAGTGGTGCACGACGTTGAGGAAGATGCTGTGCCTGCTGTGCGGCGCCAGCGTCACCTCGGTGATGTCGCCGTCCGAGTTGGGGCCCGTACCGATCGTGCAGAGGTAGTTGATCGCCGAGGCACCGGAGTTCTCGGCGTACAGCTTCGCGGTGATCGTGTACGAGCCCGTCCCCAGAAATCCGCTGAAGCCGGGGCTGAGCGCGTTGGAATGGACGATCTCGTTGTCCCACCGGCTGATCACCTCCGGTGGCACCGCCTCGGCCGAGTTGACGTTCCCCGCCAGCAGCGCGCCCGCGGCCACGACGGCGGCCAGCGCGGACAGGCGCAGGCCGCGGCGGCGGCGTGATGGGGCGGTTGAGGGCATGGTCATGTGAGTTTCTCCTGGTGTGAGCCCGTGCCCCTCCCGCGGACGCGCAAGGGGCCGCACGCTGTCGCCGGCCGAGGCGGCGTTTCACCGGCTCGCGTGCACCCCGGAAACGTAGCCCTCGCGGTTTCCGGAGACCGCGCAAAAATAACCACGTCGGCCGTGACGGCCGTCATCGCGCTTTCGTTCACCAGACACGCGCCGAAGTCACGAACATGCCGTTTACGCGAATCCGCGTGGCGTTGCGCCTCCCGGCACCGCGTTGACCAGCAGTAACGCGATTAAGGAGAGGTCCGGGCACGCTAACGAGACTTTCGTTCGAATTTCTGTTCCCCCAGTTATTAATTCGTCGCCGAAACGACCCCGCCGCGTTGTCTCCCCGAGCGACCGTGATCATTCAGGGGCCCGAACCGTCAACGGGGAGAATCACAGTGAAACGTGTCCTGGCGCTGTTATGCGCCTTCATCGTCACGCTCGTCATGATGCCGCCGTCGCAGGCACACGCGTCGGCGTCCACCGGCACGCTCAAGCTCGCCTGGACCTACGTCGCCCTGACCAAGCCATTGACCTCCCACTGGAACAGCGCGGACGACGCGCTCGTGGGGACGGGCGTCCAACCACCCGGCGTGTTCCGTTCCTTCTTCCGCATGGACATCAGCCCGATGCACGGCAAGAAGCTGCTCTACGCCACCTTCCAGAGCTATCTCAACAGCGGCGCCTGCGACCCCGGCATCGAGCTCTGGCTGACCGGGGAGATCGGCCCGAAGACCACCTGGCTCAACCAGCCCGCCTGGAGGCAGAACCTCGGCACCGGGAAGGTCGCCGACGGCTTCGACGCCTGCTTCTTCAGCTGGCGGATCAGCGACCTCGTACGGGAGGCCGTCGCACGCGGCGAGCGGCACCTGACCTTCGGACTGCGTGCGGCCGACGAGGTCGGGCCGAACAAGAGCCTGCGAGTCTTCGAGACCGACCAGGTCGACCACCCGTACTTCGGCCGCTTCAGCACGCCGTCGCTGATGTTCCGGTACAACACCGTGCCTGAGGTGCCCACCGATCCGGCCATCAACCTCAACGACTCCTGCTGGCCGGAACCACGACCGGCGACGAGGTACGTCAACACCACGACGCCCACTCTGGGCGCCGAAATCGTCAACGCCGACCGGGAGCACGGCGACCAGGTGTCAGCGCGCTTCGAGTGGGCTGACTCCTCCGGCACCGTCCTGGGCTCGGCGGCCTCCTCTCCCAGCTCGGACGGCAGACACTGCACCGAGATCCCCGAAGGTCTGCTCGCCGACGGCCAGACCTACCGGTGGCGGGTGCGCGCCGAGGATCACTACCAGGACCCGGAGACCCTGGAGATGCTCAGCGACACCAGCGACTGGACGGCCTGGCAGGAGTTCACCGTCGACGTCACCCGGCCCACGCTGCCGGTGATCGCCTCCAAGGACTATCCGGAGAGCGGGACGGGCGGGCTGGTCGGCACGCCCGGTGTGTTCACCTTCTCCCCCGGCGAGTCCACCGACATCGCCTCCTACAGGTACCGGTTCGGTCCCTCATCACGGGTGGTGACGGCCGACGCCGACGGGAGGGCCGACGTGACCCTCACTCCGACGAGTACCTTCCGCCAAACCCTGTACGTCAGTGCGGTCGACCGGGCCGGTAGCGCCGGGCCGGAGCGTGCCTACTCCTTCACCCCCAGGAGGAACCCGGCGCCGCTGGTCACCTCGACCGTCTACCCCGAGAACGCGCCCGGCGGCGGTGCCGGCGTGCCCGGCGAGTTCACCTTCTCGCCCAACGGTGCGCAGGATGTCGTCGCGTACGGCTACCGCCTGGACTCCGGCGAGACGCTCCGGACCTCCGCCGACACGCCCATCGTGACCATCACGCCCGGCACGGCCGGTCCTCACACGCTGTCGGTGTGGACCATCGATGCGCGCGGCTACCTGAGCTTCACACGTACCTACGCCTTCACGGTGAACTAGCACGACCACCCGCATCCCGCCGCCCCCGGCGTGCACCGCTCGGCCTTGTCAGGGTGCGGCGGGTTGTCGGTGCGGTCCCATGTTCGCGGACGGAGCCGTCGCCCCGCCGATGCCCGCACGGCCGAGAGACGTCAGGGCTATGGTCGTGATCATGTGGATTGACAAGGTGACCGAGATACTCATCGACGCCGCCGAGATCGCGATCCTCCCCCGGTTCCGGGCGCTGGCCGACGGAGAGGTGGCCGAGAAGTCGCCTGGCGAGGTGGTCACCGTGGCCGACCGTGAGGCTGAGGAGCTGATCAGCCGTCGGCTCCGCGGCGTGGTGGATGCCCCGGTCGTCGGGGAGGAGGCGGCCGCCGGCGATCCTCGGCTGTTGACGGCCCTCCGTGAGGCACCGGCGGCCTGGCTTGTCGATCCGCTGGACGGGACCTCCAACTTCGTCGCCGGGCGCTCCGAGTACGCGGTGATGGCGGCGCTCGTGCGCGACGGGGAGACGGTGGCGGCCTGGATCGTGCGGCCGGACGAAGGGCGGGTCTATGTGGCCGAGCGAGGGTCAGGGGCCTGGCGTGACGGGGTACGGGTGCGCAGGGAGCCCGCTCCCGCCGATCCGGCGGCGTTACGCGGGGCCGCGCTCACCAGGTTTCTCGATCCGCCGGCGAAGGCACGGGTCGAGGCCGCGACGCCTCGATTCGCCGCCCTGGGGCCGGGCACCGGCTGCGCGGGCGTGGATTACCCCCGGCTGCTGGACGGCGAGCAGGACTTCGTCCTGTTCCAACGGACCCTGCCCTGGGACCATGCTCCCGGTGCCCTCCTGCTGACCGAGGCGGGCGGTGTCGCGCGCCGCCCGGACGGGAGCCCTTACCGGCCGGCTGACCCGCGCCCAGGATTGCTCAACGCCGCGGACATGAACTGCTGGAACACGGTGCGCCCGCTCCTGCTGGGCTGATCTCAGGCGATCCTCCGTGCGCGCGATGTGGCGGGGTCTCACGTGCTCGGGAAGTGACGCAGCGTGGCCTCGATCCAGCCGTACGCGATCGTGGGCTCCGACGGCCAGGGCCTGTCCTGGATGATCGACACCAGCTCCCACAGCCTGGCTGCCCGGGGGTCGTGTTCGTCGAACGTGCGCCGCAGCTCCTCGCGGCTCTGCCCCATCAGCGCCAGGATCCGATCGAGAATCGGCTCGGATTCGGGTGAGCCGGGCTCGATGCCCGCCCGCGAAGCGGTCAGCGCCTCCCGCATGATCTGGACGTTGATCTCGTGCCAGGCGTCGAAATCCCTGTCCTCCTCCCAGTAGTCCGCGCTCTGCCGGCGCAGGCTCTCGCGGTAGTCCTCGTCGGCGAGCAGCTCGGCGAGCTCCAGCCATGCGTCGAGCTGGGTGACGGTCGGCTCCTCGGGCAGTTCGGGGAGCATGGCATCGCGCATGTTGGTCAGCCACTCGTGCCGGGCCTCGACGGTGCCGCCGACCTCGTCGACGAACTCGTCCAGCAGGATCTCCATCTCGGCCGCGCCGAGCCGGCCGAGCGCGTGGAGTCTGCTCAGATCCTCCTCGGCGGGATCGCCGTCCCGGGCGAGGGTCGCCCTGAGCACCGCCCTGGTCCGCTGGAGCGACTTGAGCTGCGTCTCGACCGCCTTGAGGTGAAGATCGAGCACGTCCCTCAGCCGGCGGTCGCCTAGCGAGCGGATCGTGGCCAGGTCGACCCCGATCTCCCTGAGCGTGCGGATCAGCTCCAGCCGGGCGCGGTCCTCATCGCCGTAGAGCCGGTAACCGGAGGGAGTGCGCTCGCGCTCGGGCAGCACGCCCGCGTCCGAGTAGAAGCGGATCGTCTTCACCGGCAGGCCGGTCAGCTTCGCCAGGCGGCCGATCGTGTAGCTCATAATTCCCTTGAGCCTCCAGTAACTGGAGACTTTAGCGTAGCCGACATGGCGAAGCAGAAGATAGCCAGGGTCGTCACCCTGCACATTCAGGCCGGTGAGGCGGGCCCGGCGAACGTCGGCAAGGACCTCGGGCCGCTCGGCATCAACCTCATGGAGTTCTGCCGGCAGTACAACGCGCAGACCCAGGACCGGCGCGGGTTCGTGATCCCCGCGGTCATCACCGTGTACGAGGACAGGTCGTTCGAGGTCGTCACCAAGCAGCCGACCACGGCCTCGCTGATCCGCCGCGTCGCCGGGCTCGACGGCGGCAGCCCGCGCCCGGGCCACCAGAACGGCGGCTGGATCACCCGTGCCCAGCTCCGCGAGGTCGCCCAGGCCAAGCTCCCCGACCTCAACACCGCCGACCTGGATCAGGCCGAGAAGATCGTCGCGGGAACGGCCCGCTCCATGGGCCTCACCGTCCGCGACTAAAACCCGGTGCGGCGGAGCCTGCCCGCCCAGATCATGATTGGCATGAGGGTCTGCGTTTTCTGCGAGATCATCGCCGGGCGCGCCGCGGCCGGCGTCGTTCACGAGGACGACAGCGTGGTGGCCATCCTGGACCACAAGCCGGCCACGGTCGGCCACGTGCTGGTGATCCCGCGCGTACACGTGGTCGGACTGGCGGACGCCGATGACGCGGTCGGCGCGGCGATCTGGCGTGCCGCACGGCGCGTGTCGGGCGCCTTGCGGGCGTCGGGGCTGCGGTGCGACGGGGTGCGGCTGTCCCTGGCCGACGGGGAAGCCGCCGGTCAGGACGTCTTCCATCTGCACCTGCACGTGGTGCCGCGCTTCCCCGGAGACGGCGTCGTGGCCACCGCCGGCCGGAAGAAGCGGTCGCGTGAGCTGCTCGACCAGGATGCGGCGCTGATCCGGGAAGCCCTTACGTGAGCCCTTGAGCGAGCTCGCCGCGGATGTCCCCGGCGACACTCCCACCCAAGAAATATATTTCGATAATCGCCTGTTTTGATCATTTCCATCTTTTTCTCCAAGTCGATCCCCATGTGAGTTATCCCGCCATTGAGCGGGTACCTCCAGCTCGCACCATCAGGGGGATGTGGCATTAAGTCCGATTCTTCCGAATCCGACCTATAGGGGGAAAACAGGTGATTAATCACCGAAGCATCAGGAGCGCGCTGGGCCTTGCTCTGGCAGCGGCGGCGGCCAGCGGATTCGCGACTCTTACATTTACGGCGTCGGCAGATGCCTCTGCGGTCAAGGCGGAAACCGCGATCAATCTCGCCACCGATCCGAGGTCGGACAAGGAGGACAAGCCAACCCGCGCGATCGACTCGGCCTTCCAGGGCGACCCAGAGGACCAGAAGAGGCAGCCGGTCAAGTTCGTAGGGGTCATCCGCGACGACAGAGTCGCGATCAGGGACCCGAGGACGATGCCACAGTGGCATGACCTGACCTCGCTGCTGCCGCGCGACTTCGGCCGCCTGGTCGACATCACCCTGGCCGCGCCCGACGAAGGCGACACCGTGCACATCACCGTGCTGAACGAGCGCGGCAAGGTGGCCCAGAGCAGGTGCACGGTCTTCCCGACCCCGGGCACGAAGGGGACGCCGGAGTGGCCTGAAAACTGCACCGACTTCATCGACCTCACGCGTAGGTGAGTCGCCCGATCCACCGATGATGAATGCCGTGCCCGGGAAGCTTTCCGGGCACGGCATTCACCGCACACTTTTTGCTACATTTTTGTGACTGTACAGCACACATGATTAGCCAATTGTACGATTTGCCACCCCACTCACCGCGCCATTTTGGGCGATTTATGCGCAGAAAGCACGCTATAGCGTTACTCGATGCTTGGCCTGGACGAAAGCGCCGCAGGCAATGCAAAGTCGTCCGTGTAATGCAGGGAGCGAGCCGAAGGGAAATCGCATGAAGCGCTACGAGAAGCCCCGTCTTCTGGCAGCCGGATCCTTCCGCAAGACCACCGGCCTCCTGGCACGGCACGGCAACGACCGCTTGATCTTCAGCAAGAACTGAGATCATGCCCGACTGCGGCATGCTGAGCCTGCCGCACCACGGCGAGGCGTACTTCGTGGTCCTCCCCGACCACGAGGCTGCGCCCGCCGTGGCGGCGGCCCTGCGTACGGCGACTGCCCGCACCATCACACACGCCTCCGGACGGCCCTGGCTGGTCGGGCACTGGTCCGACGAGGAGCTGACGGTGGCCGAGGCGGGCGCCACCAGGCTGGCCGTGATCGGCCGCTGCGCGATCGACGCCGAACGGCTGGCCACGGAGGCGGGCCGGCTGCGTGACCTGGCGCACCTCGACCGGCTGGCCCGGACCCTGCCCGGCAGCTTCCACCTCGTCGCCGCGCTGGACGGCCGGTTACGCGTCCAGGGCACCGCGTCCGGACTCCGGCTGATCTTCCACACGCGGGTGAACGGGCTCACCGTCGCCTCCGACCGCGCCGACGTCCTGGCCACCGCCACGGGCGCCGAACTCGACGTGCGGCGCCTGGCCGTACGGCTGCTCTGGCCCGTACCCCATCCCTTGCTGCACCTCCCCCTCTGGCCCTCGGTGACCGCCGTCGAACCCGGCCATCACCTGACCGTCGCGGCGGACGGGGTGACCGCGCGGCACCGCCGCTGGTGGACGCATCCCGAGCCCGTCCGTACGCTGTCCGACGCCGCCGAGGACGTCCGGCGGACGCTCGACGACGCGGTCGGTGCGCGCACCAAGGCAGGCGGCACGGTGAGTTTCGACCTGTCCGGAGGGTTGGACTCCACGTCGCTGTGCTTCCTGGGCGCCGCCCGGCAGGAGGCGCACCTCATCGCCTCCACCTGGCCGGGCCGCGACCCGGCCGACGACGACCTGCCGTGGGCCCGGCGCGCCGCGGGCCATCTGCGCGGCGTCGAGCATGTGGTCTGGCCGGCAGAGGAGTCCCCGCTGGTCTACGAGAACCTGCTGAGGGTCGACGACACGCTGGACGAGCCCACCATCGGCGTCATGGACCGCGCCAGGGTGCTGGCGCACCTGCCCCGGCTGGCCGCCAGGGGCAGCAGGCTGCACGTGACCGGCATCGGCGGCGATCACGTGGCCTGGTGCTCGGAGGCGAGCTACCACCGGCTGCTGCTCAGGCGGCCGATGCTGGCGATCGAGCGGCTGCGCGGTTTTCGCGCGCTGTTCCACTGGCCGTACGGGCCGATGCTCCGGACGCTGGCCGACCGCCGTTCCTACCGCCGCTGGCTGACCGGCTCGCTCGCCGACCTGCGTGCCCCGCTGGCGCCGCCGGTGGCCGACGCGCTGGGCTGGGGATCGCCACCCCGGCTGTTCCCGTGGATCACCCAGGACGCGGGCCGCATGGCCGCCGAGGTGCTCGCCGAGGCCGCCCCGTACGCCGAGCCGCTGGGAGCCGACCGGGGACAGCACGCCGACCTGCGCGCCATCCACGACAGCTGCCGGATCATCCGCCAGTGGGATCAGATGAGCGTCCGCGCGGGTCTGCCGATGACCTCTCCCTTCCTCGACGACCGGGTGATCGAGGCGTGCCTGTCGGTGCGCCCGCAGGACCGGGTGACGCCGTGGCGCTACAAACCCCTTCTGACGGCCGCGATGCGCGGCGTCGTGCCCGATGAGTGCCTGCGGCGGACCAGCAAGGCGGAGGCCTCGCTCGACGCCGCCGACGGGCTGCGCCGCCACGGCCCCGACGTGCAGGCGCTCTGGGCGGACTCCCGGCTGGCCCGGCTCGGGCTGGTGGACACCGCCCTGCTCAAGGACCTCACCGCGCACCCCGACACGCCGGGCCTGCGGGAGGCGATCCTGTACTCGACCATCGGCTGCGAGGTCTGGCTGCGGACCCTGGAGCCGTTCGACAAGGAGGACGACCGATGAGCCTGCGGCTGAGCGCCGACGTGTCCACCGCCGACACCGACTACGGCATCGTGCTGCTCGACCAGCGCAACGGCGACTTCTGGCAGCTCAACCCGAGCGGCGCGCTGGCCGTGCGCCGGCTGCTGGACGGCGACACCCCGGAGCAGGCGGCCGCGGCCTTGGCGGCGGAGTTCGAGGTCGGGCACGAGGAGGCCCTGGAGGACGTGATGGCGCTGCTGGAACAGCTGCGGACGGCCGGGTTGGTGGCGCCGTGACCGTTCCGAGCGCGCTGGAGCGGCCTCAAGGGATTCCGTGGCGGGCCAGGCTGGCGGCGCGGATCGCGGTGGGAGCGGCGTTCTCGCTGGCCGCGCTGCCGCCCCGGCGGCTGCGTACCGTGCTCGCCCTGCTGAGCCGGCGCGCCAGGCCCGCCACGTACGCCCAGGCCAAGGCCGCCAAGGACGCGGTGCTCGCGGTGAGCCTCACCTGCCTGGGCGTGCACGGCTGCCTTCCCCGGTCGCTGGCCACCGCCCTGCTGTGCCGGATGCGGGGCTCGTGGCCGACGTGGTGCACGGGTGTCCGGGTGAGGCCCCCGTTCGGGGCGCACGCCTGGGTCGAGGCGGAGGGCAGGACGGTGGACGAGCCCACACCGGAGGGGTATCTCGCTCCCTTGATCACTGTCGCCCCGCGCCCGGGATGAGGAGTTGCGTGGGACCATCGGGCCGTGGCGGCGCCCTCGGCGGCCGGCGTCAGCCCGGAGCCGGCCGCGACGGTGATCTGCTCCAGCGACGGTCCCTTGACCGTCGGTGCCGGACTGCCGGCGCGTGAAACGTAGACCGGTCTACATGGGCATAAAATCGGCCAGGACCCGCTTCGAGAAGGGGATGCCCATGGTCGCGCCCGAGCGACGACGAAGAGTGACCATATCTGACGTGGCGAAACTCGCCGGGGTCTCCAAGGCGGCGGTCTCCAAGGTCATCCGGAACGACTACGGCGTCAGCGAGGCCATGCGCGACCGCGTCAAGCGGGCCATCGACGAGCTGGGCTATCGCCCCCAGGCCGCCGCCCGCGCGCTGCGCGGACGGTCGTTCACCATCGGCGTCCTCATGCAGCACATCGGGATCCCGTTCTACGCCGAGATCATGAGCGGCCTGGTGGAGCAGCTGGCGGAGTCCGACTATCAAGCGATCATGATCCAGGGCGGCACCCGCGCCAAGACCGAGGAACGAGCCATCGACGCCCTGATGGACCGGCAGGTGGACGGCATCCTCATGATCGCCCCGCTCGCCGGCCGCACTCAGCTGGAGCGGGTGGCGCGCGAGATCCCCACCCTGGTGCTCGGCCGGCACGATCGCTCACCGGCGTACGACTCGATCGTCGACGACGACCGGACCGGCTCCGAGCTCGTCATGGAGCACCTGATCTCGCTCGGTCACCGTCGCATCGGGCATATCACCTTCCACCGGGAGCGCGAACGGGCGGCCGACCAGATGCCGCGCATCAGGGCCGAGACCTACGAGCGCGTGATGCGTGACCACGGGTTCACCGACGAGATCGCCGTCGTCGCGACCTCGTACTCCGAGGAAGGCGGTTATCTCGGTGCCCACGAGCTGCTGAGCCGGTCCCCGCGCCCCACCGCGATCTTCGCGGGCTCCGACGAGTCGGCGCTCGGCGTCCTGACCGCGCTCCACGAAGCCGGTCTTTCCGTCCCGGACGACGTCTCCGTCGCCGGCTACGACAACACCCGGCTGGCCGCCCATCCCAACATCGCGCTGACCACCGTCAACCAGGACGGAGCCGTGATGGGCCGCACGGCGGGACGGCTGCTGCTCGAACGCATCGGAGGCCGCACCACAGCGGTGCACTTCTCCGTCACGCCGAGTCTGGTCGTGCGCCGCTCCACCGCACCTCTCCGCGGCCCTATGACTGCCTAGGAACAGGTGATGCCGGTCGGGCCGGCCGTGGACGGGCCGTTGGCCTGGAAGCCGAAGGTGGCCGTCGCGCCCGCCGCGAGGCTCGTGGCCCAGCTCGGCGCCTTGATCGTCCAGGTGGCGCCCGACGTCGTGACGGTGGAGCCCCAGGCGTTGACCAGGCTCACGCCGGACGGCGCGGTCCACGTGATCGTCCAGTTGTTCCAGGTCGTGGTGCCCGTGTTCTTCACCGTGACGTTGGCCGTGAAGCCGCCCTGCCAGGCGCTGGCGACCTGATGGTTCACGCTGCAGGAGACACCGGTGCCGCCCGTGGGCGTGACGGTGGGGGTCACCGTCGGGGTCACCGTCGGGGTCACCGTGGGCGTGGAGGTCGGGCCTTGTGAGGTGGTGTAGCTGATCTTGGTGTACGGCGTGCCGCACTGCGGGTTGCAGGCCGACGGCAGCGAGAAGCTGTACACGCGACCGCCGTTGATCAGCGTGTCCGTGGCGTCCCGCACCCGGACCTGGAACTGGCTCGCGCCCGACGTGATCCCGCCGATGACGTAGGACTGGCCCATGTCGCCGTTCATCTGGGCCGTCTGCCAGGTGCCGTTGGCGTAGTACTCGACGCCGTGGATGCCGTTGGCCAGGTGCGAGACGGAGATGGCCGGCCACCAGACCTGGGCGCCCTGGAGGAATCCGATGTTGATGTCGCCGCTGTAGTCGGGCGCGGGGACGAACGACCAGGTGACGTGCCGGTTGTTCCAGTGGTTGGGGTACATGTCCCCGATCGCGGAGCCGTTCTTCACGAACCGGTTGAGCGAGTCCTTGGACAGGTCCAGATGGTAGGGATCGTCGCGGCACCAGCCGTTGGCGTCGCCGCAGCTGTCGGCGACGAGCATGGTCAGCTTCGCGCCGTTGTAGGCGTCGGAGACCCAGGAGCCGTTGCGGCAGAACGCCTGGTTCGGCGCGCCGTCGTTGGTGCCGGTGCAGTAGTCACTGATCTCGACCTGGACGTAGCGGCCGCAGTTCAGGCCGTTGTTCCATAACCCGGCCTTGCTGAGATCGGCTCCCGTCAGCGGCCGGGGGTAGAAGGTGTAGTCGCCGGGGGTGTTGTAGACGTTGAGCGCGACGAAGTCCTGCGAGTCGAGGTTCGCCTGGGGCATCCCGCAGCCGCCGTACGGCGAGCCGAGTCCGTCGAAGTAGGTGGCGTTGCCGGTCACCGGGCCGGGCGGGTCGCTCACCGCGCCGGCGGACTGTTCCGTCAAGGACACGAAGGCGCAGAGCACGACCAGGAAACCGGGAAGCAGGATGGCAAGCAACCGGCGACGAACGTAACTCATCGGACTCCCAACCCAGAAAGGTTCGGATCGACTGTTTCCGCGGAGCTACGGCCCGGTCAAGGGCAGGCGATCGCGACCTGGGCGAACACGCCGGAGAGCCTGTAACTTTCATCGGCGCGCTATGCCACCGCGCCGTCCACGAGCTGCTGGACCCGCGCGGGGGTGTAGATGCCGTCGACCAGCAGCTGCGCCAGGCCGAGCACGCCCGCGTGCGGGTCGAGGTCGCTGCGCACGATCTGCAGGTTGCGGGTGGCCAGCGGGAGCGAGCGCCGGTAGACGATCTCGCGGATGCCGGCGAAGAGCTGCTCGTCGGTGTGGGCGAGCTGCCCGCCGATGGCGATGACGCGCGGGTTGAACAGGTTGACCGTGTCGGCGATCGCGCCGCCGAGGATGCGGGCCGCGCGCCGGGCGAGCCGCACCGCGACGAGGTCGCCGCTGCGGATCAGGCGTACGGCGTCGTCCACGGTGGTCACGTCGCGGCCCGCCTCGCGCAGGTCGCGCACGATGGCCCAGCCCCCGGCGTACGCCTCGACGCAGCCCGCGTTACCGCACCGGCAGATGGGCGGCTCGGCCACGTCGTCCACCGTGACCTGGATGTGGCCGACGTCGCCGGCCGCGCCGTCGGCGCCGCGGTGCACCTTGCCGCTGGCGATGAGGCCGGTGCCGACGCCGGTGCCGATCTTGAGCATGAGCAGGTGGGGCACGTCCGGGTAGCGCAGCCGCTGCTCGCCGTACGCCATGGCGTTGACGTCCTTGTCCACCAGGACGGGGCAGTCGAAGCGGGAGCGGAACCAGCCGGGGATGTCGTAGCGGTCCCAGCCGGTCATGATCGGCGGGCTGACGACCCGTCCGGTCTCGAAGTCCACCGGGCCCGGCACGTCGAGCCCGATGCCGAGCACCTCGCCGGGCTTGCGCCTGGCCGCGGCGAGGACCTCGGTGAACAGCTCGTCCACGATGGTGAGGATGGCCTGTGGGCCCGCCGTCACCTCGGCGCGGACCTCGCGCTCGGCCCGCACCTCACCGGCCAGGTCGCACACGGCGGCCCGCAGGCCGGTCGCGCCGATGTCGGCCACCAGCAGCACCCCGCGGTCGCGGTTGACCACGAACTGCCCCGCCGGGCGGCCGCGCGTGCGCGCCTCCTCCTCGGCTGGAATCAGCAGGCCGGCCGCCAGCAGGCCGTCGAGCCGCTGGTTGACCGTGGTGCGCGACAGACCGGTGTGGCGCATCACGTCGGCCTTCGTCAGGCCGTCGGGGGCGTCGCGGAACAGGCTGAGGATCTCGCCTGAGCTGGCTCCCAGCCGCGCGCCGGGCTGACTCGGTGCATCCATACGGGTCACTTTAGCTATGTCTCCGACTAGACGGAAGTTAGCCATGTTTCGACTAAAAAAGTCGAAAGAAGTGTTGCAATCTAACGGAAACACTGGTTACGGTCATGCCATCGACGCTGAAAGGGGCATCCGATGATGGCCAACACCCGAGGTCGCCGCACCGCGGCCCTCAGCGCGGTTCTCGCTGCGGGCGCGCTCGCACTGGCCGCCTGCGGTTCCAGCGAGACCACCGGGACCACCCCCGCGGCCGGGGAGGCGGGCACCACGGCACCCAAGATCGCCGCCGTGATCAAGGGACTGGACAACCCGTTCTTCCAGACGATGAAGCAGGGCATGGACGACCGGGCCGCCACGGCCAAGGTGCCGGTCACCGTCCAGGCGGCCAACGCCATCACGGACACGACCGGCCAGGCGGACAAGCTCAACGGCCTGGCCGGGCAGGACTTCTCCTGTTACGTGGTCAACCCGATCTCCGGCACCAACCTGGTCCAGGGCCTGGCCCAGCTCTCCGCCCAGAACAAGACCGTGGTCAACATCGACAGCCCGATCGACGCGGCGGCGGCCAAGAGCGCCAACGTCAAGCTCGCGACGTACATCGGGACCGACAACGTCGAGGCCGGCAAGACGGCCGGGCAGCGCATGACCGAGCTGCTGGCCGACGGCGGCAACGTGGCGGCCATCGGCGGCATCGCGGGCGATGTGACCAGCGGCGCCCGGGTCGAGGGCTTCCAGCAGGGCCTCGGGCCCAAGGTCAAGATGGTGCAGACCGTCGCGGCCAACTGGGAGCGGCAGACCGCGCTCACCGCCGCCACCGACGTGCTGCAGGCGCACCCCGACCTGGCCGGATTCTTCGTCGCCAACGACGACATGGGGCTGGGCGTGGCGCGCGCCGTCGCCAACGCGGGCAAGGCCGGCAAGGTCAAGGTCATCAGCGTCGACGGCATCAAGGACGCGCTCAACGCGGTCAAGGCCGGCACCCTGGACGGCACCGTCGCCCAGTACCCGTACGCGATCGGGCTGATGGGCGTGGAGGCGTGCCAGGCGGCGGCGACCGGCAAGACGCTGCCCGCCAACGTCAAGGCCCCGGTCGAGCTGGTCACCAAGGAGAACGCGGACAAGGCGCTGGCGGCCACACCCAAGCCGTTCGGCAGCTACGACGACCCGTTCGCGTCCCTCATCAAGTAGCGCCTACGCCGTCCTGCCCGGCCGTCCGGCCGGTGGGACGAGGAGTGACAGACATGGCAAACGCAACGCTCGCGGCCCGCGACGGAGAGCACTGGGCCGCGAAGCTGAAAGACGTCGGGTTCTGGGCGGAGTGGGCGGCCCTTGTCGGACTGGTCGTCCTGGTGATCGTGTTCCAGGCGCTCAACCCGACCTTCCTCAGCCCCGGCAACATCACCTCCATGCTGCTGGCCGCCGCGATCCTGATCGTGCTGGCCGTGGGCCAGACGTTCGTGATCGCCACCGCCGGCATCGACCTGTCGATCGCCTCGGCGATGACCCTGGGCGCGGTGGTCTTCGGCCAGGCATACACGGCGCAGTGGGGGCTGGCGCTCTCCTGCGTGGTGGGCGTGCTCGCTGCGGCGGCGGCGGGCCTGGTCAACGGCATGATCACCGCTTGGGGGAAGATCGCCGACTTCATCGTGACGCTGGGCATGCTCTCGGCGGCCTCCGGTCTGGCGCTGATCCTCTCCGACGGCAAGCCGGTCACGATCATCGACCCCGCGCTGCTCGCCCTGTCCACCGGGCGGGTGGGGATCTTCGGCTACTCGTTCCTGATCGCGATCGCGGTCGCGGTCGTGGCGCACGTCGTGCTGTTCCACACCAGGTTCGGCACCCACGTGCTGGCCACCGGCGGCTCGCCGGAGTCGGCCAACGCGATGGGCATCAGCACCCGGCGGATCAAGATCGCCGTCTACGCCATCAGCGGCGCGCTGGCCGGGCTGGGAGCGCTGCTCCTGGTCGCCCGCGTCGGCGCGGCCGAGCCCGCCTCCAACACCTCCTTCCTGCTCAACTCCGTGGCCGCGGTCGTGCTCGGCGGGGTGAGCCTGTTCGGCGGGCGGGGCACCATCATCGGCCCGGTCATCGGCGCACTGCTGCTGGTCGCGCTGGTCAACGGGCTGACCCTGCTCGGGGTCTCCCAGTTCTACCAACCGCTGGCCGTCGGCGTCGTCGTGGTGCTGGCCGCCCTGCTCACAAGGTTCCAGCGATGACCGAGAACGGCACTCCCCTGCTCGAGGCCCACGAGGTCTCCCTGGCCTTCGGCAGCGTACGCGCGCTGGCCGACGTCTCCCTCACCCTGCGCCGCGGCGAGATCACCGCGCTGGTCGGCGACAACGGCGCGGGCAAGTCCACCCTCGTCCGCTGCGTCTCCGGCATCCACCGGCCGCAGAGCGGGCGCATCGTCTTCGACGGCGCCGAGACCGACTTCCGCTCCCCCGAGGACGCCCGCGAGGCCGGGATCGAGACCGTGCACCAGAACCTCGCCCTGGTGGAAGACCTCACGGTGTGGCAGAACCTGTTCCTCAACCGCGAGATCGTCCGCAGGTTCGGCCCGGTCGCCCTGCTCGACCGGCGCGCCATGCAGGCCCGCGCCCGCGAGATGGTCTCGACGCTCGCCGTCAACGTGCCCGCGGTGAAGTCCCGGGTGCGCCGGCTCTCGGGCGGCCAGCGCCAGGCCGTGGCCATCTGCCGCGCCGCCGGGTTCAGCTCCAAGCTCGTGATCATGGACGAGCCCACGGCCGCGCTCGGCGTGCAGGAGACCGCCCGGGTCGAGGAGCTGATCCTCAGGCTCCGCGACGAGGGTCACGCGGTCCTGCTCATCAGCCACAACTTCGCCCAGGTCATGCGGCTCAGCCAGCAGGTGTGGGTGATGCGGGCCGGGCGGTGCGTGGGCGGGCGGCGTACGGCCGAGACCACCGGCGAGGAGATCGTCGCCCTGATCACCGGCGCGCTCAGCAACTGACGCCCCAGAAAGGCAACCCATTCAGATGACCAGCAAACCCATCGGCAACCCCATCGGCGTCCACGCTCTCGTCTGGGTCGGGGACACCGGCCCGGCCTCGCTGGCGTACGCGATCGACAAGACCAAGGCGACCGGCTTCGACCTGCTGGAGATCTCGCTGCACGACTCTGCGAACCTCGACGTCGCCGCGGCGCGCGAGGCCCTGCGTACGGCGGGGCTGGGCGTGGCCTGCTCCCGCGGCCTCGCCTTCGACGCCGACGTCTCCAGCGACGACCCGGCCGTGGTCGAGCGCGGCGAGAAGCTGCTGCACGACTCCCTGGCCATGACCCGCGAGCTGGGCGGCACCCACTTCACCGGCGCGCTCTACAGCGCGCTCGGCAAGTACGGCCGCCCGCTCACCGAGGCGGGCCGGCGCAACGTGGTCGCGGTGCTGCGCCGGCTGGCCCAGGAGGCGAGCGGCCACGGCATGACGCTCGGCCTGGAGATCTGCAACCGGTACGAGACCAACGTCATCAACACCGCCCGGGACGCGCTGCGGCTCGCCGACGACATCGGCGAGGACAACGTCCTGATCCACCTCGACACGTACCACATGAACATCGAGGAGGACGACCTCGTACGTCCCGTGCGCGAGGTCGGCGACCGGCTGGGCTACGTCCACATCGGCGAGAACCACCGTGGCTACCTCGGCTCCGGCCACCTGGACTTCACCGCGTTCTTCCACGCCCTGGGCGACATCGGATACCAGGGGCCGATCACCTTCGAGTCGTTCTCCTCGGCGGTCGTGATGGAAGGGCTCTCCAACGACCTGGCCATCTGGCGCAACCTGTGGGACGACGGCGAGGACCTCGCCCGGCACGCCCGCGCCTTCATCGCCGGTCAGCTCCACACCAGCCGAGCCCGATGAACCTGGACGACCTCCTTGCCCGCGCCCGAGCCTGGAGCGGCCGGCGGGCTCTGCTGGGCATCACCGGCAGCCCCGGCGCGGGCAAGACCACGCTCGCGGTGACCCTCACCCGCCTGCTCCGGCAGGAGCCGCCCCCCGGCCTCACCGCCGACTGGGTGGCCCACGTCCCGATGGACGGGTTCCACCTGGCCGACGTCGAACTCGACCGGCTCGGCCGCCGCGACCGCAAGGGTGCCCCCGACACCTTCGACGCCGCCGGCTACGCCGCCCTCCTCCGCCGCCTGCGCGAGGACGAGGAGGACGTGGTCTACGCCCCCGCCTTCGAGCGTGACCTGGAGCAGCCCGTCGCCGGCAGCATCCCGGTCCCCCGCGCCGCCCGCCTGATCATCACCGAGGGCAACTACCTCCTGCTCGACGAGGGCGACTGGGGCCGCGTACGGCCCTGGCTGGACGAGGTCTGGTACTGCGATCTGGACCACGCCGAGCGCGTGGACAGGCTGGTCACCCGGCACATCCGCTTCGGCAAGCCGCCGGAGCACGCGGTGAGCTGGGTGGAGGAGGTCGACCAGCGCAACGCCGACCTGATCGCCACCACCAAGACGAAGGCCGACCTGATCGTGCCCGACGCCGTCATCCGCTCGATCGGGCATCCCACCTGCTGACCGGCACCGATCCCGGCACGTCGGCTTCTCGTAACCCTGAGTGAGCACACCGAGTTCGGGGGCCGGGATGAGCGAGGCCGCCCCGGCCGTGCGCGCACGCCGCTGGTACGCCTGCCGGAAGGGGAGTTCGCGTTCCTCTGCAGCCTCGTGTGCTTCCCCGCCGACGACCCCTTGCTGGTGGACAGGCTGGTCGAGACCAACCATGCGGTGTACGACCGCATCCGCGCCGTCGGCGGCCACCTCTATCCCGTCAGCGCCGTCGCGCTCACGCAGGCCGGCTGGAAGGACCACTACGGCCCGTTGTGGCCTGCCGTCGAGGACGCGAAGGCCCGCTTCGACCCCCGCCACCTGCTGACTCCCGGGCAAGGGATGTTCTCCGAATAAATCTTGAAAAATCTTCCGGGCGCGTGTCGAAAACGCCTCGCCTCGTTCGCAGCGTCTCCAGAGGGCCGGATGGGCCGGCCCCGCCGACGCGAGGTTGACGACCATGACCCAGCCGCTTGACCACTCCCCCGCCCGCCCGATCTCCATCCAGCGCCTGCTCCTCGGCTGCGGCGTCGTCGCCGGTCCGTTCTACGTGATCGTCGCCCTCGCCCAGGCGTTCACCCGGCAGGGCTTCGACCTGACCCGCCACCCGTGGAGCTTCCTGGCCAACGGTGAGCTCGGCTGGATCCAGACCGCCAACTTCGTCCTCACCGCTCTGGCCACCATCGCCGCCGCCGTCGGCCTGCGCCGCGCTCTGGCGCCCGGCCGGGGAGCCCGGTGGGCGCCGATCCTGGTCGGCGTGTTCGGCGCCAGCATGATCGGCGCCGCGATCTTCCCCGCCGATCCCGCGATGGGTTTCCCCGCCGGAACCCCCGAAGGCCCGGGCGTCATCACCCTGTCGGGGACCCTGCACATGGCCGTCGGCGGCGTCGGGTTCCTGTGCATGGCCGCGGCCTGCTACGTCATCGCCTCCCGGCAGTCCCGCGAGGGCCGCACGGGCTGGGCCCTGTACTCCCGCCTCACCGGCACGCTGTTCCTCGGCTCGTTCGTCGGCATCGCGAGCGGCGGCGGCGTCGCCTGGGCCAACCTGCTGTTCGTCGCCGGCATCGTGGCGATCTGGAGCTGGCTGTCGCTACTGTCGCTGAACCTGTCCCGCCACACCGCCTGACCTTCCATTCCCCACCCGTAGAGAAAGGAAATTTCACGATGCGTTACCTGGTCACCCTCAGAATCACCGCCCAGCCCGACGGGCCGCCGCCGGCCGAGCTCATGGAGGCCATCTTCAAGCTCGGCCAGGAGGCCACCGAGGCCGGGGCCCTGCTCGACAACAGCGGCCTGGCCCCCAGCTCCGAGGGGGCGCGGGTCGAGGTGAGCGGGGGCCGGCTGACCGTCAGCGACGGCCCGTTCGCCGAGGCCAAGGAGCTGATCAGCTACGCCCTGTACGAGGTCAGGAGCAAGGAGGAGGCCGTGGAATGGACCAGCCGCTTCCTCAAGCTGCACCGTGACCTGTGGCCGGGATGGGAGGGCGAATCGGACGTGCTGCGGCTGTTCACGCCCGAGGACTTCGCCCCGCCGGCCTGATCCCGCGCTTCACCGGCCGCGGACGTGGTCCGCGGCCGGATGTTGTATGCAGGACGCATGACGGTAGCCGATTCGCACCGGGCGGTGGAGGCGGTGTGGCGGATCGAGTCCGCCCGGGTCATCGCCGCCCTGGCCCGCATGGTCAACGACATCGGGCTGGCCGAGGAGCTGGCGCAGGACGCGCTGGTGGCCGCGCTCGAAGAGTGGCCACGCAAGGGCGTACCCGACAATCCGGGCGCCTGGTTGACGCTCGCCGCCAAGCATCGGGCCATCGACCAGTTCCGCCGCCGCGACACCTACCAGCGCAAGCTGCAGGAGGTCGGCCGGGACATGGAGCTGCGCCAGGAGTCGGCGGAGGCCGAGCTCGACGAGGCCCTCGACGACCACATCGGCGACGACCTGCTGCGCCTGATCTTCACCGCCTGCCATCCCGAGCTACCCGCCGAAAGCCGGCTCGCGCTCACCCTTCGCCTGCTCGGCGGCCTGTCCACCGCCGAGATCGCCCGCGCCTTCCTCGTTCCCGAGCCCACCGTCGGGCAGCGCATCTCGCGGGCCAAGCGCACCCTCGCCGACAGGAAGATCCCGATCGAGCTGCCGCCGCCCGCCGAGCTGCCGGCGCGGCTGGCCTCCCTCCTGGAGGTCATCTACCTGATCTTCAACGAGGGATACGCGGCGACCGCCGGCGACGACTGGATCCGCCCCTCGCTGTGCCAGGAGGCCATGCGCCTCGGCCGCGTCCTGGTCGGGCTCCTGCCCGCGGAACCCGAGGTGCACGGCCTGCTCGCGCTCATGGAGATCCAGGCCTCGCGCATCCCGGCGAGGACCGCCCGCGACGGCTCGCCCATCCTGCTGCTCGACCAGGACCGCAGCCGCTGGGACCGGCTCCTGGTCCGCCGCGGCCTGGACGCGCTGCGCCGCGCCGAGGAGCTGGGCACGCTCGGGCCGTACGGGCTGCAGGCGGCCATCGCCGCGTGCCACGCCCGCGCGCTCACCCCGGAGGCCACCGACTGGGAACGCATCGCCGCCCTCTACCGGCTGCTGGCCCACCTCACGCCCTCGCCGATCGTCGAGCTGAACCGGGCGGTGGCGGTCGGCATGGCGTACGGGGCCGAGCGCGGGCTGGAGATCGCCGACAGCCTCCGGGACGAGCGCGCTCTGCGGGAGTACGCGCATCTGCCCGCCGTCCGCGGTGACCTGCTGGCCAAGCTCGGCCGGGCCGAGGAGGCGGCCGCCGAGTTCCGGCGCGCGGCTGAGCTGACCCGGAACGTACGCGAACGCGACCTGTTCCTGGAGCGCGCCGCCGCGCTGTCTCCCTGAGGTAGCTTGCGGGGACGTCCTCATAGGGCTCGCGAGGTCGTCCGTTGCAGATTGATAACGTCAGCGGACGATCCGCTCCCTGGCCCGGAGCAGGGCGGCCACGATCTTCTCCTCGCGGTCGGGGTAGAGGCGGACGACCGGGATGGAGCAGCTCAGAGCCTCGTTCGGGGGCGAGGCGAAGTCGAGGGCGACGGCGAAGCAGCGCAGGCCGATGGTCGACTCCTGCTCGTCGATGGCGTGGCCGCGCTGCCGGATCGCCTCCAGCTCGGCGCGCAGCGCCGCCCGGTCGGTGAAGGTGTTGACGGTGCGGGGCTCCAGCTTCTCGGGCAGGAGCTCGTCGACCTCGTCCCACGGGCGGCCGGCGAGAATCGCCTTGCCGAGGCCGGTCGCCCAGGAGGGCAGGCGCCGGCCGGGCCGGGAGACGACGGCGAGGGAGTGCCGGGAGATGTTCGTGGCCAGGTAGACGATCTCCGCGCCGTCGAGGCGGGCCAGGTGCACGGTCTCGCCGAGCTCGTTGTTCAGCTCGTTCATCACCGGCTGCGCCCGCTGGACGACGTCGTCGTGCTCGACGTACGAGGCTCCGGCGCGCAGCGCGCGCAGGCCGATCCGGTAGCGGCCGGCGCCGTCGGCGTCGATCCAGCCCGTGTTCACCAGCGTGGTGAGCAGCGCGTACGCGCTCGCGCGGGGCAGGCTCAAGCCGGTGGCCACCTCGCGCAGCGAGCACGCGTGATCCGCGGAGCTGAGGTATTCGAGCACGGCGATCGTCCGCTCGGCCGATTTGACGCTGCGGACACCCCCGGACTCGGCGGGTCTCAGTGACGGGTCCGAACCTTCTTGCGTCATCGATTGGCCTCTTGACGTTCGTTGAAACCCCGACTTAATGTCTCGGCTACAAATATAGACACTGTCTTCATATGTAGACAAGAGGTTGTCCGAGTGATCAATACCCCCAGCCGCCGTCAGGCGGCCTCTGCCCTTTTGGCGCTCGGCGCCACCTTGTCGGCTACCGCCTGCTCGGTCGCCAACAGCGGCCCGGAGCCCTCTTCCGGCGCGGCGGCGAGCACCGTCCGCATCGTGTTGCCGGAGGAACCTCCGACGCTGGAGCCGTGCGACGCCTCCCTCACCGCGACCGGACGCGTCACCAGGGCCAACATCACCGAGGCGCTCACCGAGCGCGACCCCGGCACCGGCCAACTCCAGCCCGCGCTGTCCACGGAGTGGAAGCAGGACTCGCCCACCGAGTGGACCTTCACCCTGCGCAAGGGCGTGAAGTTCCACGACGGCACCGCGTTCGACGCCAAGGCGGCCGCCTTCTCCATCGACCGCACCGTCAACTCCAAGATCGACTGCAACGTGAAGGGCTACGTCTTCGGCGGCATCGAGCTGACGGCGACGGCCGCGGACGACGCCACCCTCAAGGTGAAGACGGCCAAGCCGGACCCGATCCTGCCGCTGCGGCTGTCGTTCGTGGAGATCGTGCCGGCCACCACAAATGCCACCGCCAAGGTCCGCGAACCCGTCGGCACCGGGCCGTACAAGATCGCCAAGTGGGACACCGGTCGTAGCCTGCGCCTGGAGAGGTACGCCGGGTACTGGGGCAAGGCGCCGGAGTTCGCCGCGGCCCAGTACGTCTGGCGCGGCGAGGGCAGCATCCGCGCGGCGATGGTCAAGAGCGACGAGGCGGACGTGGCCATCGGGCTCGCCCCCGAGGACGGCGCCGGCGACGCGGCCGTGCAGTTCCCCAACAACGAGACCTCCTTCCTGCGCATCGACGCCGACAAGGCGCCGCTCAACGACCTGCGTGTGCGCCAGGCGATCAACTACGCCATCGACAGGAACGGCCTGGTCGCCTCGGTGTTCGCCGGGCTCGGCAAGCCGGCGGGCCAGCTCGTCCCTGAAGGTGTGACCGGTCACAGCACGTCCGTCCAGCCCTGGCCGTACGACTTGGCGCAGGCCAAGAAGCTGATCGCGGAGGCCAAGGCCGACGGCGTCCCCACGGACACCCAGATCACGATCATCGGCAGGAACGGCATCTACCCCAAGGCCGCCGAGGCGATGGAGGTCGTGCAGAACGCGCTGACCGAGGCCGGGCTCAAGGTCAAGATCCACATGCTCGACGTGAACGCCTGGCTGGAGTACCTGCTGTCGCCGTTCGTCAAGGACGCCGGTCCCATCCTGCTGCAGGCCCAGCACGGCAACCAGGCCGGTGACGCGGCCTTCACGATGGGCCAGATCTACGGCACCAAGGGCGCGCAGAGCCCCTACGGCACCAAGGAGCTCGACGAACTGATCACCGCCGGCGAGCAGGCCTCGGGCGAGGAACGCCAGACGGCGTTCGCCAAGGCACTGGAGTACCAGAGCAAGGACGTCGTACGGGACGCGGTCCTCGCGCACATGACCGGAATCCTCGCACTGTCGAAGAAGGTCACCTACAAGCCCAACGCCGCCACGAACGACGAGATGCGGCTCGCCGAGATGCACCCGGCCGGCTGAGGGGGCAGGCGTGCTGACCTTCCTGCGGCGTCGCGTCGTCTCGAGTGCGATCCCGCTGGTCGTCGTGATCCTCGGGGTGTTCTATCTGGCGCGCCTCACCGGCGACCCGGCGAATCTCTACCTTCCGCTCAGCGCCACTCCGGAGATGCGGGCGGAGTTCTCCGCCCAGCATGGGTTCGACCGGCCGGTGCTCGTCCAGTTCGGCGACTATCTGGCCCAGGTCATCCACCTGGACTTCGGTGAGTCGCTGCGAACCGCCGAACCCGCCGCCGCGGCAGTGCTGCGGGCGTTCCCCGCGACACTGCAGCTGGCGGGGACCACGATGATCCTGGCCATCCTCGGCGCGGTCGTCGTCGGGAGCTGGGCGGCCTACCGCCCCAACTCCCTGGCCGACCGGGTCGCCAGCTTCACCTCGACGACCGCGGCGAGCATGCCGGACTTCTGGTTCGCCATCATGGGCGTGCTCGTCTTCGCCGTGGCCCTCGGCTGGCTGCCCACCTCGGGCACGGAAGGCGCGGCGGCGTGGGTGCTTCCGGTGGTCACGCTGCTGATCCGGCCGTTCGGCGTGCTCGTACAGGTGGTGCGCGGGGCGATGGTCACCGCGCTGTCCGCGCCGTACATCAAGGTCGCCCGGAGCAAGGGCGCGGGCGAGCTGCGGGTGGTCTTCGGCCACGCGCTGCGCAACGCCGCGCCCCCGGCGCTCACCGTGGCCGGCGACCTCACGGTCGGGCTGGTCAACGGCGCCGTGGTCGTGGAGACCATCTTCGGCTGGCCGGGGATCGGCAAGCTGATGATCACCTCGATCCTGCAGCGGGACTTCGCGGTGCTTCAGGCCGCGGTCCTGGTGACCGCGGTCACGATCTTCGCGCTCAACATCGTCATCGACGCCTGTTACGCGCTCCTGGACTCCCGCGTCCGTCAGGGGGTGACGGCATGACCGCCATCGACGCCCCTGCGGCAAGGCCCGTCGTCCGGCGGACCTCCATGTGGCGGCTGCTGCTGCGGGACAAGTTCGCCTGCCTGGCGGTGGTGATCCTGGTGGTCGTGGCCGTCTCCGCGATCGTGGGGCCGATGCTGTTCGGCGACCTGGCCGTGAAGCAGAACCTGCGGGCGGTCAACCGGCCGCCGTTCAGCCTCGACGACGGCTGGGCGTTCGTGCTCGGCAGCGACTCGCTCGGGCGCAGCGTGCTCGCCAGGCTCGTCGTGGCGAGCCGCACGACGCTCTCCGTCGCGATCCCGGCCGTCGTGATCTCCCTCGCGGTCGGCTCCGTCTGGGGGATGTGGGCGGGCTACCACCGGGGGTGGCGGGAGAACGTCTCCATGCGGGTCGCCGACGTCATCCTCAGCTTCCCGTCGCTGCTGCTGGCCGTGGTCGTCCTGTACGTCTTCTCGCCCAGCGCCGGCAACATCATCCTGGTCCTGGCGATCGCGAGAATCCCGATCTACCTGCGGGCCGCCCGGGCGGAGTCGGCGGAGTTGCAGAGCCGGCTGTTCGTCGACGCGGCGCGCACGTTCGGAGCCAAGAGCTGGGCCATCATCGTCAGGCACGTGGCGCCGACGGTCATGCCCACCTTGTTCACCGTCGCGACGCTGGATTTCTGTTTCGTGATGCTGACCGAGTCGTCGCTGAGTTTCCTGGGCATCGGCATCCAGCCGCCGGACATGAGCTGGGGCCTGATGGTCGCCCAGGGCCGGCAGGTGCTGCAGAGCGCCTGGTGGATCGCCGTCTTCCCGGGCCTGGCCATCGTGGTGACCACCGTGTCCGCGACCGTGCTCGCGTCCTGGGCGCGCCTGGCCATGGACCCCGGCCAGCGCTGGCGCCTCACTCTCACCAAGGAGGTGAAGCCGTGACGACTCCGGCGCTGGAGGTGGATCGGCTGGCGGTCGACATCCGCACCCCCGCGGGGACGGTCCGCGCCGTGCGCGAGGTCAGTTTCTCCGTACGTTCCGGGGAGACGCTGGCGCTGCTGGGCGAGTCGGGCTGCGGCAAGAGCATGACCGCGCAGGCCATCGTCGGCCTGCTCGACCCCGTCGCGCACGTGGCGGGCGGCGCCGTCCGCCTGGACGGGACCGACGTGCTCACCCTGCCGCCCGCCCAGCGCCGGAAGCTGGCCGGCCCCGGCCTGTCCATCGTGTTCCAGGACGCGCTCACCGCGCTGAACCCCGTCCAGACGGTCGGCGCCCAGCTCGCCGAGCCGTTCCGGATCCACGAGCGCCTGTCGCGCCGCGCCGCGCGGGAGCGGGCGGTCGAGCTGATGGAACGGGTCGGCATCCCCGAGCCGCGGGCCCGGCTGCGCGCCTACCCGCACCAGTTCTCCGGCGGCATGCGCCAGCGGCTGCTCATCGCGCTGGCCGTGGCCCTCCAGCCGAAGGTGCTGCTCGCCGACGAGCCCACCACCGCTCTCGACGTGACCGTACAGGCCCAGATCATGGAGCTGCTGCGCGAGCTGCGCGCCGAGCAGCAGACGGCGCTGATCCTGATCACGCACGACCTCGCGGTCGTGGCCGAGCAGGCCGATCACGTGGCCGTCATGTACGCGGGCAGCATCGTCGAGACCGGCCGGGTGGCGGACGTGTTCTCCCGGCCCCGCCACCCGTACACCCGCGGGCTGCTCGACTCGGTGCCGGCCGAGGTGGCGCGCGGCACCAACCTGAAGTCCATCCCGGGCAGCCCGCCCGACCTGCACTCGGTGCCCTCGGGCTGCGCCTTCCGCGCGCGTTGCCCGATGGCCACCGAGGTGTGCGCGGAGGAGCTCCCGGTCCTCACCGAGTCCGGACCCGGACGTCTGGCCGCGTGCCACCACTGGAAGGAGCCGGCCGATGGCTGAGCCCGCCGCGGAAGCTCCCCTGCTGGACGTGGCAGGAGTGAGCAAGACCTTCCACGTGGCCGGCCGCGGCCGGCTGCGCGCGCTGGACGGCGTGGACCTGCGGCTGGCCCGGGGCGAGACGCTCGGCCTGGTCGGGGAGTCCGGCTGCGGGAAGTCGACCCTCGCCAGGGTGCTGCTCATGCTGGAACGTCCGGACCAGGGCCACGTCAGGTTCGAGGGGATGGACCCGTTCGCGCTGCGTGGCAAGGAACTGCTCAGGTGGCGCCGCCGGGTCCAGATGGTGTTCCAGGACCCGTTCGCGTCGCTGAACGCCCGGCTGTGCGCCGAGGACATCGTCGCCGAGCCGTGGCGGACGCACCGCGACCTGGTGCCGGTGAAGGAGCGCGGCAAGCGGGTCGCCGAGCTCCTCGAGATGGTGGGGCTGCGGGCGGGCGACGCCCGGCGCTATCCGCAGGAGTTCTCCGGCGGCCAGCGCCAGCGGCTGGGGATCGCCCGCGCCCTCGCGCTCGAACCCGACGTCATCGTGTGCGACGAGCCCGTGTCGGCGCTCGACCTGTCCGTCCAGGCGCAGGTGCTCAACCTTCTCACCGACCTGCAGGCCAGGCTCGGAGTGTCGTACGTGTTCATCTCCCACGACCTGTCCGTCGTCCGCCACGTCGCCGACCGCGTCTCGGTCATGTACCTGGGCAGGATCGTCGAGACGGGCCCGACGAAGCAGGTGTTCGACCGGCCGCGCCATCCCTACACGGCCGCGCTGATGTCCGCGGCGCCGGTGCTCGACGTCACCTCGGGAGAGCGGCGCGAACGGATCCTGCTCAAGGGCGAGGTGCCCTCCCCGCTCGACCCGCCGTCGGGGTGCCGGTTCCGGACCCGCTGCTGGAAGGCGGAGGACGTCTGCGCCCAGGAGGCGCCGCCCCTGGAGCCGGCCGAGGACGAGCCGCTGCACGGGGCCGCCTGCCACTTCCCGCTCCAGGAGGTGGCAGCCGCTGATTGATCAGGAGGTGGCCGTGGTCCGGCCGAACAGCCGGCCGGCGAGGTCGACGCCCACGACCGTGCCGCGGTCGTCGCGGGTGAAGAAGCCGCGCTGCCCCTTCAGGCCGCCCTCGGTGATGACGTACTCGTCGCCGTCGCCGGGCAGGAAGCCGACGGCGGCCGGCGGGTAGTCCGGGGGCATCTCGGTCTGCGACGCCTGGCGGATCTCCGGCTTGATCCCGACCTCGAGGGTGAGCCGGGTGCCGTCGGTGGCGAGGTCGAGGTTCATGGCGTCGATCTCGTAGCGGCCGGCGACCTCCAGCGCCCGCGCCCGGTCGTACGGGATCGGCTCGGGGTCCCGCTCGACCACGCCGAGGTAGTGCTCCAGCGCCCAGCGCGCGACGGCCTCGTTGAAGCGGTAGCCGTCCGGACCGGCGTTGGCCAGCGAGACGACGGCGAAGTCGCGTTCGGGCACGATGAGCAGCTCGGCGAACTGGCCGTTGCCGGATCCGCCGTGCCCGATGGTGCACACCCCGTCCACCTCGCGCAGGAACCAGCAGATGCCGAAGGCGTCGCCGAGCGTGCTGGCCCGCAGTTCGACCGTCGGCTCCCGCATGCTCCGCAGCGCTTCGGCGGGCAGCACCCCCTCCGCGGCGCCCAGGTGGAAGCGGGCCCAGGCCAGCAGGTCGCTGACGGAGGAGACGATGCCGCCGCCGGGGTTGTTGCCGCGCATGCCGGCCCGCCACGCCTTCCACGGCTGCGCGAACCGCAGCGTGCCGTCCTCGCCACGGTTGTATCCGACGGCGAAGCGCCGGACCATGACGTCGTCCAGCTCGAAGAAGGTGTTCGACAGCCCGGCCGGCTCCAGGACCAGCGAGGACACGGCCTTCTCGTAGCTCAGGCCGGTGACGTTCTCGATGATCCGGCCGGCCAGGTTGTAGCCCGCCTGGCTGTAGGAGGCGCGGGCGCCGGGCGGCGCGATCAGTGCCAGGCCGGCCAGCTGCGCCACGAACGCGGCCAGGGAGCCGTCCTCCCCCTCGATGTCGATCAGGTTCCAGTCGAGGCCGGCGGTGTGGTTGAGCAGGTTCAGCACGGTGATCTGCGCGGCGGCGGCCTCGTCGGCGAGCGTGAGCTCGGGCACGTAGCGGCGCACCGGCGCGTCCAGGTCCACCTTGCCCTCCGCGACCAGGCGCATCAGCGCGGTCGCGGTGAAGGTCTTGGTCACCGAGCCCAGATGGAACAGCGTCTTGTCATCGACCGGCAGCGGGTTGTCGAGGCTCGTCACGCCATGAGCGGCGACGAGCTCCCGGCCCCCGGTCAGCACCCCGACGGCGACGCCGGGAATCCCGAACTCCTTGGCCGCTACTTCGACGAACTCGGCCAGCTTCTCCTGCGACATGTGATTCCCTCTCGGCTTCTCGTACGTTCTGGCGTGCACGTACGACGATGGGCGCCGCCGCTGTTACGGGTCTGACACCGCGCTGGCACGCCCTCTCAGCGGTTTCGGCGCCGGCCGACCGTGAGGACGGCCGGCCAGTGGCGGGTGAGCCGCTTCTGGGGCGTCTGCTCGCGGTAGCGTGGGATCAAGTTCTCTGTCGGAGGTGATCACGGTGCACCCGGTCTTATGACGGCCCCAGCCAGGGGCGTCACGGAGCCGAAAGGTGACCGTATGAGCAGGACCGACAAGACCCGGCCCTGGTGGGTGGGGATGGCCGACGTGCCGATGGTGACGTGCCGACCTATACATGATCATCGATTCGGGCGCTGCACGCTGCAGGACGACATCACTGCCGACAGCGCGTCCCTGAATCGCCGTATGAGCGGCTGTTACTGGGGTGCCACCGACTACTACCTGTTCGAATGCGGCCCCCTCAGCGGGGGCCGGGAGTGGTACGACTTCCGGCGCGAGGAGCGCCGCCGCAGCCGTCACCAGGCGCGCCACGAACTGCGCGCTTATCGCGGCGAAGACTGAAAGAAGACGGAGGTTCGGAAAGCACCACCGCCGAACGTCCCACTCCCGGTACGCGCCCCGCGTTGACGGTTCCTCACGGCCAGACGTGCGCTCCCGAAGCCGCTCCGCGCCCGAGCCGGGTCATTTCACGGTCACGATGATTCGCTGGTAGGCGGTCAGCGCCGGGCTGCCGTCGTCCTTCACCTCGACGATGATGTGGATGGTGCTCCCCGGCCGTGCGTCCGCCGGCACGGTGAAGCTCGCCCTCGAGGAATGGCGCCCGGGCGCGGCGTCCCCGTCGGTGGTGATCTCGACGGCGCCCTGGTAGCTGCCCGCCTCCTGGTACTGCCACCAGCGAGAGCTGAGTTCGTCTCCGTCGGGATCCGTCGCCCTGGCGGAAAGGTGCACTTTCTGCCCGGGCCGGGCGGTGATGTCGCGGCGTCCCGCCGGCAGGGTGACCTGGGGCCGGTGGTTCGCGGCGCGGAAGTCGGGCGTCACGCTCCACTGCAGGCGCGCGGCGAAATCGAGCTGCGCGGCCTCGAACCAGCGTGCCGCCGAATAGTCGGCCGGCGCGTTGCCCTGCGGATCGTGGTCCACTGCTTTCGAGGCGAGCCATTCGGACGGATCGTCGGGGTTCTGCTCCTGGCGGCCGCCCCATCCGCCGTAGTTGCCTTTCTCGTAACCGCGCAGACCGTTGTCCACGAGGTTCATGAAGTTGGACGTGTCGCCTTCGGAGATCCAGGAACCCTTTTCCTGGATGGGCATCCAGATTTTGTAGCCGCGTGCGCGTAGCTCGTCCTCGCCGAGGTAGGAGAGGCCGAAGTGATCCCAGACATCCCCCTCCACCATCTGCTTCCCGTCGCCCCAGATCCGGTACAGCGCGCCGAAAGGTCCCTTGGCGGACACGTTCTCCGCCGTCCACCGGGCCGACAAATACCGCGCGTGCTCGGGAAGGACCGTGCGGCGGGCGAAGTAGCCCCAGATCGTGGTCGCCACGTCCCGTGCCTCGATGTCCGGCCAGTTGGGGGCGATGTAGTCCTGATAGGTAACGTCTTGTGAGCCGAACTTGGTGATGATCGCCTTTCGGGACACCTCGCGGCGGATGCGGTCCCATCGGGGCGTTCCCTCGTACTGCTCCTGGATCGATTTCAGCGCGCGGGCGATCGTGCTCGTCCCTCCCCACGCCTGCAGGTAGACGGGTCCGCCCTTGTCGTCGAGGAGAACGTTCTTGATGAGGTTCGATCCCGGGGTCTCTTTGGAGATGTCCCCTTCGAACTCGACGTTGCCCACGCGGATCTTGGAGTACAGGCTGCGGGGGTCGGGGTAGTCGCGGTCATGGCGTACGAGGTTGGGGTAGACCTCGGCGTACGCCTTCACCGCGGTGTGGATGAACTGCTCGTCCTGCGCCCACCGCCACGACGTCTGCGGAGTGGTGTATTCCCTGCCCGGCAGGAAGAACTCCGTCCCCCTGCCGTCGCCTTTCCAGTGGAACCGGCTGCTGGCGTAGATGAGCCCCTCGGTCGTCACCTCATTGCTGTAGAGCAGGTATCGGATCAGCGAGTTGGCGTCGTCCAGCTCCGGGTCTGCGGTGACGATGGTCCGCGGCCGGGGGCTGTGGGTGGTGGCTTCGGCTGGGGGCGCCGTCATGCCCGCCCCGAGCGAGAGCAGTAAGAAAGTCCCGAGAGATCTCCGTACCCAATGACTTGCCATGCTCGCTCCTGCCGCGCAATGTCCTGTTATGAATATCTATTCAGTAACGACTGGACATTAATCACGCTACGGAGGAGCGCGCAATCATGTCAATGGCAGCCGGCTTCACGCCCCGCCGGTGGACTCGCGGGCCACGACCGTGAAGCGGCTGACGAACTCGCGCGCCACCTCCCGCTTCTTGCCCTTCTCCGTGATCCGCTTGACGAGGAACCGGACGGCCGTGCCGGCCATCAGCGAGTGGTCGGGGTCGATCGACGACAGGGAGGGCACGGTGTAGGCGCCTTCGGCGATGTTGTCGAAGCCGATGACCTTCACCTGGTCGGGCACGCGTACCCCCCGGTCGGCCAGGCCGCGCAGCACGCCGATCGCCACCGTGTCGGTCACGCAGAACACGCCGTCGAAGTCCACTCCGCCGTCCACCAGGCGCCGGGCCGCGGCGGCCCCGCCTTCCATCGTGAACTGCGTGGTCGGGGCCACGAGCCGCGGGTCCAAGGGGACGCCGGCCTCATCGTGCGCCTCGCGGTAGCCGGTGTAGCGCAGGCTGGAGACGTTGACCTCCTCGCCCTGGGCGCCGCCGTCGACGAGCGCGATGCGGCGGCAGCCCCGCTCGATCAGGTGGG
Organism: Nonomuraea sp. NPDC050451; assembly: GCF_044458585.1. Lineage (NCBI taxonomy): Bacteria > Bacillati > Actinomycetota > Actinomycetes > Streptosporangiales > Streptosporangiaceae > Nonomuraea > Nonomuraea sp. NPDC050451. Next base: position 43,907 of record NZ_JBITHZ010000007.1, read on the forward strand.
CGGTGGCGGCGCGGGCGCCCTCGACGTTGGGCATGGCGACGTGGTCCACGGGCCCGTCGAAGATGCGCTCCCCCAGGATGACGATGGGGTAGTCGACCTTGAGCAGGTCGGTGTCGGTCGGCCCGAGCCCGACGGTGCTGAGGATGAGCCCGTCGTAGAGGCGGTTGCGGGACAGGGCGAGCGCGTCCAGCTCGCCCTCGCGCGAGGCGCCGGTCTGCTCGATGGCCACCTTGAGGTTGTGCCGGGCCGCCGCCGTGATGATCTCGGCCGCGAGCTGCCCGAAGTAGGGCCGGTCCACCTCGGGTACGGCGAGCCCGATCGTGCCGGTCCGCCCGGTACGGAGGTTGCGCGCCGCCACGTTGACCCGGTAGTCGAGCTCGTTGATGGCCTGCAGCACGCGCGCCCGCGTCTCGGCCTTGACATGAGGGTGGTCGTTGAGCACGTGGGACACCGTCATTGCGGACACGCCCGCGGCCCTGGCCACGTCCTGGATCGTCACCATTCCTGGATCACCCGCACGGCCCGCATCCTCTCACGCGTCAACCCTTGACGCTCCCCCGCAGCAGCCCGTTGACGATGTGCCGCTGCATCGCGACGAAGAAGATCACAACGGGGGTCAGCACGATCACGCTGAGCGTCATGAACGCCGGCCAGTCCACCGAGTACTGCCCGACCGCCTTGTAGACCTGCAGGACCAGGGTCTGCTTGTCGGGCGAGCTGATGAACACGTTCGGGGTGATGAAGTCGTTCCAGATCCACATGGTCTGGAACACGCCGACCGTGATCAGGATCGGCCGGATCAGCGGCAGCACGATCCGCCAGTAGATCTGCCACGGGCCCGCGCCGTCGATGCGCGCCGCCTCGAAGATCGAGATCGGCAGTGACCGCAGGTAGCCCTGGATGAGGAAGTAGCAGAAGACCGAGCCGGCGGCGTACAGGAAGATGAGCCCCTCCAGGCTGTCGACCAGCCGCAGCTGCACGAGGATCCGGTAGACCGGGATCAGCGTGGCCTGCCCCGGCACCAGGAACGCGATCACGAGCAGCACGCCGGCCACCCGGTTGACCAGGGTTTTGCGCAGCAGCATCGCGTACGCCGCCATCGACCCGATGATCAGCATGACCACGATGGAGACGGCGGTGACGTACAGCGTGTTGAGGAAGGACTGCAGGATCGGCGTGTTCTCCAAGACCCGCACGTAGTTGTCGAGATACAGGCTCGACGGCAGGCCCAGCGGTGAGGCCGACGTCTGCGCCTGGGTCTTGAACGTGTTGACGACGATGTAGTAGAACGGCACGCCGACCACCGCGGCGGCCAGGATCATCGCGAAGCTGAGCAGCGGCCTTCTCATGACAGGCGCCCTTCGAGCCGGCTCGACAGGACCAGCTGGACGGCCACGATCGCGCCGACGACCAGCATGAAGACCACCGCCAGCGCCGAGGCCTGGCCGAACTTGGCCTGCGCGATGCCGCTCTGGATGATCGACTGGGTGATGGTGAACGTGGCGTAGCCGGGGCCGCCCTTGGTGAGGGTGTAGGGCAGGTCGTAGACCTTCAGGCCGCCGGTCATCAGCAGCAGCGAGCTGATGGTGACGGCCGGTGCGAGCAGCGGCAGCGTGATGGAGAAGAACGACTGGCGCGGCGAGGCGCCGTCCACCCGGGCGGCTTCGTAGTAGTCGTCGGGGATCGACTGCAGGTAGGCCAGATAGAGGATGGCGTGCCAGCCGGTGGAGGACCAGACGGCGACCATGATGACCGACAGCTGGGCGAGCGTGCTGTCGGACAGCCACGGCACCGGGCCCAGGTCTCCGAGCAGGCTGTTGATGGCGCCCGAGCCGAGCGGCGACAGGATGAACCCCCACACCAGGCCGAGGATCGCGATGCTGGGGATGGCGGGGAAGAAGAAGACGGCCCGCACCACGTTCCGGCCGAAGAAGCGCCGGTTGAGCAGCACGGCCAGCGGGATCGCCAGCACCGTGATGATGACGGTGGTGCCGATCGCGTACAGCAGCGTGAACCCCAGCCCGGCCAGCATGGACGGGTCGGCGAAGATCTTCCGGTAGTTCTCCAGCCCGACGAAGTTGACGTCCGTGGAGTAGCCGTTGAAGTCGGTGACGCTGAAGTAGAACGACTGGGCCAGCGGGATCGCGAACAGCACCGCGAACACGATCCCGATCGGCACCAGGAACGCCTGCAGCCGCAGCCCTTCCAGCTTCTTCGGCGAGGTGAGCCAGGACAGGGCGCCCGTCGCGGCGGGCGCCCTCGTGCCGAATGCCGTCATGTCAGCTCTGGCCCTTGAGCCGGTTGTCGAGCGCGGCGGCCACGTCGGCCGGCTGCTTCTGCCCCTGCACCATCAGCTGGAGCTGCGCGACCGCCTCGGTGTTGAGCGCGTCCTGCACCCTCGGCCAGGCGATCTGCGGCAGGTAGAAGGTGCCGTCCTTGAGCGCCTGCAGGTTGGGCTCGAGCACCTTGTCGATCTCGGGCGTGACGTCCGACGTGGTGGTCATGGCCGCCGTCTGCTTGTTGAACAGCGTCACGCCTTCCTTGCTGCCGAGGTAGGTCAGGAACGCCTCGGCCTCCTTCTCGTGCTCGGTCTTGGCGTTGATGGCGAAGCCGGGCGAGGCCGCGCCGGACCAGAACGGCTTGCCGTCGGGCGTCGGCACGCCGACGAAGGCCATGTTCATCTTCGGCGCCTTCTCCCGCAGCGTGGTCACGTCCCACGGGCCGGCGGAGATCATCGCGACGCGGCCGTTGGCGAACTCGTCCACGATCTGCGCGCCGGTCAGGCCCACGACGTCCTTGCTCATCACCCCGCTGGTGAACAGCTGGTTGAAGTTCGTCAGCGGCCCGAGCCACAGGTCCCCGAACTTCTTCTGGCCCGCGAAGATCTGCGCGTCCACGTCGCCGCCCTGGCGGGCGTTCTCGTGGCCGACCAGGGCCGCGACGGTGAGCGGCATGCCCGTCACCGAGTCGTAGTACGGCGTCGTGCCCGCCGCCTTGAGCTTCTGGCACAGCGCGATGAAGTCGGCCCACTTGGTGGGGAACTCGGTGACGCCCGCCTTGGCGAGGATGTCCTTGTTGTAGAGGATGCCGGCGGACCACGACGAGATCGACATGCCGTACGCCTTGCCGTCCTGGGAGTAGGTCGCGGTGTTGAACTTCGACATGTTCGCCATGTACGGCTTGCCGGTCAGGTCTTTGACGAAGCCGCCCTGGATGAGGTTGGTCTTGTTCTCGGCCGCGATCGCGAACACGTCGGCGGCGGTGCCCGAGACGAGCCGGGTCTGCAGCGTCGAGATGTACTCGGCCACGGGCGGGGCGTTGGAGAACTCGATCTCGATGGTGGGGTTCTGCTTCTCGAAGGCCTCGATGAGCGGTTTCATCGACTGCTCGTTGTCCCAGGAGAAGAACGTCAGCTTGGTCTTCCCGCCGCTTTCACCTCCCGAGCCGCATCCGGTCAGGGCCAGGACGGCAGCCGCCAGAATGGCAGTTGATCTTCTGAGCAGGGACATCGCGCACCTCTTTGGCACTCTTACCGTGGGGGGTCGGGCACGTCGGATCGTCGTCCGCGGGCGCCTGGATGGCAGCGCCCGCTGGGGGTTGTATCGATAAAAGATGTATCGACACAAATCGCAGCGTGTCAAGAGTGCGTTACCGATCGAGCAACAGGCCACGCCCACCTGAGTGAGCATCTGGCCACGCCCGGCGCCGACATGTAACGTTACGAACCCCAAGCCGGAGCCGGGCACTTCTAGGCGTGCCAGAGGGCGGCGAGCTGGCGGGTGGCCAGGCGGGAGGGGATGGCACGGAGGAGCGTGTCGCGTAGCCAGGCGGCGAGACCGGTCTGCGAGGTCAGCCGCGACTGCCGGGACGCCGCCCGCATCATGCGGTTGGCGCTGGGTCTGCGCTCGGCGTCGTAGCGCAGGACCCGCTCGGCGGCGTCGGCCGGCTCGGCGCCGGTCAGGTGGCGGCACAGTGCGGCCGCGTCCTCGAAGGCCTGGCTGGCGCCCTGGCCGAGGTCGGGGGGCATGGCGTGCGCGGCGTCGCCGAGGAGCGCGATCCGGCCGGCCGCGAACGAGGGCAGGGGTTCGGCCAGGCGGGTGATCGGGTCGACGTAGATGTCGCCGGGCGGGGTGGCCTCGATCAGCGCTGTGACGAGGGGGTGCCAGTCCGCCATCAGGGACAGCATCTGCCGGCGTGCCTCGCTCGCGTCCGGCGGCGTGCCGTGCGGGACGGAGTCGGTGAACCAGTACAGGCGGTCCTCGCCGACGGGGAACAGGCCGAACATCGCCCCGCTGCGGCGGTCGACCAGCTGGCTGGCGAGCAGGTCAGCGGCCAGGCCGGCAGGACGGGGCAGCATGCCGCGCAGGTCCATCCGGCCGGTGCGCCGCAGCCCGGGGTGGCCGGGGAAGAGCTGTGCGCGCAGCCTGCTGCCGATGCCGTCGGCCGCGATCACGGCGTCCGCTCTCGCGACGGGGCTGCCGTCGCTGATCACGGTCACCCCGGTGGGGTCGGGCTCCAGGCGCTCGACGGGGGTCGCGGTACGCACCAGGTCGCCGGGCAGCGGGTCGCGTAACGCCCGGTGCAGTTCGGCCCGGTCGATGATGACGGGCGCCTCGACCTCCTGCTGCGCCCGGGCCAGATCGGTGATCAGCAGCGGCCGCCCGCGCCAGTCGCGCAATCCCCCGAAGGTCGCGTGCATGACGTGCCCGCGAACGTCGTCAGCCAGCCCCACCGCGTCCAGCGCGCGAAGCCCGTTGAGCATGACCACGATCCCGGTGCCGGCCTCCCGGAGCTCGGCGCCCCGTTCAAAAAGGGTCACCTCATGGCCCAGGCGATGCAGCCCCACCGCGGCCGCCACTCCTCCGAGCCCGGCGCCGACCACGACGATCTTCATGAGACCTCCTCGCGGAGAAGGTGGCGGACCTCCCGCCAGGGACGGCCTCCAACTACTTCCGCAGCCGGGAAGCGCTGCTGGTGGCCGCCGCGGAGCGCATCGCCGAGCTGCATCACGCCGACACCGACCGGGCCATGGAGCGGCCCGCGACGCTGGCCGACCTGCTGACGGAGTCGCTGCTCACAGCGGCGACCACCCTGCGCGACCGCTATCGGGCGATCTTCGAGCTGCAGCTGGAGGCCGCACGCCGGCCGGCGCTCGCCTCGACGCTCGCGAGCCTGCAGGACACGGCGCTGCTGGTCACCGCCGGGCACCACGACCAGCTCGGCCTCACCATCCCGCGCGAGAGGATCCCCGCCATGATCGCGCTCTACGGGGGTGCGCTGTTCACCCTGGTCAGCGCGCCCCCGGGTACAATTGACAGAGAGGCCGTCCGGAACGTGGCGCAGGTCATCGTGTACGGCTGCACCGAGAAAAAGGGTCAATCCGGGGCAAAAATTATCGAGGGCGCCGACAAATAAGAAAACTTCGTCAGGCTGCACCGGAAACATGTGCTAGGGTGAGCCAAGTTGCAGTTGTGGTACCCATGAGACTTTGCGCGCCCGACGGAATACGATCTTCGGGCGCGTTTTTGGTTTGCCGGTCATTTCCGGATGGGTCATGTTTTCTGCACTTATCTATAAGGAGATCGGCATGGCAACCGGAACCGTGAAGTGGTTCAACTCTGAAAAGGGCTTCGGCTTCATCGCGCAGGACGGCGGCGGCGCCGACGTCTTCGCGCACTACTCCAACATCGTCTCCAACGGCGGCTACCGCGAGCTGAACGAGGGTCAGAAGGTTTCCTTCGACATCGTCCAGGGCCAGAAGGGCCCGCAGGCGGAGAACATCGTCCCCGCCTGACGCACCGAAAAACGGGCCCGCACCCAGGGGGGTGCGGGCCCGTTTTTTCTCAGGGATTCTGGAAGGCCACCTCCGGGTTGGCTGCGGACGGGCCGTCCAGCAGCGGCTGATGCTTGCCGCGTAGGTGCTGGTCGAAGAAGGCGCCCACGTAGGCCGTGGTGATCTCGCCCGACCGTTTGCCCGAGAGCGGGGCGGAGGGGTCGGTGACCCCCGCCTGCCCGCCGATGATCGGCAGGTCGATGAAGGTGAAGTGCCCGGAGTCGGCGACCGTCAGCCAGCGCTTCCAGCCGTCCAGCCGCTGCCAGGCCGGCGGCCAGCTCGTGTCGACGCCGTCGGGCGAGTGCTGGGCCTTGGTGCCGAGCATGAGGAAGGGCCGCTTGCCGAGGCCCGACTGCGGCACCGGCGCGAAGAACGAACCGTCCATGTCCACCCCGGCGCGGATGCGGCGGTCGGCGGCCATGGCGACGGCGGCGGCGTTGCCGCCCAGGGAGTGTCCGGCGGCGCCGATCCGCCTCGGGTCGATCATCTTCCAGCGCTTCCAGCGGGTCAGCTCGCCGGCCACGAAGGAGAGGTCGGTTCCTCGCCCTTCGGCGGCCTTGGCCATCAGTTTCTTCTCCGCCTCGTCGGAGGGGGCCCGCTCGATCGCCTCGCAGGCGACGCACGTCAGGGTACGGCCGCCGGGGAAGGTGGTCCCGTACGACTCGTAGGCGTGGTCCACGAGTGCGACGACGTACCCCTTGGACGCCAGTTCCTCGGCGAGCGTCGTCAGGGTGGCGCGGTTGAGCGTGAAGCCCGGCGAGAGCAGCACCAAGGGATGCCTGCCGCCGACCGGGCGGGCGCCGGCGCGGGCGTTCACGCGGACGCCGGCGAGCTGCTCGGCCTTGAACCTGGTGTCGAGCTTCAGCCCCTTGAGCAGGAGTCGGGCCTCGTCGACGGTCATGTACGGGACGGGGCCGCCGCCGGTGGAGGCGGGGTAGTACATCGACACCATCAGCTCCCGCCCGTCGGCGGCGGGCACCCACGGGTCGGGACGCTTCTTGTCGACGAGGTGCAGGGTGTCGCGCCCGACCGCGTACTGCCCGGTGGGGCGGGGTATGGAGAGAGCTTCCGCGGTGGCGGCGGCCGCGGAAGCCGGAAACATGGCGCCGAGCAGAGCGACGATTGCGGCCGCAAGACGGGATCTGGTCATGGGAGGAGCGTAAAAACAGCCCCTCTGTGGCTGACACTCCCGAAAGGCCCGTTCGCCCCCTTACTTTCGTCAACCTATCCGCTCGCGGCGCTCCGGTATTGGGCGGCGAGGGCGGTCGTCTGCTGCGCGGTGTACGGGTCGAAGGTGCGCAGCGCCCGGCTGTCCAGGCCGGCCAGCAGCTGGGCGGCCTGCGCGGGGTCGCCGTCGCGGCGGACGTACTCGTTGTCCTGGAAGCGGATCGACGGGCGGGCGGCGTCGAGCGCGGCGGTCCGGACGATCGCCGCCACGACGGGGTCATGACTCCCGGTCTCGGCCTGGCGGCGCTCGCGTACCCCTTCCAGCGCCTCGCCCGCCGAGGCGAGGGCGTCGCTGCCGCCGAGGGCGAACCACGCGCCCACCTCCGACGCGTGCAGCACCTCGGCGTCGCGCTCCTCCGCCACGCCCAGCGGGGGCGCGATGCGGACGCGCAGCGGCTCGCCGGTGACCACCCACTGCACGGGTTCGCCCGCCGGGTCACGGGCGGGGATGCCGAGGACCGGCGTGATGTCGTATTCGCCGGGTTCGGCGAAGGTGAAACCGGCCGAGCCGAAGGTGAGATTGACGTTGTTGCTGAGCGCCCCGCCGGGCGGGAGGGTGAGCTTGGCCGTGGAGTCCATGGCGGCCATGCACCGCTGGGCGATCGGGGTGAACGCGGTCACGTCCGCCGGCGGATCGCTGCGGCGGCGCACCAGGATCTCCAGCGGCCCGGCCTTCGGGTCGAGCACCCAGCGCTCCACCTCCAGGTCCGCCGCCGTGCGGTTCTCCAGGGTGACCTTGAGGAACACCGGCTGGCCGAAGGCGAAGACCGGCCCGGACTCGGGCGCGGCGAGCGCCAGCCGGTAGCCGTCGAACGGGATCTCGGGCGCGTACGGCGAGTGCCCGCCGCCCCCGTCGGCCCAGTAGCGAACGGAGTGGAAGGGCTCGCCCCCGGGGATCAGCGCCGTCAACGGCCCGTGGCGGAGGAACGTCAGCTCGTCGGCGTCGAAGGTGAACGCGAACTCCCGCCAGTAGTCCTGCTCGTGCCCGCCGCCCAGGTAGCGCCAGTCGTAGTTCATGAAGGAGGTCGAGTCGGCCCGGCCGACCACGCGCTCGAAGCGGTGCGCGAGGTTGAGCGCGTGCCCGAGCTCGTGGACGATGGTCCTGATGATCTTCTGATCCCTGGTCGCCCCCTGGAACCCGGCGGTGAAGACCGCCGCACCCTGCCGCTGGAGCAGCCCTTCGGCGTCGAACATCACCCCGGCCAGTCCGGGGATGGCCGCCCGCGACAGCAGGAGCAGATGCAGCTCCCACGCCCTGGCGCGCAGCGACGCGTCTCCCGTGATGAGCATGAGATCGCTCAGCATGGTGTAGAGCAGCGAGTCGTCCCACGCTCCGGCGATCCCGGCGGGGATGGGGCTCTGCCGCCCGACGTCCTTGACCGCGAACCCGGCACCCCGCAGGCAGCCGTTGATCGTGCGCTCCACGCCCTGGAAGATCACCGGGTTCGGCGCGGGGACGTTCTGCTCCAGCTCGATCTCCAGGCCGAGCTCGCGCAGCGCGTCGTCCTTGTGCTCGACGGGCACGACCACCTCGGTCCGGGTGGGCAGCCCGTTCAGCGGGGCGTCGAGGGTGAACGTGACCGACACGCCGTCGGTCTGTGCCTGGGCCAGGGCCAGCGACCCCGTCGTCTTGTTCGCGGGACCGGCCTGCCAGATCGCCGGCCACGTCCCGTCGTCGAGCGCGACCTTGGTGCCGGGCGCGGTGCGCGCCGACGCCAGGTACGCCTTCCGGCCGTCAGCCGCGACCTGGAACACGTCCGCGCTGATCACCCCCGAGCCGTCCGCGTCCACCCGCAGCGTGACCGAGATGCCGCCGCTCTGCCCCTCGTAGCGTCCGTCCCTGATCATGGGATCTCCTCGATGTCGAATGCACCGTTCCAACAATGAGGCACGGCACGCCGCGATGGCATGAGTAACCCCTACTCAACCGCCGCCTGGGCGATGGAGCGGTCGTCGTCCACCAGGAAGCCGCCGGACTGGTGGCGCCAGAGCCGGGCGTACGGACCTTCGGCCTGGAGCAGCTCGCCGTGGGAGCCCTGCTCCACGATGCAGCCCCGGTTGAGCACGACCAGCCGGTCCATGCGGACGACGGTGCTCAGGCGGTGTGCCACCACGAGCGCGGTGCGGTCGCGCATCAGGTGCCACAGGGCCTCCTGGACGAGGATCTCGCTCTCGGAGTCGAGGGCGCTGGTGGCCTCGTCCAGCAGCAGGATCGGGGCGTCGCGCAGGATGGCGCGCGCGAGGGCGAGGCGCTGCCGCTGGCCGCCGGAGAGCTTGACGCCGCGCTCGCCGACCAGGGTGTCGAAGCCGTCCGGCAGGGACTCGGCGAACTCCGTGACGTGCGCCGCCCGCGCCGCCGCGAGGATCTCGGCGTCGGTGGCGCCCGGCCGGGCGAACGCGATGTTGTCACGCACCGACCGGTGGAACATGGCGGGTTCCTGGGGGACGTACGCGATGAGGCTGCGCAGGTCGGCCTGGCGCAGCCGGGAGATGTCCTGGCCGCCGATCAGGATCCGGCCGGCGTCGACGTCCATGAGACGCAGCAGCAGCCGGGTGAGTGTGGTCTTGCCGCCGCCGGACTGGCCGACCAGTCCGATCTTGGTGCCGCTGGGGATGTCCAGGTCGAGACCCTCGAACAAGGGCGAGGCGCCGTCGTGCGCGAACCTCACGCGCTCGAAGCGGACGCCCGAGTCGGCCGGGCGCAGCGGCTGCGGGTCGGCGGGGTCCAGCACGGTCGGCGGCACGAGCAGGAGTTCGGTGAACTGGGCGGCCTCGGTGAGCACGCTCTCGATCCGCCGGTAGATCTGGTTGAACTCGAACATGATGCTGATCGTGTTGGAGTAGTAGGAGAACACCACCACGATGGCCTCCACGCCCAGACCGCCCCGCAGCGCCACGGCGAGCAGCAGGCCGATCGCGCTGGTGAGGACCGAGATCGGGGCGACCACCGTGTCCACCCGCAGGTTGCCGTAGTCCCAGGACCGCAGCGTCAGCCGCTGCTGCTCGGCGATCCTGGCCCGGTGTTCGGTGGCCTCGCGGTCCTCGGCGGCGAACGCGCGGACCGTCTCCATGTTGGCCAGCACGTCGGCGACGTGGCCGGACACCAGCACCTTGGCGGCCTCGCGCTCGTCGACCATTGCCTGGCGACGGCGGATCAGCGGGGCGACGAGCACGCCGGTGACGATGATGAGACCGACGAGAACGAGGACCAGCAGCGGGTGATACTGCCACAGCACCACCGAGGCGAAGACCAGCGGCACCAGCTTGGCCATGATCGAGAAGGTGAGCAGGTCGGCGAACTCCTCGAACCGGGAGGAGAACCCCAGCACCCGTTTGGTCAGCGAACCGGCGAAGTTGTTGTGGAAGAACGCGGCGTCCTTGGTCAGCAGCTCGTCCATGCCCACCACGCCGAGCCGTTCGATGCCGCGGGCGTCCGTGCGGTTGAGGAAGTGCAGCCCGATCCGCCACAGCACCTCCCCCGCCAGCAGCAGCGCGCCGAAGCCGAGCACGTACGGCAGGAGCGTGGCGACGGTGCCTTCCCCGCCCCCGGCCAGATGCCCCACCAGCCCGGCCACCGCCAGCGGCGCCAGGTAGAACAGGCAGATGTTGCCCAGCGCCGGCATCGTCAGGGCGGGCACCGCCACCCTCCGCTGGCGGAGCAGCTCCCCGCAGTAGTAGCGCAGTGCGAGCAGCACCGCCGACCTCCGCGCAGATGGAGCGCTTTGGGATTCCTGAAGTGATCCGAGCACAGCCATCCGCCCTCCCGAATGCAGACACCGCCTCGCTCATGCTGCCGTCCGGGGGTACGAGGGAGCGAACGATTTTCCGGCCGCCGCCCCCTCGTACGACGCGGGTTTTACTGGATTGCGCCGAATTGGGAGAGAAGGTTCTGGTACCAGGTTTCGTACGGGTGGTTGGTCGCCGGATAGTTGGCCGGCGGGCTGGTCGCGTCGCCGGTCGAGTCGAAGTCCCAGCCTCGTACGATCCGTCCCGCCTGCCGGGCCGCGGTGATGAACGAGGACTGCGTGGCGGGCGCGGCGTAGAACAGCGCGCCCTGCTGGAGCTCCGCGCTGTCGCCCTGCTGGAACTCGTCGAAGGCGACCTGCTGGTAGCGGATGCGGTCGCCGGTGTACCTGTCGGTGTCGATGCGCAGGGTCTGCGACGGGGTCGGGCCGTCGGCGCCGGTCCACACGCGCACGCGTGACGTGCCGCTGGCCGAGGTGGTCTTGTCGTAGCGGGCGTCGGAGGTCTTGGCGTTGCCGCTCCACGAGACCGTCATCGCGCCGGCGTCGAGCACGCCGTCCCAGTCCCAGTTCTGGCTGTTGCTCTGGCTTCGGTGGATCTCGCGCAGCCGGGTGCCCGCCGGATCGGTGAACCTGATCGTCGGCAGGACGCCGTCGTCGTACTTGCGGCTGGCCGACCAGGTGATCTCGCCGTCGGCGCCGAGGCGGCCCACGCGGTACCACAGCGTGGTCGCGGTCTGGGACTGGTGGACCTCGACCAGGTCGCCGTTGTCGTTCAGGGCGACGGCCGGCGTCACGCCGTTGTCGTACTTGCCGTGGCGCAGCCAGGTCACGCGGCCGTCGGCGCCGTACGTGCCGGACCAGTACCAGAGCGCGCCCGAACCCGAGTCGTGCACCTCCACGACCTGGCCGCGGCCGTTGATCGCGACGGCCGGGTTGGAGCCGACGTCGCGCTTGTACAGGGTGCGGGTCGTCCCGTTGCCGGAGATCAGGGGGAGCACCCGGCCGCGCAGCGCGTCCACCGTGGGCGAGGTCGCCGGGTAGTCCTTGGCCCAGAGCAGCCGCGGGCCGAAGGCGGAGACGAGCTCCTGGTTGAGCGCCGCGAGGTTGCCGGCGGCGTACGAGGTGTTGTCGGTCAGGTCGTCCTTGATGTCGAGGGCGACGACGATCGGGGCGGCGGTGGGATGCTGCGCGGACCAGGTGTTGATCACGTTGAGCCAGTCGCGCAGGAGGTTGGAGGAGGGGTTGCCGGTGTGGTCGACCTGGTTGCCCGGGGAGTCGTGGCCGATGGAGTAGTCGTTCGAGGTGGCGTAGCCGTTGTCGTGTATGTCGAGTTCGATGAAGCGGATGCCGTGGTCGAGCTGGTAGGCGATCGAGTTCCTGGCGCCGGCGACGTTGCCCGAGTAGCTGTTGTGCGTGGCGCGGAAGATCGCCGAGGGTAACGGCGGGTCCGCCTGCGCCTCGGCGGGTCCGCTGATCAGCAGCGCGGACGCGGCGAGGGAGAGCGCGGACAGGACGGTTCTTGATCGGAGCATGCTCTGATCATTACGTCGGGGATCTTTCCCGACAATACGGCTGCCGAGGCCGTTCAGGTAGGGCTGGCCCTACCACGTACACGCCCGTGCGCAGGGTCGATGCGTCATGGGCGCGGCTCGTAGCGTCTTCCCCATGAGAACCCTCCAGCGCCGTCTCGCCACCGACACCCGCTACACCCTGCTCGGCCTCCCGCTCTCCGTCGCCTCCTTCGCCACCACCGTGATCGGCGTCTCGGCGGGCCTGGGCAGCGCGGTCGCCTTCGTCGGCCTGCCGGTGCTGGCCGCGACCGCCGCCGCGGCCAGGCATCTCGCCGACCTCGAACGCGTCGCGCTCCCCGGCGTGCTCGGCCACCCCGTCGGTCGCCCGGCGTACGCGCCCGTCCCCGAGGGCACGGGCTGGTTCCGCCGCGTGATGAACCCGCTGACCAGCGGGCAGGCGATGATGGACCTGCTGCACGGGATCATCGCGCTGCCGTTCGCGCTGGCCGCCTTCATCCTCAGCGCCGTGTGGTGGGCCGGGGCCATCGCCGGCCTCACCTTCCCCATCTACGGCTGGGCCATCGCCCGGATCCCCGGCGCCCTCGAGAACGGGCTGCCCGAGTGGCTGGGGCTCACCGCCACCCCCACGACGTTCGTGCTCGTCACCACGGCGGTGGGCGCCCTGTTCGCGGTGACCCTGGTGCCGGTGGTCCGGACGGCCGCCCTGCTCAAGGCGAGCGTGGCGCAGACCCTGCTCACCCGCGCCGTCCACCCGGAGCCCGCCGTGACCCGCGAGCCGGCCTGGGTGATCGCGCGATAGCTCGTCGCACTGACGCGTCACGGGCATCGGCTCAAGGTCCCGTCCCACGTGGGTCATCCGATCCCGGCATGTGGTCAACTGGCGGCATGACCGCTGAGAGCTGGGACGGGACGGGGATGCGTGAGCTGGGCCGCACGGGGCTGCGGGTGACCCCCGTGGGGATCGGGCTGGCCGCGCTGGGCCGGCCGGCGTACATCACGCTCGGCCGGGAGGAGGACCTCGGCGGTGATCGCAGCGTCGACGCGATGCGGGCCCGGAGCTGGGCGGTCCTGGACGCGGCGCTGGCGGCCGGGGTGCGGTACTTCGACGTGGCCCGTTCCTACGGCCGGGCGGAGGAGTTCCTCGGCGGCTGGCTGCGCGAGCGCGGCATCACGCCAGGGACGGTGACCGTGGGATCGAAATGGGGGTACGCCTACGTCGGCGAGTGGCGGATGGACGCCGACCGGCACGAGGTGAAAGAGCTGTCCGCCGGCCAGTTGCGACGGCAGCTCGACGAGACCCGGGCGCTGCTGGGCGAGCACCTGTCGCTGTACCAGATCCACTCGGCCACCGTCGAGAGCGGTGTTTTCGACGACCAGGACGTCCTCGGCGGGTTGCGCGAGCTGCGCGCTTCCGGCGTGTCGGTCGGCCTGTCCACGACCGGCCCGCGCCAGGCGGACACCATCGACCGGGCGGTCGAGCTCGGCCTGTTCGACACGGTCCAGGCGACCTGGAACCTGCTCGAACCGTCCGCCGGCCCTGCCCTGGACCGGGCCCATCGCGCCGGGCTGGGAGTGATCGTCAAGGAGGGCGTGGCGAACGGCCGCCTGACCGCCCACGCCGCACCGGACGCGCTCGCCCGCGCCGCCCGGGAACGCGGCCTCACCCCGGATACTCTGGCCCTGGCCGCCGTCCTGGCCAGGCCGTGGGCCGGCGTGGTGCTGAGCGGGGCCGCGTCGGTGGAGCAGTTCCACAGCAATCTCGCCGCGGTCCACGTCGCCTGGGACCCGGAACTGGACGAACGGCTCGCCGTCCTGGCCGAGGACCCCGAGACCTACTGGGCGACCCGGGGCTCGCTGACCTGGCAGTGACCGCAGGCAGCCGGTCGGCCCTGCACGGGCTCACGTGACGGGTCGCGCGGCCTCGAGGCGGCGCCGGGCAAGCTCCTTCGCGGCCCGGGCGGGGGTCACGTTCCGGCGTCCGGCCTCGTGGAGCAGCTCGGTGACGGTGCGCTCGATGGCCTCGACGTGTACGCGGGCCTCCTCGGGGGTCTCGTGACGCAGCTCCACGGCGAGCGCGTTGATGACGCCGCCCGCGCTGACGACGTAGTCGGGCACCCAGACGATGCCGCGCTCGTGCAACAGGTCGGCGACGGGCTCGGCGGCGAGCTGGTTGTTCGCGGGCCCGGCGATGGCGGCGCAGCGCAGCTCCGGCACGACGTCCGCGGTGAGGATGCCGCCGAGCGCGGCCGGGACCAGGATGTCGGCCTCGGCGGTGAGGGCTTCGCGGGGCGAGGTCCAGGTGGCGCCGAGTTCGCCGGCCGGCAGAAGACATGGGCGGTACGTTCGCCGATGACCGCCATGTCCTCGGGACTCGTCCCGACGTCCGGACCGGTCGCGTACGTGCCGTCCAGGGACGCGACGGCGTCCGCCACGTCCTCCAGCACCCGGCGGCGCAACGCCGGATCCAGCTCGGTGCCCTCGGGCACAGCGACGACGGTCTTGCCGCCGCCGTTGGCCACCCCGGCCACGGCGCACTTGGCGGTCATGCCGGCCGACAGGCGCAGCGCGTCGGCGAGCCCGTCGCGCCAGTCGGCGTAGCGCCAGACGCGGCATCCGCCGACCGCTTGGCCGAGCGCCGTCGAGTGGACGGCGACGATCAACGGCAGCCCGGAGCGCGGGCCGGTGCGGATGGCGACGTGTTCGTGGTCGAGTTCGGGCACGGCTCCGGTCCTTCCGGTCGAGCGGCGTCAGAGGTCAAGCGTCCGCCATACGTAGGTGTGCCTGCCCTCCGCCCGAACGAACGGCCGGAAATCGGCGCGACTCCGCGAATGAGGCGAACTTCGTTTGGCGATCGGGCAGCTCCGCCGACCGATTGGCAAGACATCGGATGAACGATCCCGCCATACACACCCAGGCCCGGAAAGATTCCGGAAATCGGTGATATAGCTCCGATCTAAGGCATTGACGTCCGCCATCTCGCAGGGTCATATCGGTTGTAACACCCTACGGAAGGCAGGTACGCATATGTCCCAGCCGAAAGAGCAGGGCAAGAAGCAACCTCGCAGGATCCACGAGAAGAAGGTCAGGACCCGCGGCGAGGAGACGACCTGGCACAAGCCCGACTATCAGGTCGTCGAGGCATCGATGGAGATGACCGCGTACTTCCTGGCCACCCGGTAACCGGGCGACGCCATGCGACTGCAGGTGCTCGGCACCGCGGCCGGTGGCGGCGTGCCCCAGTGGAACTGCGCGTGCCCCGGCTGCTCCGGGGCGCGCGCCCATCCGGGCCGCCGCCGACGTCACGCCAGCCTGGCCGTCCAGCTCGACGACGGCGCCTACGTCGTCAACGCCACGCCCGACATCGCCGAGCAGGTCGAGTCGTGCGCGTGGCTGCGCCCGGGGCCTGGCCCCCGCGAGTCGCCGCTCAAGGGCGTGATCCTCACCGACGCCGAGCTCGACCACACGATCGGCCTGCTCAGGCTCAGGGAGGCCGACGCGCTGGAGGTGCGCTCCACCCCGGTCATACGGCACGCGCTGCGCCCCTTCGCCGAGCTCCTGCGTCCCTACCTCCAGCTGACCTGGGCCGACGCCGCCACCATTCCGGTGTCGGGCAAGCGGCCCCGGTACGCCGCCGGCTCCCCCGAGGCCACGGGCTGGGTGTCGGCGCTGCGCCTCGGACCGCTGGTGTACGCGCCCGCCATGGGCGTGTGGCCGGACGAGCTGGACGAGGCGTTCCTGCAGGCCGCGTGCGTGATCGTCGACGGCACGTTCTGGGACGACGAGGAGCCCCGCCGTACCGGGATCTCCGCCAGGACCGCCACCCAGATGGGGCACCTGCCGATCGAGGCGACCATGGAGCGGCTCTCCAAGCTGCCCGGCCGCCGCCTGTACACCCACCTCAACAACACCAACCCCCTCGTGGACCCGGCGGCCGAGCAGCACGAGGTGCTCGCCGAGCTGGGCATCGAGGTGGCCGCCGACGGGATGGTGATCGAGCTTTGAACGGCTTCGAGGCCGAGCTGCGCGCCGTAGCGGAGAAGCGTTACCACCACCTGCACCCGTTCAACCAGCGCATGCACGCGGGCGAGCTGACCCGGGACGAACTGCGGGGCTGGATACTCAACCGCTTCCACTACCAGCGGCACATCCCGGTCAAGGACGCGTTCATCCTGGCCAAGCTGACCACGCCCGAGCTGCGCAGGATGTGGTTGCGCAGGATCCAGGACCACGACGGCGCCGCGCCCGGCGAGGGCGGCATCGAGCGGTGGCTGCGCCTGGGCGAGGCGGCCGGGCTGGAGCGGTCGCTGCTGCTGTCGGGCGAGGGCGTGCTGCCCGGCGTGCGGCTGGCCGTCGACGGCTACGTGAACCTGTGCCGCAACGGCTCCGCGCTGGAGGCCGTCGCGGCGTCGCTGACCGAGCTGTTCGCCCCGGACCTCATGCGTACGAGGATCGCGGCCTTCGAACGGCACTACCAGTGCATAGATCCGGACGGACTGCGATATTTCCAGGTACGCATCTCCCAGGGCCGCCAGGACAGCGGCGAGGCCCTGGCCCTGGTGCTCGACTGGGCACGGACGCGCGCCGACCAGGAGAAGGCCGTCGCGGCGCTCGCCTACAAGTGCGATCTCCTGTGGTCCTTGCTCGACGCCGTGGACGGGGCGTACCGATGACCTGGCGCCCGGTGCTGTCCCGCTCGGCCATGCTCCGCCACGACCCCGTACGCGGGGCGGACCTGCTGATCGTGCCCGAGCGGATCGTCGTGCTCAACGCGGAGGCCGCGGCCATCGTCGCCCTGTGCGACGGCGCGCGGACCGTGGCGGACATCGTCGCCGAGCTGCCCGAGGGCGCGGAGTCCGACATCGTGGAGTTCCTCGAACGGGTCCGGGCCGAGGGCTGGCTCCGGTGAACGCCCCCTGGGCCATGCTGGCCGAGCTCACGCACGCGTGCCCGCTGCGCTGCCCGTACTGCTCGAACCCGACCGAGCTGGCGGCCCGGTCGAGCGAGCTGGGCACCGGCGAGTGGCGGCGGATATTCGGCGAGGCGGCGGCGCTGGGCGTCGTGCACGCGCACCTGTCCGGCGGCGAGCCGCTGCTGAGACGCGACCTGGCGGAGATCGTGGCGGCGGCCGACCGCGCGGGCGTCTACACGCAGCTGGTCACCAGCGGCGTCGGGCTGACCGAGCGCAGGACGGGCGAGCTCGCGGCGGCGGGGTTGCGCAGCGTGCAGCTGTCGGTCCAGTCGGCCACTGCGCAGGAGTCGGACCGGATCGCCGGGGTCGCGTCGTTCGGGAGAAAGGAGCGGGCCGCGGCGGCGGTGGTCGCGAGCGGGCTGCCGCTCGGGCTCAACGTGGTCCTGCACCGGGCCAACCTCGACGCCGTCGGCGAGATCATCGAGCTCGGGCTGGCGTGGGGCGTGGAGCGCATCGAGCTGGCCAACACCCAGTTCTACGGGTGGGGGCTGCTCAACCGGTCGGCGCTGCTGCCTACGAGGGAGCAGCTCGCCCGCGCCGAGGCCGTAGTCCAGAAATATCGGGAAAAGACGGATATTGAGCTGATCTGGGTGATCCCGGACTACTTCGACGGCGTGCCCAAACCCTGCATGGGCGGCTGGGGCGCGATCTCGATCACCGTCGCGCCCGACGGCCGCGTGCTGCCCTGCCCGGCGGCGTACGACCTGCCGCTGGACATTCCCAACGCCCGCGATCACTCGCTCGGCTGGATCTGGGAGCATTCGCCCGCCTTCAACGCCTACCGGGGCACCGGCTGGATGCGCGAGCCGTGCGCGAGCTGCCCGCGCAAGACGCTCGACTTCGGCGGCTGCCGCTGCCAGGCGTACGCGCTGACCGGCGACGCGGGCCGTACCGATCCGGCCTGCGGGCTCTCCCCCGACCACCACCTCGTCACGGAGCTGACGGCGGGCGGCACGTTCACCTACCGGCGGCCGGCGCGCCGGTAACGGCCGGCGTATGCGCGGCGTCAATCCCTCATGGACGACCGCGCCCTACGGTCGGCGTCATTCACCATTGCCGCCGACCCAGGAAGGCAGCCATGTTCCGCACCCCTTTCCGCCGAGGTCTCGCCGCCGCCGCGGCGGGCGACGCCGCGAGCATGAACAAGCTGAACGCCGACATCGGTGCCAAGGTGAAAGACCTCGTGGGAAAGGCCGAAGGCGACCTCGCGACGGCTTTGAACGGGATGGCCGACACCTTCACGGGCGCCCAGATCGACCCCTCCGGCAAGGACGCGGCCCTGGCCGAACTGCAGGAGGTGCGGACCAACATGAAGACCGCCCTGGACAAGGTCAACGCGATCTGCACCTGATAGCGGAGAAAGGGGTGACTTCTCCTGACCGAGCGGATGTGGTTCACGCTGCTGGGCCCGGTGCGCGTGCTGCGGGCGGAGCGCGAGGTCCGGCTGGGCGCGCCGCAGCAGCTTGCCTTCCTGGCCCTGCTGCTGGCCGCCGGCGGACAGCCGGTCGGCGTCGATGACCTGGTCGACGGGCTGTGGGGGCAGGACCCGCCGCCCACCGCGCTCAACGTGCTGCATCGGAACGTGGGGAAGCTGCGCCGGGCGCTGGAGCCGGGGCTGCCGGCGCGGGAGGCGGGCCGGTGGCTGCTGCCCGCGGCGGGGGGTTACCGGCTCGCGGTCGACGCGGCCAGCGCGGACCTCCTCCGGTTCCGGGAGCAGGTGGCCCGGGCCGGCGCGGCCGCCGCCGAGGACCGGCCCGCCGAAGCGGTGGACCACTACGTGCGGGCGCTGGGGTTGTGGCAGGGGGCCGTGGGCGCCGGGATCCCACCCGCCGTTCGGGCCCGGCCGGTCTTCGTCGCCCTGGACCGGGAGTACGCGGCGACGGTGGGCGTGGCCGCCAACTACGCGCTGGGCGTTGGCAGGCCCGCGCCGCTGCTGCCGGCCGTACGGGCGGCGGCCGAGCGGGAGCCGCTGGACGAGTTGCTGCAGGCCCGGCTGGTCCAGCTGCTGGCCGCGACCGGCCGCCACGGCGAGGCCCGCGACCTCTATCGCCAGGTCCGCGCCCGGCTGGCGGAGGATCTGGGCATCGGCCCCGGGCCCGAACTGACGGCCGCGGGCGAGGGCGTGCTGCGGAGTCCGGCCGCCGAGCCCGGAGCGCGGGCGAGCATGACCAGGCCCGCCCAGACCGGAGCCCGGGCGAGCATGACCAGGCCCGCCCAGTTGCCCGCCGATCCGCCGGTCTTCGAGGGGCGCCACGCGGAGCTGGCGCAGTTGCCGACGCCGGGAGAGGGCGCCGCGGAGGTCAGGGTCATCTGCGGCATGGGCGGCGTCGGCAAGACGACCCTGGCCGTGCGCTGGGCGCATCGGATCGCCCACCACTACGCCGATGGACAGCTGTTCCTGAACCTGCGCGGCTTCCACCCCAACGACCAGGCCATGAGCGCCGGTGAGGCGCTGAACGCGCTGCTGGCCGGCCTGGGCGTGGCCGCGGAGGAGGTCCCGGTCGCCGTGGAGGCGCGGGCCGCCCTGTTCCGTGACCGCGTCGCCGGACGGCGGATGCTCCTGCTCCTCGACAACGCCCGCGACGCCCGGCAGGTACGCCCGCTGCTGCCCGCGTCCCCCGGTTGCCTGGCCATCGTGACCAGCCGTAACCGGCTCGACGGGCTCGCCGATGCGCTAGTCCTGGAACCGCTGCCGGCCCGCGAAGCCGCCGACCTGCTGCGTACCCGGCTGGGCGCGGCGCGGGTGGAGGCGGAGCCGGACGCGACCGCCCGGATCCTGTCCCTGTGCGGCGGGCTGCCGCTCGCGCTGGTCGCGGTCGCCGCCCATGCTTTGACCCATCCGTCCTTCACGCTGACGTCCATCGCGGCCGAGCTGCACCAGGCACGCAGCAGCCTGGACGGCTTCGCCGGCTTCGACGCCACGGCTGCCCCGCAGGCGGTGTTCTCCTGGTCCTACCGCGCGCTCACCCCTGCGGCGGCCCGGCTGTTCCGCCTGCTGGGCACCGCGCGGGGACCCGACATCAGCGCGTCGGCCGCTGCCGGGCTGGCGGGCTTGCGCCTCTCCGGCGTGCGCCCGCTGCTGCTGGAGCTCACCGCCGCCCACCTGCTCACCGAGCACGTACCGGGCCGCTTCGCGTTCCACGACCTGATCCGCGCGTACGCCGCCGAGACGGCCGCCGAGGAGGAACCGGATCACGAGGTCACGGCCGCCCTGCACCGGCTTGTGGACCACTACCTCCGTACGGCCCACCGCTGCTCGGAGCTGATCAAACCGGGTCAGAACGCGATTGCCTTCCCCGAGCCGCAGGACGGCGTGACCCCGGATCGGATCGACGACACGATCCAGGCCCTGGCCTGGTTCGGCGCCGAGGAGGAGGCCGTCCTCGCCACCGTCGAGCACGCCACCCGGCTCGGGCTCGACCACCAGGTCGCGCATCTGGCCTGGTCGGCGCACACGTACCTGATCCTGATGCGCCCCGCGGAGCGCGTGCTGGGGCTGGCGCGGACCGCGGTGCGGGCCACGGAGCGGCTCGGCGACCCGCGCTTGCACGCCCACGCCCTGCACGCCCTGGCCTCGGCGTGCACGCGTGCCGGGCTGCCCGGCGAGGCGCACGACGCCTACCGGCGCGCTTTGAGCCTGTTCACCGAGCTGGGAGACGTGAAGGGACAGTCCGTCGCGCATCTCGAACTGACCCGCCTGCACGACCGGCAGGGCCGTTACCGTGAGGCGCTGCGCCACGCGCGGCGCTCCCTCGCGTTGTCCCGTCAGAAGGGGGCGACCCCGTTCGAGGAGGCCGGCGCCCTGAACGCGGTGGGCTGGGTGCTGATCCGGCTGGGCGAGCCGCGCGCGGGCCTGGCGTACAGCCGGCGGTCGCTGAGCCTGCAGACCAACGTGGTCGGCCAGAGCTTCGTCCTCTACACCATCGGCTGGGCGCATCACCTCCTGGGAGAGCACCGTGCGGCCATCGACAACTACCGCAGGTCCCTGGCGCTGGGCGACGGCCAGAGCTGGCACGGTCGTGATCACGACGCTCTGGTGCTGGAGCGGCTCGGCGACGCCTGGCACGCCGTCGGGGAGGTCGAGGCGGCCAGGTCGAGCTGGCGGGCCGCCCTGGAATGCCTCTACGACTCCCGGACCGAGGCCAGGGCGGCCCTCGCCGCCAAACTCGGCGGTGGATCAGCCCATGCGCAGGGCCGCCGGTCGCCGTGAGTGGAACCGCAGCAGCCGGCTCAACGCGGCGTCGCACTGTTCGACGCCTTCGCACGCCCAGGCCTGCCGCCTCGCGAACGCCTTGACCAGACCGTGGTACCGGTAGGTCCCGCCCGGCCCGGCCAGCAGCAGGTGGGCGTCGACCAGCGACTCCAGCAGCCGGTGGGCCCGCGGTCGCGGCAGGCCGAGCAGCGCCGCGACCGACTCCGCCGTCAGCTCGCCGTAGTCGGGCAGCGCGGCGAGCCGGAAGGCCGTGGCCTGCTGCGCGTCGAGCCGGCTCTGGGCCAGCAGCAAGGGCGCCTCGATCAGCGCGCAGCCGTCGTTCGCGCCCGCGGGCCGGTACAGGTCGTCCTCCAGGCGCATGCGGACCTGCCGTACCGTCCAGTGCGGCCTGGCCTGCAGCAGGTCCGCGGCCACGCGTACGGCCAGCGGCTGGTGCGAGCACAGATCGGCCAGCTCGACCGCGTCCTGCCGCTGCCCGAGGACCCGCCCGTGGCCGGCCAGCCGGGCCAGCAGCTCCAGCGCGTCCGCCGAGGACAGGGCGTCGAGCCCGATCCAGCGGGCCCCGGGCAGGTCGATCAGGTGCCGCCAGGTGGTGACGATCGCGGCGCAGCCGGGCGCCGCAGGCAGCAGGTGGCGTACCTGGTTCGCGTCGACGGCGTCGTCCAGCAGGATCAGCGCCCGCCGGTCGGCCAGCACGGTTCGCCACAGCGCCGCCCGCTCCTCCAGCCGGTCGGGCAGCCGATCCGCCGGCACGCCGAAGGAGCGCAGGAAGAAGCCCAGGACCGCGGCGGGGTCCGCCGGGCGACCGGCGGACGCTCCGAGATCCGCGTGGACCTGGCCGTCCGGGAAGCGGTCCCGCATCGCGTGCGCCGCCTGGACGGCCAGCGCGGTCTTCCCCACCCCGCCGAGCCCCGTGATCGCCACCACCGGCGTCCACCCGGCGGGACCGAACGTGTCGTGGACGGCGGCCAGCTCCGCCTCCCTGCCCACGAAGCCGGGTGGCGCGGCGGGCAGCTGGGCGGGCGGCCGCTCGGCCGCGACGGCCGGAGCCGGGCTCGGCGCCGACGGGGCGAGCCCGGGGTCCGCGCGCAGGATGCGCTGATGCAGCTCGCGCAGGCCGGCGCCGGGGTCGATGCCGAGCTCCGCGGCGAGCAACCGCCGCACCTCGCCATACGCGGCCAGCGCCTCCGCCTGCCGGCCCGACCGGTAGAGGGCGAGCATCTGCAGCTCGCGCAGCCGCTCGCGCATGGGCTCGGCGGCGACGGCCTCGGCCAGCTCCTCGCTGGCCTCGGCGTGCCGGCCGAGCTCCAGGTCGAGCGACAGCCGCTCCTCCAGCGCGGCGACCCTGCGCTGGACCAGGCGGGTCCGCTCCTGGTCGACGTAGTCGCCGCGGGCCCCGCCCAGCGGCGGGCCCTGCCACAGCCGCAGGGCGCCGCGCAGCAGGGCGGCCGCTTCGGCCACGCTCCCCCGAGCGCGTACGGCCTGCGCCTCACGCACCTGCCCGAGGAAGGTGTGCCAGTCCACGGACACCGTGCCGGCGGAAATGACGTAGCCGCAACCGGACGACCTGATCACCCGGTCGTCGTCCGCGGCGGACGACACGACGCGGCGCAGCCGGCACACGTAGGTACGCACGACGGCCCGCGCGCTCTCCGGCGACCGTTCCCCCCACAGCGCGTCCACAATCTCGTCCATCGACGCCGCCTCGCCCTCGCGCAACAGCAGGAAGGCGAGCAACGCCCGCTGCTGGGGCGCGCCGAGGTCGAGCTCCGCGTCACCGCGCCACCCCCGGACCGGCCCCATAAGGGCGAACCGCAACCCCGTCTTCATGATCGATCGTTCCTCCCCCCGCACTTCACACGTCGGTAAGACTCCTGGTCAGACCGCGGGAAATCGTAGGCCGCCCTTGTGACCAAGGACTGACCGAAATGTGATCGCGGCTCACCCTCGACGAGCTGCCACCAGTTCGGCGATCGACTCCAGGGCGTCGAAGCCCCTGATCTCCTCGCGCAGCTCCCGTGCGCGGGCGCGGTACGACGGCGTCGACAGGACGGTGTTCACGGCCGAACGGAGTGCGGCGTCGTCGGGTCGCGCCGTGCGCAGGTTGACGCCCGTACCGCTCCACTCGACCAGGGCGGCGATCAACGGCTTGTCCTCCGTGACGCCCCCGACGACGAGCGGGACACCGTGCCGCAGGGCGGTGTGCACCCCGCCGTAGCCACCGTTGGTGACCAGGACGTCGGCATGGGGCAGCAGCAGGTCGAAGGGGATGAAGTCGGCCACCCGGGCATTGTCGGGAACGGACCCCATGATGTTCCGTACGTCCTCGGCGCCGCCCGGCCGCGCGGTGGCGGCGACGACGAGGGCGTCGGAGTCGGCGAGGACGCGCAGCGTGGGGACGACCAGTTCCTCCAGGTCCACGTTGGCGAACGTCCCCTGCGTCGTCACCACCACCGGGCGGCCGTCCGACAGTTCCTTCCACCACGACGGCCGCTCGAAGGCCCCGGCAGGCGCCGACGGCACGGGGCCGACGAAACGGAAGGAGCTCGGGAGGTCGTCACGGGGGAACTCGAACCCGGGGACGGTCAGCTGCAGGTAGTGGTCGGGGACGGTGATCAGGCCGGTGAGCGCGAACTCGGGAAGGGTCACCCCCACCGACTCGAACAGCTTCTCCAGATGCTGCTGCGCGTCCACGTGGATCTCCGGGCCCCAGCCGGTCGCCGGGGGCGGCGGCGAGACGCCCACGCTGACGGTGATCGGGCGGGTGTCCGGCCCGGAGGCCAGGGAGAGCGGCAGGGCCCCGAGGAACAGGTTGTCGTGGATCACCGCGGTGGCCGGGATGTCGGCCAGCAGCCGCCGCAGCGCCTCGTACTGGGCCGGAATCGGGTCGCCGAAGATGTGCTTGACGTCGAAGCCGAGCTGGACCGGGCCGGGAGGGAGCTGGCTCCGCTCGGGGAACTCCAGGTCCATCCGCCGGTCGTCGTAGTCGGCCCCCTCGGGGAGCGCCGTGAAGTACGCGCCGACGGCCTCCGTACGCTCCTTGAACCTCGTGCCGGTGAGGAAGGTCACCTCGTGACCGCGCCTCACCAGGTCGGCGGCGATGGCGAGGAGGGGAGCCACGTGCCCGTGGGCGGGCGTGGCGGCAATAATGATCTTGGACATTGACGTCTCCGTTGTCAGAGCGTGTGAAACAAGCGGTGATCGTACGGTCACCTTGTGCATAACTAGTGATCAGACCCCAGCACATGCGAAACGGCCGTCACCGGAGTCCGATGCTCCGGCGACGGCCGCGTCCGTTGCCTCAGGACCTGCTTTTCTTGCCCAGCATGCTCGTGGCGGCCGCCACGCAGACGACGGCCAGGACGAGCTGCACGACGATCACCAGCCAGGTCTTTTCGCTGAAGCCCAAGACGTAGGCGATCCCGGTGCCGACACCGGCGGCCACGATGCCCGCGGCGATGGTGGCGAACCAGCCGATGTCCTGGCGTCCGGGCAGGAGCAGCCGACCGAGGCCGCCGACGACGGCCCCGCCGATCACGGCGCCGAGCAGGATAGTGAGCATTCCATTCTCCTTGTGTGAGTTCTTCCGACGGGCCGGGGCTAGCTGCCGCCGTCCTGCTGGGCGAGGTCGCCGCAGGTGAAGCCCGCTCTGCGCTCGGGATCGAGCTGGATCTGGCTGAGGTTGGTGGTCTCCATGGGCCTGCGGAAGGTCTCGAGCTTGTCGCAGTCGTAAAGGACGTACGTGCCGTCGCTCTCGCCGAGCAGCATCATCCAGCGGCCGTCGTAGAGCGGCTTGTCGTCCTCGGCGCTCTTCACCACCGTCCACTGGTCCTGGAAGCCGACCGCGTTCAGCAGCTCGCTGGCCTGGCCGGTCTCCTGGACGTCGATCGCGCCCTCGATCAGGCTCAGGATGAGCAGGAACCCCAGGCCGACGCCGGTCAGGCCGCCGACGATCACCTTCGTCCCGGCGCGCCCGACGGGCTTGCGGCGCAGCAGCCGGAACGGGACCAGGAAGGCCAGCGCGCCCAGCCCCACCGCGACGACGACCATGACGAACAGGTCCAGCGTGCCGAAGAGGCGGAAGACGCCCCAGTACGTCGCCCCGCACCACAGCGCCGCGACCGTGGCGGCGATCCAGGGCCGCTTCCTGACCCCCTGGTAGAGCCTGTGCGCCGCGCCGCCGGTCAGCTTGTCGATCAGCCATGCCAGGCCGGCGATGACGCCGAGCAGCGGGATGGCGATCAGCAGGAGCAGGACCAGGGTGCTCGTCAGCCGGCCGAGCAGGACCGACTGGTCGACGCCCACCTGCTGCGGGTTGACGCCGAAGACGGCGTACATCTGCTCGACGCCGATGTAGAGGACCGCGTAGAGCGCCACCGTGATCGGCACGACGACGGATCCGATGCGTTCGAGCAGCGCCATGACGCCGCCCCCGTCCTCCTGCTCCTGCTCCGTGGTGACGGCGCTCTCCGGAGCTTCTGGAGGGTACGGGTGCTCCGGCGATATCCGATGACTCGACATGGCCCACGACCGTAGGACCCGCCCGCATGCGGAACGTTGACGGCGCGTATATGCGTCATCGGGACGAGCCCCGGCTGGCCTAGTGCGCGCCGCCCGGCTCGGTGAGGTGATCGAGGAGGACCTGGCTGATGTCCTCCAGCTGCCGGAGCTGCTCCGGGGTGAGCAGGTCGATCAGGTGCTCGCGCACGCTGGCCACGTGGCGGGGAGCCGTGGCCCGCAGGGCCGCCAGGCCGTCGTCGGTCAGGACCGCGAGCCAGCCGCGCCGGTCGTCCACGCAGTGCTCCCTGCGCACCCATCCCTTCTCTTCGAGCTTGTTGACCGCGTGGGAGATGCGGCTGGGCTTGGAGCTGGTCCAGTGCGCCAGCTCGCTCATGCGCATGGTCCGCTCAGGCGCCTCGGAGAGCAGGACCAGCAGCTCGTAGTAGGTCGGCGGCATGCCGGCCCCGGCCAGCAGGTCGCGCTCCAGGCGGTCGGTCAGCAGGCGGCTGGCCAGCCCGAAGGCCCGCCAGGCGCGCTGTTCGTCGTCGTTGAGCCATCGCGTCACGAAGCCATCGTACTCAATATTTGCGTACTGAAATAAGCTCAGGACGTCTTCGCGGGAGGCGCCGAGCATCGGACCCGCGTGACTCCGGTGCGCGGCGTGACCGGGTCCTAAACTGGTCGGATGACTACCCGCGAGCCGCGCGCATCGCAGTCCGACATCGTGGTCGAGGGCGTCAAGCGCATGATCATCAGTGGCGCCCTCACGGCGGGATCCCGCCTGCCCGTGGAGAAGGACCTGGCCGCGCAGCTCGGCGTGTCCCGCAGCTCGCTCCGCGAAGGGGTGCGCGCCCTGGTCATCACCGGCGTGCTGGAGACCCGGCAGGGCGACGGCACCTACGTGACCGCGCTCGACCCCGAAATCCTGCTGAGCCCGATCGGGTTCCTGGTGGACCTCCACCGCCCCGAGAACGTCGCCGACCTGCAGGCCGTGCGGCGCGTGCTGGAGACGGAGGCCGTGGGGCGCGCCGCGATGCGCGTCACCGAGGAGGAGCTCGACCAGGCCGAGCAGATCCTGGCGTCCATGGAGGTGCTGCTCCAGGCCGAGCAGGTCGACCACGAGGCGGTCATGAACGCCGACATCATGTTCCACCGCCTCATCGCCGCGGCCTCGCACAACACGACGCTGGAGGCGCTGATCGAGGCGCTGGCCAGCCGTACCGTGCGGGCCCGCCTGTGGCGGGCCATCAACGCGGAGGGGGCCGAGTTCGACACGCACAAGGAGCATCGGGCGATCCTCGACGCGCTCAAGAAGCGCGACCCTGACGCGGCCCGGCTACGGATGGGGGTGCACCTGCTCGGGGTGGAGCAGTTCCTGTCGGCGCATCAGGACTCCGTGGCCCTGGCCCAGTAGCCGCCGTCCGGGAAGGTGTACGTCTTGAGCGTGGCGTCGTACATCTGGGCGCTGTAACCGGGCTGGGTCGGCAGCACGTACGCGCCGTTCTTGACGACGCACGGGTCGACGAAGTGCTCGTGCAGGTGGTCGACGTACTCCGTCACCCGGCCTTCGAGCGAGCCCGACACGGCGACGTAGTCGAAGATCGACAGGTGCTGGACCAGCTCGCAGAGGCCGACGCCGCCCGCGTGCGGGCACACCGGCACGCCGAACTTCCTGGCCATCAGATAGACCGCGAGGATCTCGTTCACGCCGGCGAGCCTGGCGGAGTCGAGCTGGCAGTAGTCGATGGCCTGGGCCTGGAACATCTGCTTGAACAGCACCCGGTTCATCCCGTGCTCGCCGGTGGCCACGCCGATGGGCGCGACGGCCGAGCGGATGGCGGCGTGGCCGAGGATGTCGTCGGGGCTGGTGGGCTCCTCGATCCACAGCGGCCTGAACTCCGCGAGCGCGCGTACCCACTCGATCGCCTGCGGCACGTCCCACACCTGGTTGGCGTCGATCATCAGGTTGGCGTCCTCGCCGATCACCTCGCGGGCGATGCGCAGCCGGCGGACGTCGTCGTCGAGGTCGGCGCCGACCTTCAGCTTCACGTGCTTGTACCCGGCGTCGACGGCCTCCTGGCACAGGCGCCGCAGCTTCTCGTCGGAGTAGCCGAGCCAGCCCGCGCTGGTCGTGTAGCAGGGGTAGCCGGTCTCGGCCAGCTCGGCGACGCGGTCGGCGCGGGTCGGCTCCAGCTCCTTCAGCAGCGCCACCGCCTCGTCGCGGGTGAGCACGTCCGACAGGTACGACAGGTCGGCGACGTCTGCCAGCTCCTCGGGGGTCATGTCGACCAGGAGCCGCCAGAGCGGCTTGCCGGCGACGCGGGCGGCCAGGTCCCACACGGCGTTCATGACCGCGGCCAGGGCGAGGTGCTCGACGCCCTTCTCCGGCCCCAGCCAGCGTAGTTGCGAGTCGGACTTGAGGTGGCGGTAGACGCCGCCCAGGTCCCGTACCACGTCCTCCACCGCCATGCCGACCAGGGGGAGGCCGCGCTGCTCGGCGGCGAGCACGCAGATGTCGTTGCCCCTGCCGATCGTGAACGTGAAGCCGAACCCGGACAGGTCCGGGTCGTCGGTCCTGATCACGACGTAGGCGGCCGAGTAGTCGCCGTCCTTGTTCATCGCGTCGGAGCCGTCCTGGCTCAGCGACGTCGGGAAGCGGACGTCGTAGACGTCGACGCCGGTGATTGCGGTCATTCACCTCTCCTGCGGAGCTCGAGTCGATCGCCAGCCCACGATACATCTGATGACTGGCTACCATAAACCGCCATTTCTGGGATAATTCCGTAAGCTCGGCCAGCTTTCATCTGATGTTTTGAGCCAGAACGATCGGAGTCCGAACGGTGCTAACCGCCAACTACCTGGGGGAACGGAAGATCGGCGTCCGTGAGGCGGATCCGTCTCCCCCGAAGTCCGGCCAGGTGCAGATCCAGGTCGCCTACACCGGCATCTGTGGCACGGACCTGCACATCCTCCACGGACACATGGACGCCAGGGTGCGACCGCCCGCCGTCGTCGGCCACGAGATGAGCGGGGTCATCGCCGGCGTGGGCGACGGGGTGACCGGGTGGGCCCCCGGCGACCACGTCACCGTCATGCCCCTGGACTGGGACGGCACCTGCCCCGCCTGCCGCGCGGGCAACCAGCACATCTGCCAGAACCTCACCTTCGTCGGCATCGACTCCCCCGGCGCTCTCCAGGGCCTGTGGAACGTCGACGCCGATCTCCTCGTCCGCCTGCCCGAGTCCCTCCGCCTGGACCACGCGGCGCTGGTGGAGCCCGTGGCGGTGGCCGTTCACGACGTACGGCGCTCCGAGCTCGGCCCGGGCGACCGCGTGGTGGTCGTCGGCGGCGGCCCCATCGGCGTGCTCATCGCCGCGGTCGCCCGGCACGAGGGCGCCGAGGTGGTGCTCGTGGAGATCGACCCGCTGCGCAGGCAGGCCGCCGCGGCCATGGGGTTCGGCGTGCTCGACCCCTCGGCCACCGACCAGGTCGCCTGGGTCGAGGAGTGGACCCAGGGAGCCGGCGCGGACGTGGCGTTCGAGGTGTCCGGCGCGGCGGCGGCGGTCCTGGGCATGACGGACCTGGTGAAGGTGCGCGGCACCGTCGTCGTGGTGGCCATCCATCCGCAGCCGCGGCCGGTCGACCTGCAGCGCGTCTTCTGGCGCGAGCTGCGGCTGCTGGGCGCGCGCGTCTACCAGCGCGCCGACTTCGAGCGCGCCGTCGAGCTCCTCGCCACGGGGGTGATCCCGGCCGGCGAGCTGATCACCGCGATCGTGCCGATCACCGAGACGGCGAACGCGTTCGCGGCCCTGGAGTCGGGCCGCGCCATGAAGATCCTCGTCGACGTCTCAGGGGGTGCGGCGTGAGCCTGGAGTTGTTCGACCTGACGGGCAGCACGGCGGTCGTGACGGGTGCGCGCCGCGGCATCGGCCTGGCCATCGCCGAGTCGCTGGCCCGGGCGGGCGCCGACATCATCGGCGTCAGCGCGGCCATGGAGCCGTCAGGCAGCGAGGCGGCGCGCCGCGTGGAAGCGGCGGGCCGGACCTTCACGCCGCTCCAGGCCGACTTCTCCGACCGGTCGGCCGTCACCGAGCTGGCCGCGCACCTCGAAGGGCTCGGCGTCGACATCCTGGTGAACAACGCGGGCACCATCGAACGCGAGCCGGCCGCCCAGCACTCCGGCGAGATCTGGGACCGGGTCATCGAGACCAACCTCAACAGCCAGTTCGTGCTCAGCCAGGCCGTCGGCCGGTCGATGATCGAGCGGGGCCGCGGAAAGATCATCTTCATCGCGTCGCTGCTGAGCTTCCAGGGCGGCATCAACGTGCCCGGTTACACCGCCTCCAAGTCGGCGATCGCGGGGCTGACGAAGGCGCTGGCCAACGAGTGGATGGCGAAGGGCGTGAACGTCAACGCCATCGCGCCCGGCTACATCGCCACGGACAACACGCGGGCGCTCCAGGACGACCCTGACCGCAGCCGGTCCATCCTGGAACGCATCCCGGCCGGCCGCTGGGGCACGGCCGGCGACCTCGGCGGCGCCGCGGTCTTCCTGGCGAGCCGCGCCTCCGACTACGTCTCCGGCGTGGTGCTCCCCGTGGACGGCGGCTGGCTCGCCCGCTGACCGTCACCCCGACCGGCCGGTGGACGGCGGCCGGCTCGCCCGCTGACCGCCGGTCGCCGAGCCCGGCCCTGAGCCGGGCTCGGCGGGTGGTCAGAACCTGAGCTTGCGCAGGTAGCGGTAGCCGACCTCCGCGGTCTGCCGGGGAGTCACGTCGGGGGTGTCGTTCTCCACGATGTACTCCTTCACCTGGTGCTTGTCGAAGATCCGCCGGAAGTCGATGGTCCCGGTGCCGAGGTCGGCCATGTCGCCGTCCAGGTGCCGGTCCTTGACGTGGAACTGCAGCACGCGCTGCGGCGCCCTGCGGATGACGTCGAGGGCGAAGCGCACCGGGTCGGCGGCGCCGCGCCCGACGCCGCCGGTGACCGCCCAGTAGATGTCGATCTCCAGGTGGACCAGGCGGGGATCGAGCTCGGAGGTGAGCACGTCCCAGGGGGTCTTCCCGCCACCGAGGTCGGTCGTGAACTCGTGGGCGTGGTTGTGGTAGCCGTAGCGCAGACCCGCCGAGCGGGCGGCCTGCGCCTCGACGTTCATGCGCTCGGCCCACGCCTTCCACTCGTCCAGACTGGTGGAGTTCAGGTAGGGGACGACCATGAAGGACTGGCCGAGGGTCAGCGCGTTGTCGATCTTCGTGTCCAGGGCGGCCTGGTCGGCGGTGAGGCCGTCGTGGCTGGAGCTGGCGCGGATGCCGAGCCCGTCGAGGAACGCGCGGAGCTGCTTGGCCGTGCGGCCGAAATAGCCGAGCGCGACCTCGATCTTCGGGTAGCCGGTCTCGGCCAGGTAGGCGAGGGTGGCGTCGTAGTTCTTGGCGAGGTCGTCGCGTACCGTCCAGAGCTGGATGCTGATCTGGTCCCGGGGGATGCGGTTCCTGCCGGGGTGGTGCGAGGTGGCCGCGGCGGCGGCCGGGGAGGCGGCGGCGACGGCGGCCGCCCCGAGTCCGAGGCCCGCGGCGAGCAGCGAGCGCCTGCTGGGGCCGTATCCGTAGCACATGGGGGGTTCTCCTAACGGGTGGGCTGGAGGATGACCTCGTCGCTGCCGGTCAGCGGGGGCAGGTCCGCGCCGCCGGGGTCGGTGTAGGTCGCGACGAAGACGCCGGTGAGGTGGTCGGTTTCCGGGTCGTGCCCGCTCGGCACGGTGGTCTGGATGGTGCCCGTGCAGCCGCGGGCCGTGGTCTGCGGGTGGCCGTGCTCGTCGTGGCCGAGGATGTAGTCCACGGTCACGTTGGCGCAGTCCACCGGCTGGTCGTCAGTCACCCGCACCTCGAACTCGACGGTGTCGCCGAACGTGAACGTCTGCCCCTCGGCGGGCCGGACCAGCTCGACGACCGGCGTGGCGTTGCCCACCACGATCCGTACCGACGTCGCCGCCGACCTGCCGGCGTCGTCGCTGACGCGCAGCGTGGCGTTGTAGAGGCCGTTCTGCCGGTACGTGTACGACGCCTGCGGGCTGCGGGAGTCGACCCGGCCGTCGGCGTCGAAGTCCCAGGCGTAGCGGATCCGGTCCCCGTCGGGATCGGTCGTGCCGGCGCTGGTGAAGTCGACGGTGAGCGGCGCGTGGCCGGCGGTCACCGACGCGGCGGCGGCCGGGACGGGAGTGTGGTTGCCGGTGCCGCCGATGTAGTCGAAGCGCGAGAGCTGGGCGTCCGGGTTCTCCTGGAAGTAGCCGTCGCCGTACTCCAGCACGTAGAGCGCGCCGTCGGGGCCGAACTCCATGTCCATCGGGTTGTCGAACACGAGCGACGGCAGCACGTCCTCGATCCGCCCGTCACGGTGGAAGGCCTTGACGTAGTCGCGGGTCCACTCGTAGAAGAGCGGGACGCCGTCGTAGTACCTGGGCCAGGCCACGGCGGTGCGGCCGTGCGCGGCGCGCGGGTCGTAGTCGTACGCCGGCCCGGCCATCGGGCCGATGCCGCCGGTGCCCAGCTGGGGGAACTCCTGCGAGGGCCCGTACGAGTACCACACGTCCGGCTGGACCACGGGCGGCAGCCTGCGCAGGCCGGTGTTGTGCGGCGACTCGTTGACGGGTGCGGCGCAGGCGAACCCGTTGCCGGACGCGCCGGTCGCGAAGTCGTAGTCGACGTACGGGAGCCGCGCCGTCGCGCAGTACGGCCAGCCGTAGTTGCCCGCCTTGCGGATCTTCGTCCACTTGCCGTTCCCCGCCGGACCCCGCTGGGGATCGGCCTCCCTCGCGTCGGGCGAGTAGTCGGCGACGTAGAGGTCACCGTTGGACCGGTTGACCTCGATGCGGAACGGGTTGCGCAGGCCCATCGCGTAGATCTCCGGCCGGGCGCTCGGGGTCCCCGGCGGGAAGAGGTTGCCGCGCGGGACCGTGTAGGACCCGTCCGGGCGGACCTTGATGCGCAGGATCTTGCCGCGCAGGTCGTTGGTGTTGCCGGCGCTGCGCTGGGCGTCGAACGCCGGGTTCCGGTCGGACCGCTCGTCGAGCGGGGCGTAGCCGTCGGAGAAGAACGGGTTCGTGTCGTCGCCGGTCGACAGGTAGAGGTTGCCGGCGGCGTCGAAGACGATGTCCCCGCCGACGTGGCAGCAGATGCCTCGGTCCACGGGCACGTCGAGGATGCGCTGCTCGGTGCGCAGGTCGATGGTGGCGCCGGTGAAGCGGAACCGGGACAGCCGGATCAGCCCCTTGAACGGCGCGAAGTCCGCCGGCGTGCCGGTGAACGGGGCGTCGCCCTCGTTGACGTCCGGCGTGGCCGGGTCGTCGATCGGGGTGTCGAGAGGCGGCGAGTAGTAGAGGTAGACCCAGTCGTCCTTCTTGGAGCCCGTGCCGAAACCGGGCCCGAGGGCGATGCTCTGCAGCCCCTCCTCGTCGTGCCGGTAGACGTCGAGCCGGGCGGCCAGCGTGTTGAGGCCGGTCTTCGGGTCGTGTAACCAGACCTCGCCCGGCCGGGTGGTGTGCAGGACCCTCGAATCCGGTAACACCGCCAGGTCCATCGGCTCGCCCGGATTGTCGTTGAGCGTCACCTTCTGGAAGTCGCTGTCGGGCGGCGGCGCCGCGGCGCTCCCGGAGGCGTGGGCGGCGGCGGGCAGGAGGATCGCCGCAGCAGACATGGCCGCGATCGCGGTTCTCACTCTCATTGCCTCTCCCTTCGGTCTACTCGGGGGGATAAGAGAGGGCAAATCACCGTGAATGTAACCCGAGTTACGCCGATAGAGGAGGGGGTAATCGCGGATGATCGAGCGACTTTCGCCTTCTGCTCGGACTAAGTGGCCTCCATCGGCGACGGGCGGGCCGTCGCGCTGGGCGGGGCACGCCCGGCTACCCGCTCGCCTGGCAGGCCGATCGCGGCGCCCGGGGTCAGCTCAGCAGCTCGCGGACCAGCGCCTCGCTCCACCAGCGCTCGACCCGGTCGGGTGACCAGCCGCGCTCGGCCGTGAGCGTGGTGTAGACGTCGATGCTGCACATACCCGCATAGACGTCCACGGCCGCCGGCACGTCCAGGCCCTGGCGGAGCGCGCCGGCGGGCCAGGAGGAGAACACCGCCGTGCGGGTCTCGTCGGCTCGCCTGCGGCCGTCGCGGTAGACCGTCGCCAGCTCGGGCTCGACGCGGCCGGCTTCGCGCAGCAGGGCGATGACGTCACCGGCGCGCTCGTACAGGCGGCGGTCGAAGCCGGCCATCGCGGCCAGCTGCCGCGCGGGATCCGTCCCGGGGGCCTCCAGCTCCGCGAGCTGCTGGGACGGGTCGGCCGACAGGTCGGCGGCGTCGGCCAGGGCCCGGGTCAGGCCGGTCTTGTTGCCGTACACGGAATAGACCGTCGGCACGGAGACCCCCGCCTCGCGGGCCACGTCGCGTACGGTCGTCGCCGCCCAGCCACGCTCGACGAAGAGCCGCCGCGCGGCTCGGGCGATCTCCGCCCGCGTCTCCAGCGCCTGCGTCGTACGGCGCAACGAGTCGTAACGGCGCGGCCCCACCTCTGCCTCCATGACTTGCACCCTAAGGCTGCCGCCCGCAGGAGCCGTCTCCGCCCTGTGGACGTCCGAACGTAGCAGTCCACCTGGAGCTCCTGGCCGGTCTCCCCCGGCGCTCCAGCGAGCCCGGCGAACGGCGTCCGGCTCAGACTGTCCCCATGCCCACGGCGATCGTGCTGTTCAACAGGGACCTGCGCGTCCACGACCACCCCGCCCTCGTCGCCGCCTGCGAGCGGGCCGAGCGGGTGGTGCCGCTGTTCGTGCTGGATCCGGCCGTACCGGAGGGCAATCGGCACGGTTTCCTCCTGGAGTGCCTGGCCGATCTGCGGGCCGCGCTCCGCGCCCGCGAGGGCGACCTGGTCGTACGGCAGGGCGACGTCGTCCGCGAGACGATGAAGCTGGCCGCCGAGGTGGGCGCGACGACGATCTGCGCCGGTGCGGACGTCAGCTCGCTCGCCAGGCGGCGCGAGGAGCGCTTCGCCCGGGAGCGGATCGAGTACCTGTGCTTCCCCGGCGTCACCGTCGTGCCCCCGGACGCGCTGCGGCCCTCGGGCGGCGGTGACCACTACCGGGTCTTCACCCCCTACTGGCGCGCCTGGACCCGCCACCCCCGGCGCCCGGTGCTGCCGCCGCCGCGCGCGGTGCGGACGCCCTCCGGCCTGGCCGCCGGGCGGCTGCCCCGGCCCCAGCCGCCCGGGGCGATGACCGGCGGCGAGTCGGCGGCCCGCGAGCGCGCCGACCGCTGGCTGCGGCAGGGGCTGGACGGCTATGCCGGCGGGCACGACGACCTGGCGGGCGACCGTACCTCGCGGCTCAGCCCGTACCTCCGCTTCGGCTGCCTGTCGCCGCTGGAGCTGGCCTGCCGGGCCGAGCGCAGCGAGGCCTTCGTCCGCCAGCTCTGCTGGCGGGACTTCCACCACCAGGTGACGTACGCGTTCCCGCGCATCAACCGCGAGAACTACCGCCACCCCGAACGGCGCTGGCGGCACGACCAGGACGCGCTGCAGGCGTGGCAGGCGGGGATGACCGGGCTGCCCATCGTGGACGCCGGAATGCGGCAGTTGCTCGCCGAGGGCTGGATGCACAACCGGGCCCGTCTGATCACGGCCGCCTATCTCGTCAAGCATCTCGGCCTCGACTGGCGGGACGGCGTACGGCACTTCTTCGAGCACTTGCTCGACGGCGATGTGGCCGACAATTCGGGCAACTGGCAATGGGTCGCGGGCACCGGGAACGACACCCGCCCCAATCGCACCTTCAATCCCCTGCGTCAGGCCAAGCGCTATGACCCCTCGGGCGACTACGTCCGGCGCTATGTGCCCGAACTCGCCGGCGTGCCGACCCCGTACGTCCACGAGCCCTGGCGGCTGTCCTCGCCGCCCGCCGGCTACCCGCCGCGGCTTGACAGTGCCGATGACCAGGCATGACTCGCGAATGATCTATTGCGCCGGCCGTGACACGAAGATTCCGGTAACAAACATTTCCCGAAATAACCGGTCTATCGTATTGTCATTGACTGGAATTGTTGGAACATATGGTCAGAGTCATCGAGTGAAGTCCAAAGATCGCTTACCGCAAAAAGGTCAGCGGCGAGGGGAAAGGGGCAACGCTCATGCACCAACGTGCTGTCCGAAACCTGGCCAGGCTCGACACGACGCAAGCCAGAATCACTCGGATATTCGACGCTGCCGCAGGTGGGAAGGACAACTTCCTGGCGGACAAAGACGTGGTGCGCCATTTTGATCAAGTTACACCTGCCCTCACGACCGCGGCCCGCGCCGTTCTGCAATTCCTGTCCCGGGTGGTGGCTCACCTGGCGGCCGAAGGCGTGGAC
Organism: Nonomuraea sp. NPDC050451; assembly: GCF_044458585.1. Taxonomy (NCBI): domain Bacteria; kingdom Bacillati; phylum Actinomycetota; class Actinomycetes; order Streptosporangiales; family Streptosporangiaceae; genus Nonomuraea; species Nonomuraea sp. NPDC050451. Next base: position 80,309 of record NZ_JBITHZ010000007.1, read on the forward strand.
CAATTCATGATCGTGGGCAGCGGCGTCCCCAGCGGCCTCTCGGCCGGGAACCGGTTACACGACATAGCCCGCCGCGCCTCGCCCGGCTCCGCCGTACGCGTCGTGTACGTCGAGAACAACCCGATGGTGGTGGCCACCGCCCAGGCGACCATCGAGCCCTTCACCGACCTGGTCCGCGTGGTGGACGGCGACGTACGGGAGATCGACGAGATGCTCCAGGACCACGTGGTCCAGACGTTCATCGACTGGGAACGGCCCCTGGCCGTGCTCCTGCTGTCGTCGCACAGCCTCGACGACGACGAGTACGCCCACTACGTCGTCAAGCGGCTCCAGCACACGGCGCCCAAGGGCAGCTTCCTCGGTCTGCTGCACACCACGTTCGACGCCGTCCCGCCGGAGCTGCTGCCCGCCATCCGCGACATGGTCGCCATGACGCTGCCCCGCCTCGCGATCCGCTCCCGGGAAGAGGTCGCGGCCCTGCTCGACGGCCTCGACCTGGTGGAGCCCGGGCTGGTGTGGGTGCCGGAATGGCATCCCGGCGGGCGTGACCTGGCCTGCGCCGACGAGCCGAGCGCGTCGGGCAACTACGGCGCCGTCGCCCGCATCCCCTGACGGTCTCTCCGGCCCGGAATCGTAACAAAATCGCATTCACATAAGTGAAGGCGAGAGCTTATCGTGGAGTTGGGAGCGCTCCCAATCTGAGAGACGTGATGCGTATGTCCCCCCGCCCCAGCTCCTTGTCCGCCGCTCCGGTTCGCGCGGTCGCGTTCCTGCTGCCGTCGGTGCCGGCCGGTGTCGGTGAGGCGCGCTCCCTGGTCAGGACGGAACTGACCGGCTGGGGCCTCGAAAGGCTGATCGACGACTGCGTGCTCATCGTCAGCGAACTGGTGACCAACGCCGTCCGGTACGGCGGCTCGGCGTACGCGTTACGCCTGGAGGACCGTGCGGACCGGTTGTACGGGGAGGTCTTCGATCCGGGCGAGGGCGAGCCCCACCCATGCTCTCCCGACGCCGACGCGCTCTCGGGACGCGGGCTGCAGATCGTCTCGGCGATCGCCGACGACTGGGGAGTGACCGCGGCGGACGGCGGCAAGGTCGTCTGGTTCTCGGTCCTGAGCGCCGTCTGACCCCCGTCTGACCGCGGTGGCGGGCTGTGCGGGCGGGCCGCGGTGTCAGCGGGCGAGGACACGGGCCAGGGCCTGCAGGGTCTCCAGGGGCGTGCCGGGCGGCGGGGAGACGCGGAGCACGGGCTCGCGCAGGTCCAGCGGCGCGCGGGCGGTCGGTACGACGTTGACCAGCAGCGACGCCTCGGCGGCCCGGACGGCGGCGCTCTGCGCGCTGTCTCCCTGGGGTGGCCGCAGCGTGACCAGGGCGGACGGCTCGTCGAGCGGCTCGACCGCCCGCCACCCGCCGGCCCCGTCGAGCACGCCGCGCGCCGTACGACCGAGGTCGGCCAGGTGCGCGTGGACCGCGAACGGCCCGAGCTCCTGATGCTCCAGCACGGCCGCCCCGAGCCCGGCCCGCGCCGCGACCGCCGCCTCCGAGCTCTCGAACCGCACCGCCCCGGGCAACGGCACCGGGCCGTCACCTTCAGCGCTCCACTGGTGGCCGCCGAGGGTGGGGACCGCGGCGTCCATGGCCGGCGTCAGCCCGGGGACGATCAGGAAGCCGACCCCGCGCGGCCCGGCCAGCCACTTGCGCGAGGTCCCCACGTACGCGCTCGCCCCCGCCCCCCGTACCTCGACCTGCCCGAGTGACTGGCAGACGTCGAGCACGAGCGGCACCCCCGCCGCGCGGCACAGCGCGCCGATCTCCTCGGCGGGCTGCACGACGCCGCGATGGGAGGCCACGTGGGAGACGATCACCAGGTCGAGCCCGGCCGCCAGAAGGCCCCGCAGCCCTTCGAGGTCGAGGCGGGCGTCGCCGTCCACCGGGAGCTCGACCGGCTGCCAGCCCCGCTGGGCGGCCAGGCGGTGCAGCAGCATCAGCGTGCTGCCGTACTCGGTGCGCGCGTGGCCGACGCGGCTGCCCGGCGGGAGCCGCCACCCGCCCAGGAGGGCCGCCATCGCCGCCGTCCCGCTCTCCAGGAACGCCACGTCCTGCGGACCGGCCCCGACCAACCCGGCCAGGGCCGATCTGGCCGGGGTCAGGTCAGGGACGGCCGCGTAGCCGCCGCGCTCCCGTTCGAGCCGCAGCTGCGCAGCGACCGCGTCGAGCACCCGGTCGCTGGGCACGTTGCAACCGGCCGCGTCGAGATGGCCAGGCGGCACGACGCTGCGCGCCGCCCGCCACAGCTCACCGGCCCGCACCGCCCACCCGGCCCCGGCGGGCGGCGCCACCTGCCCCGTTCCGGGGATCATGCCTCCGCCAGGATCAGGGTGAAGTCACCGTCCGGGTCGGTGTAACCGCGGCGGACGAGGAAGCTCGCCGCGGCCAGCTCAGCCCGCAGCCCCTCCGGCCGGAACTTCGCGCTGATCTCGGTACGCATCTCCTCCCCCGCGGCGAAGTCCACCTCCAGCCCGAGCTGCGCGACCCGCACCCGCAGGTCCCTGGCGGCCCGCAGCCGCATCTCGATCCATTCGTGCCGCTCGTCGTAGAACGCCACATGCTCGAACGCCTCCGGCTCGAAGTCGGCCCGCAGCTCCCGGTTGATCACGTGGAGGACGTTGCGGTTGAAGGCGGCCGTCACTCCGGCCGCGTCGTCGTAGGCGGCCACCAGCCGCTCGGTGTCCTTCACCAGATCGGCCCCGAGCAGGAACGTGTCCCCCCGCCGGAGCGTGGCCCGCACCTCCTTCAGGAACACCCCGCGGGCGACGGGTTCGAGGTTGCCTATCGTGCCACCGAGGAAGGCCACCATCCGCCGCCCGGTACGCGGCAGCAGCCCCAGGTGGCGCTCGAAGTCCGCGCACACCGCCCGCACGTCGAGCCCGGGGAAGCGCCCGGCGACCCGGCGCGCCGCCGCCTCGAGGGTGACGGCGTCCACGTCCACCGGCGTGTACGCGCGCAAGGTGCCCGCCGCGGAGAGCGCCTCCAGCAGCAACTCGGTCTTCTCGCTGGTGCCCGACCCCAGCTCGACCAGCGTGTCCGCGCGGGAGGCGGCGGCCAGATCCGCGGCACGGCCCCGCAGGATCGCCAGCTCGCGCCGGGTCGGGTAGTACTCGGGCAGCCGGGTGATGCGGGAGAACAGCTCGCTGCCCGCCGTGTCATAGAACCACTTGGGCGGCAGCCACTTGGGCGAGGACGTCAGACCCATCCTGACGTCACGTTCGAGCGCCTGCCGCAGGTAGTCACGGTCGAGATGGTTGATCACATGCACGGACGACTGGCTGACGGCCATGAGGCCTCCTATGGTGAGATCACAACGGCTGCACGGCAACGCGGTCAGGGGTGACGGTCAGCAGGCTGCGCTCGGGAACGGCCTGCCAGCCCGGCAGGTCGTCGAGCGGCTCGCTGGCCACGCGCACGCCGTCGTGGCTTCGGTGGTGGAAGAGCGTGTCGCCCCAGACGGTCGCGGCGATCGACGTGCCGTCGCAGGCGAGCAGGTTGAGGCGGGCGCCGGGGTCCTTCTTCCCGGCGTGGACGACGACTTCGGCCAGCGCATCGCCCAGCCCCAGCCCGGCGCGCCCGCGCAGGAACACGGCGGTCGCCAGCCAGGCGGCGTCGCACGCGCTCTCCGCGCGACCGGCCAGGTCGTCGGCGAGGTCGCGCAGCGCGTCCTTGCTGACGCGCCCGTTGTGGCTGAGCAACCACCCCTTGTCGGTGAACGGCGCGGTGGCGCTCTCCTCGATCGGCATGCCCGCGGTGGCCGAGCGCACGGCCGCGAGCAGGCAGGTGGAGCGGGCGATCTGGGCGAGCGCGGGCAGGTTGGCGTCGGACCAGATGGGCACGGTACGGCGGTAGCGCACGGGCTCGGGACGCGTGGAGTCGTACCAGCCCATGCCGTAGCCGTCGGCGTTGATCATGCCGTTGCGCTGGTGCCGGGGCGCGTACGACTGCTTGAACAGGCCGTGCTCGGGTTCGTGGATGAGCCAGGTGAGCGGGCGGGGATCGCCCAGCCAGGCCGCGTGCCTGCACACCTAGACCAGCTCCGAACGCGCGCAGCGGAACCCGGTGAAGATCTGCCGCCGGATCGGGTAGTCCCAGTTCCTGAACGTGGTGCGCACCGCCGCCGGGTCGGCCGCCCAGGAGCCGCCGCGCAGCACCCGGTACTCCTGGCCGAAGAACACCTCGCTGTACTCCTTGTAGGGGAACGCGCGGAAGCCCGGGTACGGCTGGAACCAGGAGCCGGTCCACTCCCACACGTCCCCGACCATCTGCTCGGCCCCGTACGCGCTGGCCCCGGCCGGGTAGGCGCCCAGCGGCGCGGGGCGGGCGGCGCGGTGGCCGAGGTTCGCCCTGGTCGGATCGGGGCTCTCCTCGCCCCACGGGTAGCGGCGGGCGCGGCGGGCCTCCGGGTCCCAGCCGCAGGCCTTCTCCCACTCGGCCTCGGTGGGCAGCCGCTTGCCGGCCCAGCGGGCGTAGGCGTCGGCTTCGTACCAGCTCACGTGCTGGACGGGCTCGTCCATCGGGAGCGGCTCGGTCCGGCCGAAGCGCCTGCGCCACCAGGCGTCGCCGTCCCTGACCCAGAACAGGGGGGCGACCACCCCGCTGCGCTGCCGCCACTGCCAGCCCTCGGCGGACCACCAGCGCGGGTCGTCGTAGCCGCCCGCCTCGATGAACGCCGCGTACGCGCGGTTGCCGACGGGGAGCCGGTCGATCCAATACCCGGGCAGGTCCACCTGGTGGGCGGGGCGTTCGTTGTCGTAGGCCCAGGGCAGCGTGGCGGTGCCCATCATGAAGGGGCCCGCGGGGACGTACACCTCTTGCGGGCCGCCGCTGCGGCCCTGCGGCAGGTCGCCCTCGCGCACCAGGCCGGGCTGCCCGGACAGCTGCAGGGTGGCGAGCATGGTCTCGTCGTGCTGGTGCTCGTGCTGGATCACCAGGCCGAACACGAAGCCGTCGCGATGCAGCGGGTCGGGGCCCTCCAGGTCGATCGCGTCGAGGACGTCGAGCACGCGCCCGCGTACGCCCTCGATGTAGCGGCGGGCCTCGGCCGGGCCCAGGAGGGGCAGGGTGGGGCGGTCCTTGCGCGGATGTTTGAACGCGTCGTAGATGTCGTCGATCTCGGGGCGGACGGGCTCGATGCCGGCGGCCGCGCGCAGCACCCAGAGCTCCTCGTAGTTGCCGACGTGCGCGAGGTCCCACACCAGCGGCGACATCAGCGGGGAGTGCTGACGCACCAGCAGGTCGTCGTCCGCCTCGGTGTAGGCGAGCGACCGGTCGCGCACGGCGAGGAGCTCGGCCGCGATGCGTTCCTTGGAGTCGTTCATTGCCGTCCTTCCCCGTTCAGCCAGGCCGGGACGCGCCGCCCCGGCACCGGATCCATCAGGTCGGCCGCCGGTGAGCGGCCCGGTGTCACGTGCCGGTCGGCGAACGCGGCCACCGCGCCGACCAGGCCGGGGTCCGCGCCGAGGCGGGGCAGCGCCTCCAGCGCGGCGCGGAAGCACGCCTCGGCGGCCCGGCCCAGGCGCGGCTCGCTCAGCCCGCACCGCGCCGCGTCCCTCCACAACTCCCGGTACGGCGTCCGGCCGGGCCCCAGGTACGGCTCCACGGCGGCCAGCGCGGCGTCGGCGGCCCGGTCGTCGGTGACGAGGGCGTGGGTCACGGCCACGCACACCGGCCAGGCCGCCGGGTGCTGGGCGTCGAGGTAGCGGATCTCCAGCCAGCCCCTGGGCCGCACCGGGGGGAAGACCGTCGTGGCGTGATAGGCCAGGTCGTCGGCCGTGGGGCGGCGCTCGCCGGCGCCGTTCAGCCAGTCGCGGAACGTCGAGCCGTCGCGCACCGGTCGACATCGCTCCCCGTCCTCGCGCACCAGCATGAGCCGGGCGTCCAGCAGGTAGTCGGCCCAGTCGGCGGCGGGGTCGGCGGCGGGGTCGGCGGCGGGGTCGCCCGAGGCGGGCACGGGCGCGGTCCGGGTGCGGTCGAGACGGTCCCAGACGGCCTGGCGGCCCGACATCCAGCCGCACGGCCGGCCGCCGCTGAGCGGCGAGTTGGCGAAGGCCGCCATCAGCACGGGGCCGAGCGCGTGCGCCCGCTCCCAGCGGGCCTGCGGCCGTTCGCCCAGGTCCAGGTTGACCTGGACGGAGGCGGTCGAGCACATCATCAGCGCCCCGTACGGCTCGCCCAAGAACTCGGCCATGGCGTCGTAGCGGGGCAGGCGGAGCTGGCGGCGGGCCGGGCGCACCGGGTCGAGGCCCACCCCGGCCAGCACCAGCCCCGCCGGGCGCAGGGCGGTGCGCACGGCGGAGACGTCGGCGGCCAGGCGGTCCAGCGCGTCCCGCAGCGAGGCCGCGGGACCGGACAGCTCCAGCTGCCCGCCCGGCTCGAACGTCACCTTGCTGCCGCCCGGCAGCGCCGGGACGGCCCGCTCGACCTCGGCCATCGGGACCTGCGCGGCCGCCGCCGCACGGTCGAATACCAGGAACTCCAGCTCGACGCCCACCCGCTCCTCGGCGTCCGGACCCCGCGCGGCCGGCTGGAAGCAGCGGCGCGCGAAATCCGCCACCTCGGAGGCGTCCCGCAGCGGCGTGCTCTCGGACGTCAGCCCGATCATCGTCGTCCCCTTCGCGTGGCGCACAGGTCTACAGACCCGCGAGCCGCGCGAACGTTACAGGCGAATTTTCGTGTAACGGATGGGGCGTGACCGGCACTAGGTCACATGGAGAGGGCAGCAGACGACCTCGGGTGCGACGACGTGCTGGAGCTGCTCACCGACTATCTGGAGGAGGCGCTCCCGGCGGGCCGACGGCGGCTGGTCGCGGACCATCTGGGCGCCTGCCCGGCGTGTTCGGGGTGGCTGGCGCAGATTTTGGCGACGATCGCGGCGCTCGGCTACCTGCGTGACGACGTCATGCCGGCGCCGGTGCTCGCCGCGCTGCGGGCGAGCTTCCGCACCGGCCCCGGCTCATGACGCCGATCATGACGCGGCTCATAACCGGCGGCGCTCGCGGAAGGCGGACATGAGCCGGTCGCGCACGTCGGCGGGCAGCTTCTCCGGATATGGGTCGCCGAGGGCGTCGATGGTCGCCTGGAACTGCTCGAAGTAGCGCTCGCACCCCTCGCAGCAGGCCAGGTGCGCCTGCACGCCGTCGCGGGCGGGCCGGTCGAGGGCGCCCTCAAGGTAGGCGGTGATGAGTCCCGCCAGCTCGTCGCAGGTGAACCGCTTCACGACGTCGACCGCCCTTGCCTCTGGATATGAACCGTTTCACTTATTGTCGCCGCTTCGCCGCCCAGGAGAAGCCCGCCGGCTACTCCGGCTGCTTCACGGACTCGAAATAGTCCGCCAGCCAGCCGCGCACGGCCGTGCGGGCGCGATGCAGCAGCACCCGCTGGTTGGCCTCGGAGATCTCCAGGATCTCGCACACCTCCTCGGACGTGCACCCTTCCACGTCCCGCAGAGTGATCACGATCCGCTGCCGGGGAGGCAGCCTCGCCAGCCCCTCGGCGATCATGCCGCGCACCTCCGAGGCGAGCGCCTCGCTCTCCGGCGTCGGCCAGACCGCGGGGAGCTCCTTCCAGCCGCCCGGCAGCACCGCGTCGAAGCCCTGGTCCGCCACCGAGACGCCGTCATGCTCGAAGGAGCTCCACGGCAGTGTGCGGCTCTCGCGGGCGCCGCGCTTCTTCGCGGTGTTGATCAGGATGCGGTAGACCCACGTCTTGACCGACGAGCGGCTCTCGAACGCGTCGATCCCGCCGATCACCGCCAGCCACGTGTCCTGGACGACCTCCTCCGCGGAGTGGTCGGTGGACACGTAGGACCTGGCCACCCGCAACATGCCGCCGGACCAGGTGTCGAGCAGCGCCGCGAACATCGCCTCGTCCCCGGCGCGCAGGGCCGTGACGACGACGTCATCCGGGGGCAGCTCACCGCCCGCGAAAGACCCCACGATCGCTTCCCTCCGCTCGAACGCTGAGACACATCCATGGCGTCGGGACCGATCGCCGGCCCTAGCCCGGGACATACCGCCCCACGCTAATCCTTCCCACTGACGTTCTTCCGTCTCGGCGAACGGCCACAAGATGCGTATTTTTCGGATAAACAGGTCAGAAGCTTCCCAAAGGTGCAGTTCATGACGTTGCGGCGCCCACGATCCGTTCTCTCAGGACCAGACCCCCAAGGTTCCGGACATCCTCGGCGCCACGTCCTGGTGGGGGTCCGTTATCGGGGCGATAGTCGCGTCATGTCTGATATTTCCGCCAACCCCGGTGCCCGCCTCGTCGTCCAGGGGGCGTGGACATCCTGATGCCGGCCTGAGCGTACGGCTCCGGCGGCCGCACCCGCGGCTGCCGGAGGAGGCATGACGCCCACGATGGGCCACGGGTTCACTTGCGGTTGATCAAAAAAGCTTGAGCGTCGCCTTCCGGGGTGGCTCGCATCGCAATCCCCCTCACGGAATTACTTTCCGTCATGGCATACATCTGTCTGTAACCGAGGGGGACTTCATGCTCCGTCGTATCCTGGCGGGCGGGCTCGCTCTGACCGCCACCGGTCTCGTCCTGGCCACCGGCCCTGCCGTGTACGCCGACGACCTCAAGGCCCCGTACGCGCGGGCCGGGGCGGTCGTCGACGCGGACGGCAGGCTCAACCTGGGCAAGAACATCGTCGCGACCTGGCGGGCGGCCACCGGCAAGTACTGCGTGCAGGTCACCCACGACGTCGACGTGACCGAGGCGGTCATCCAGATCACTGCGCGCCACGCGCTGCGACTGCCGCACATCGCCTACAGGAACCCCTCGGCGACCTGCCACCGGGACAACACCATCACGGTCAACGTCTTCAACCCCCACACAGCGCGGCTCGCCGACTCCGGTTTCGACCTCTCCATCTCCTGATCTGGCCCGAAGGGACAACCCAATGAAGAACATCAGGCGCATAGCCGCAGGGGTGCTCGCCGCAGCCGCCGTCCTCACACCGGTCGCCGCCCACGCGGACACGCCGTACGCCCAGGCGTCGGCCGAGGTGGACATGGACGGCTCCCTGATCGAGGGCAGCCACGTGACCGACGTCTGGCACCCGTACAGAGGCGTCTACTGCGTGGCCGTCGACGAGAGCGTCGACCTCACCGGCCCGGTGGCGATCCACGCCACGCCCATCGGCGAGTACTCCACTCCGCGCTCGCTGTCCGTCGAGCTCAACCCGTCGGCGTGCGGCAAGCAGCGACTGGACACCATCGCCGTCTACAGCCAGGTCGGCTTCAGGGTGCGGGCCGACTCGGCGTTCTACCTGACCGTCTCCTGACGCCGCCAGGGCCGCGCGCGGTGAACGCGATGCGCGCGGCCTTGCCGCCACCGGTCGCCCGGTTTTGAGTAAGGGCTACTCATGCGCCCAGAACGCCCCCGTTCCTACCGTCGGCCCTATGAGATCACTGACCTCCGTTCTGGCCGGCCTTGTCACCGCGGCCACGGCGCTGGCAGCGCCACAGGCGGCGCACGCGGCGAGCCTTCCCCCTGTCCACGACGAATGCGTGACGAGCGTCAAGACGCTCCCCTCGGTCATCGGCAACATCTGGCGCAAATGGGGCGCCGAGCGCAGCCCCCTGGGCTGTCCGCTCAAGCGTGAGCTGGTCCAGCGCAAGCGGGAGGAGAGCGGCGGCGTCGACGGGGTGACGGAGCAGGTCACCTTCCAGTTCGGCGTGGTCGTCCAGGCCCCGCGCCTCGGGCCCGGCGGCTGGGTCGCCCTCTACCAAGGCACCTCGGTGAAGCTGAACGACAGCATGTACCTGGCGTGGGGCGGCGCGGACCGGGTCCCTGACTCCAAGGTCACGGTGGGGTGGTGGACCGACGACCTCGCGCGTGAGCCGTACCGCGAGCTCGCCGGAAGCAAGTTCGCGAAGAACGAGAACGCCTGGAGCTGGATCAACCTGCACAACAACCTCCAGAAGGGCAGGAAGTACAGCGTCCAGCTGAAGACGTCCGGCACGTGCGTGACGACCGGCACGCCCGGTTACTGCTACCTCGCGCCCGCGATCTCGATCTCGGCCCAGCAACCTCGGGAGTGCAAGAGCGTTCCCATCGGCAAGGTCGGCGAGTACTGGCGCAACGAGATGGAGCGCAGCACGTCCGTGCTGGGCTGCCCGGTCGGCGTGACCGGGATCGGCCTCCCCGGCTATCCGGCGGGCACGTCCAGGCAGCACTTCGAGTACGGCGCGCTGACCTACCGGCCCGACGCGGACGGCGCGGGGTCGATGGTGGTCGGGGCCTGGTGGGAGAGACGGACGAACGCCAAGAACCCGGGGCTGCTGGTGAAGTGGGAGTCGAGCCTGCGCCTGTACGACGTCTGGCAGATCGAGTGCACCGCCAACCACAACGCGGCCGAGCGGTGCAGCCGCGAGGACGACGAGTCCGGTCTCGACCCGACCGCGTCGATCGTCAGCATCGTCGGCGACCGGAAGGCCCAGAAGGGGCACTCCTATCTCAGCTACACCTTCCAGGCGCAAGGGTGCCGTCGGGGTTCCCTGGCCTCCTCGAAGTGCAGCGGCTGGGGCCCGCCCATCACGCTGCGCTGGCCAAAGGCGGCCAACCCGGCGCCCGGGGACTGAGCCTCCCCCCGGGAGCGCCGTCAGCCGTCGATCCGCAGCACCCGCATGTGGACGGCCAGCAGCCGGTAGTAGCCGACCAGCGTGATCAGCCCTTGAAGTGCTCTCCTCCGTAAGTGAACGGAGGAGATTCCCTCCTACCTTGCGGTGGCGGGCTTGACGCGGCGAGCGCGCCTGACGACTGCCCTCCCGGCAGCCGGGACGAGCGCAAGGCCCATCCGATACAGATGCAAGATGTTGCGGGCGGCGTTGTGGTCGGCATTGCCGAACCAGCCGCAGCCCGGGTTCTTGCACACGAACACGGCCTGGCTCTCCCGGCTGCCCGGGGTGGTGAACCCACAGGCCGAGCAGCGCAGGGAGGTGCCCGCAGCGGCAACCTTGTGCAGCGCACCGCCATAGCGTGCGGCCTTGTACGTCAGCATCGTCACGGTGCGGCCCCAGGCCTCCTGGCTGATGGAGCGGTTCAGGCCGGTCTTTTGCGCGACGTTCGTCCCCGGGTTCTCGACGGTGCCCTTGGCGCTCTTGGTCATGTTCGTGATGGGCAGGTCTTCCACCACGATGACGCCGTAGGTGCGGGCGATCTCGGTGGTGGTCTGGTGCTGCCAGTCGATCGCCCGGCGCTTGGCTCTTGCACGCAGGCTTGCGATCTGGTCGTAGGTGGCCCGCAGCCGGCGCGAGGTGCGCTCGCCCGGCTTGCGCAAGCTCTTGCGGTGGGCCGCCCGCCGCTCCCAAGCGAGCAGCGTGGCCTGCTCCCGTTCGGTCAGCCAGGCGTTCGGCTTGTCCTTGGTGGCCTTCCATCTCTCGTGGGTGTGATGGTTGCCATCCGATAGGGCCAGCGGCACGGCCACTCCGGCGTCGATGCCGATGTCCGGCCCCTGGTGGGGCTCGGGCTTGGGGGCGATGGTCTGGATGCGGAAGGCGATGTGCCAGCCGAGCGCGTCCTTGACCAGCCGGGCACCGGTGATCCGGTTGCCGGCATCGGCTTTCTTGCCGACGGGCAGGTCCTTGGTCCAGCGGAACCGGACCCGGCCGACCTTGGCAATATTGACCATGCCCCAGCGCCGGTGCGTCCGCGTGACGTGCAGGTCCCGGCCCTGCGGAATGTCCACCGCCATCACCGATCGCAAGCGGCCCTTGAAGGCCGGCGCCTCGGCCCGGCCCTGCCAGCAGTTCTTCCACGCCTGCAAGTACGTCTTGAGGACGGCCTGCGCGGCCTGGGCGGGCAGCACGGCGAGCCAACCGATGTCCTGGCGGGCCTGGCGAATCGCCGCATCCGCCGCGGCCAGGGACCTGCGGCACGTCGGCAGCATCGTCCACCACGCATGCAACAGATTCCACAGCGCCCGGCCCGCATGCGCCTGATCGTCGATAAGGCGAACCTGGGCGGGTGTCAGCGCCAGCCGGGCGCGGTGCCCGAACCGCCGCTTGTCCAGGCCCGGGTCCAGGCCAGGATTATCGGCCGGGTCCTGGACCGGGGTCGCGGCGGGCTGCGGTTGTGCCGCCGGCGGCAGGTCCTGCTGGTTGGTGGAGCGGCGGATCGCGATGACGCACCTCCTGTCACACGGTCATCACCCACCGCAAATATTACCTAGCGTCACCAAAGTTTTCCATAGTGTTTTCGAAAAGTAGGCGGTGGCCCGCTTTGCCCGTCCGGAACGACCAGTTCTCCACGCCGCGCTTCAGACGACGTCCTTGACCTTCCGGTTTGCACGTCGCCGAGGGTTGCGGCGGGACACCGCTGACCGTCGTCCTGCCAGTCCATCCATGCAGAACCGACCGGCCTGAGCCGCGTGGACGCCGTTTCGCCTCAGGGGCGAATCGGCTGCTCTTGCCCCGCTACGCGGGATGGGGCGCGCTCACCAGCATGGGGCGCGTCGGCGTCAAGGCCCTGGTCTACTTCGAGATCGTCACCACCGTCGCCCTGATCATCGGCCTGGTCGTGATGAACGTCCTGCGGCCCGGCGACGGCGTGCACGCGGTGCCGGGCGACATCCAGATCACCGGCCTAGCCGAGCAGTACGTCACGAAGGGCGAGGGGCAGCACTGGTACGACTTCCTCGTCAACATCATCCCCGGCAGCGTCGTCGGCGCGTTCGTCGAGGGCAACGTGGTCCTCTGGGGCACCGACTTCCCACATCCCAACATCTCCGGCGAGATGCCGGACGACGGCGTGCTGGTCGACCTCCTCGGCCGCTTCGCCCCCGACCCGACGCTCCGCCACCGCATCCTGGTCGACAACCCGACGGCGGCCTTCGGCTTCTAGCGGAGGAGTTACGCCACATTTCCCGGCAAAAGCGCTGATCAGCGACCTGCAGTCGGAGCAAACCCCCTCCGGAGCACCGGTGAATACAGCATCCTGGGCATGCCATCACGCTCACCCCGCCCCCTTCAGCCCAGGAGGTCGCGTGACCCGGTACGCCATAGATCACAGCCGCAACGTGCTCATCGCCCTGTGGGGCACCGGCATGGGCGACATCGCCACCATCGTGACCGAGTTGCCCCGGGCCCACGACCGCTGGGACGCCCAGCGGCTGGCCGCCTCGCTGACCGACCTGTCGCGGGCCTGCTGGCGCTGCTACACCCATCCGGCCAGCACCGCGGAGCGGCAAGGGCCGAACAGCGTGGGCTGGTACCGGCAGTGCGAACGCGACGCCTTCGCCGCCATCGTCCCGGCGCTGACCAACCCGGGCCCTGCCATCGGCAGTCCGTTCGCCATGTCGACCACCAGGGTCGAGGACAGCGCCCATCGCATCGGCCGTTCCCTGCGCGCCTTCGACATCTCGCAGCTCACGGTCCGCATCATCACCGAGGTCACCGACGAGGTGGCCGCCGTCGAGCAGGCCGAGCTCGGCGACCTGTCCGACCGCGCCCAACAGGCCGTCGTCCTCAGCCGCGAGGACGCCTCCCCTCTCCAGGTCGCCCAGGCCGACGGCCTGTTGCAGCGGCACCCCTTCGGCCCCGAGGAGCTGTTCACCGAGGTCGATCCGGCCGCGGCCGCCATCGCCGCCGCGCACTGGCTCTACGCGGCGGCCTCCACCACCGCCCGCCGCGCCCGCCTGCACCCGGCGCAGGTCGTGGCCCGGGTCGACGGCATCAGGTCCCTCGTCCAGGAGAGCCTCACCGAGATCGTGACCTCGATAGGCACGGGCACGTCGCCGCGGCAGGCCGTCATGCCGATGATCCGCCACGCGCTGCGCGTCGCCGAGGGCAACCTCAGCGGCGTCACGGAGGCCAGATACCGCATCACCGCGGCCGAGGAGCTCGCCGAGCGGGCGCACTCCGACCTCCCCGAGCTCGGGCTCGACTTCGACACCGTCTGCCTGCCGATCAGCCCCCTCGACCCCCTCCGTCCGGCCCCCGACCTGCTCGAGAACCTGCTGGAGGCCATCCACGGCTGCTGGCTGCTGGACGTGCACCGCGTGCACCCGCTGGGCACCCTCGTCGACGAGAGCGCCGAGCCGCTGCGGCGGGGCCCGGTCGAGGCGTACCTGGCGGAGGTCAGGCAGGAGGCGGCCGTCCGCCGCGAGGACCTGCTGTAGCGGGCCGACAGTTTCAGGCCTTTCGAAATGAGCCGGCCCCATGGCGGCCGTTGGTTAGTGTCGCTCTCCTTGATCACCTCACTGGGGGAGCAACATGCGAAAGATATCGGCATACGTCGGGGCGTTGGCGCTGGCGAGCGCGGTGGTCGTGGGCTCGGTCGCGCCCTCCGCGTCGGCGGCGACGGCTCACAGCGCCACGGCTGGCGTCGGGCGTACGACGTGGTTGAACCCGGGCCAGCTGCTCAAGGCGGGTGACTCCGTACGGTCGTCCGGCGGCGACTACGTCCTGCAGCAGCAGGCCGACGGCAACCTGGTCCTGTATCGGGGCAGCACGGCGCTGTGGAGCAGCCAGACCGGCGACAGCCCCGGCGCGTTCACCGCCATGCAGGAGGACGGCAACCTGGTCGTCTACCGGGGCAAGACCCCGCTGTGGGCCTCGAACACCGACGCCCCCGGCGCCCGCCTGGCCGTCCAGGACGACGGGAACCTGGTCATCTACGCCGGCAAGACCCCGCTGTGGACCCGCCACGCCACGATCAGCGTGCTCAAGCCCGGCTACGGGCTCAAGCCCAACCAGTACGTACGCTCGCGCAACGGCGACTACCAGTTCGCCATGCAGGAGGACGGCAACCTCGTGCTCTACAAGGCCGGCAAGGCCCTGTGGGACTCGAAGACGGGCGGGAACCCGGGCGCGCGGCTCGAGATGCAGAAGGACGGCAACCTGGTCGTCTACAAGGGCACGACGCCGCTGTGGGACTCCAAGACCGGCAAGAACCCGGGCGCGCGGCTGGAGATGCAGGACGACGGCAACGTCGTCATCTACGACGGCAAGCGCCCGCTCTGGTCCACCGAGACGGGCCGCTAGTTTCCTGGACGACCTCCTCGGCGATGGCGGCCAGGTCGCCGAGGAGGTCTGTCAACCCAGTGAGCTCGTGCCGGCGCGACGGCTCGAGACGTGGGTGCGGCCATCGCTTGGTCCTCCAAGCGTCTATGACCTGGACCGCCGAAGGGCGATGGCCGCAGGTAACAGTGTGACGCCTCTGCGTGAACAGCGCAGCTCATCACCCCAAATGGGTGGATGCCCGCCGGCCCCGTCGGCAGGTCTCTGACATTCGAGGGGAGATGGGCGGGGACGAGCGCGCCCTCGACCAGTGACCGCTGGCAGCGGGGCCTGGCCACCTCGGCCGGTGACCGCGGCCGGCGGGGGGGCGTCAGCGGGTCCTGGCCACCTCGGCCGCCACGGCGCGGAACGCGGTCAGGGCCTCCTCCTGGTCGGGCCGGCCCCCGGCGATGGCCGACTTGACAACGACCACGCTGTGCCGGGGCGAGACGTAGATGTACTGGCCCCCGAACCCGGCCGCCATGAAGTCGCCGCTCCCCCCGAGCCACCAGTGCAGGCCGTACCGCGGGTTGACCGGGGACGGCGTGGTGGAGGCCCGGACCCAGGAGGCGGGGACGACCTGGCGCCCGCCGGCCTTGCCGCCACGCAGGTAGAGCAGGCCGAAGCGGGCGAAGTCGCGGTCGGTGGCGTGGTAGCAGCAGTAGCCGAGGCTGTCGCCGTGCGAGTCGTTGCCCACGGTCGCCGTGGACTCCATGCCGGCGGGCCGCCAGATCTTCCGCTCCACGTACTCGTGGTACGGCACGCCGGTGGCCTTGGTGACGAGCCGGGCCAGCACGAACGAGTTCATGCTGGTGTACTCGAACCTGGTCCCCCAGTCCCAGCCCTTCTTCTGGCGGGCGGCCAGCTTCCTGATCGGGTAACCCTTGTTCGCGGCGGCCTGCAGACGGGGTGCGTCCGTGGCCTCGTCCCAGTCGATGCCGGACGACATGCGCAGCAGCGCGCTGATGGGCACCCCGGCGTAGCCCGAGCGCACCAGCTCCGGCAGGTACCGGTCCACCGGGTCGTCGATCGAGCGGATGCGCCCTTCGCCGAGCGCGATGCCGATGGCGGCGGAGGTGAACGACTTGGCCATCGACCAGGACTGGAAGCGGGTGTTCCGGTTCGCGCCGGTGTAGCGCTCGGTGACGACGTCCTGGCCGTCCAGGACGAGGAAGCCGTTGGTCTTCGTACGGGTGAGGAAGTCGTCCAAGGTGTGCTCCTGCCCCTGATAGGTGTAGGTCACGGAAAGCTCTCTGGGCGTGGTCCGCAGCTTGACCGGGTGCGCCGACGGCCTCAGCACGTCGGCGGTCTCGGCCGTGGCCGTTCCCACCGCCGGCACGGCCAGCACGAGCGCCAGGGCGACCGCGTAACGGGTGATGCGCATGTCATCTCCTCCGAAGGGTTTCTCCGGGGCGGATGGTGACGCGCTTTCTTGGCATCTCTCTGGCAACGGGCGGCTATTCCAGCCAGGACGTCACGGAGAGCGGTGGCCGCCGGTCGGTCGTGGGCAGACGTACCTCGGCGCGCGTTCCCGGACCGTCGGGGCAGGCGCCCAGCGTGGCGGTGCCACCGTGGAGCGTCGCCTGCTGGCGGACCAGCGTGAGCCCGAGGCCCGAGCCCGGACTGCCGGGGCGGCGGCGGAAGCGGGCGAACATCGCGTCCCGGTCACCGGGCCGGACTCCTGGGCCTGCGTCCTGGACGGCGAAGACGATGTCCTTCCCGGCGTCCAGGGTCACGGTGATCGCGGCGTGGCCGGAGGCGTCCGCGCCGTGGACGGCGGCGTTGTCGAGGAGGTTGTCGGCGACCAGGCGCAGCCCCTCCGCCCAGCCGCAGACCCGCACGCCGTCCGCCACCCGGGCGGTGATCGTGGCGTGCGGGTGGCGGCGCCGCGCGTCCTCGACCGCGTCGCTGACGATCCCGGTCAGGTCGGTCTCGGCGAAGGAATCGGCGTCGAGCAGTTCCCCGCGCGCGAGCCGGCGCAGCATCGTGACGAGCCGCTGGAGGCGTCCGTGCTCGGCCAGCAGGTCGGCGACGATCTCGGCGTGCTCCTCGGGGTCGAGCCGGGGGTGGTCGAGGAGGGTGAGGTTGGTGCCCATGCTGGTGAGCGGGGTGCGCAGCTCGTGCGCGGCGGTGGCCGCGAAGGCGCGGGCGGTCTCCAGGGCCTCGCCGGTACGGGTCACGGCCGCGTCGCGCCGGTCGAGGAGGGCGTTGAGGAGGCGGGCCAGCTCGTCGATCTCGGCGACCCCGGCCGTGGTCGCGAGGCGCGTCTCCGTACGGGACGGCGTGGCCAGGCGCGTCTCCGTACGGGACGGCGTGGCCAGGCGCGTCTCCGTACGGGACGGCGTGGCCAGGCGCGTCTCCGTACGGGAGGGCGTGTCGATCGTCCGGGCCTGCCTGCCCAGCCGCGCCAGCGGCCGCACCGCGAACCCGCCGAGCGCCAGCCCCGCGAGCACGCCGACGCCGGCGGCGGCCAGCGTGACGGACAGCAGCCGGTCGGCCAGCAGCCCGATCTGGCCGGTCAGGCGCTCGTCCGGCTCGAACAGGATCAACCGGGCATCCCTCTGCAGCCCCAGCTCCGTGGCCACGAACCGCCAGCGCCGCTCCCCCTCGGCGTGGTCGCCGGGACCGGCGCCGGACGGCATCGTGCCCGGCACGTCGCCGATAACCAGCAGGTTCCGGCCGCCCTCCACGACGCACGCCCCGCCCGTGCCTGCGGCCGCGGCCAGCCGCCGCTGGAGGAGGTCGGGCGGCCAGGCGGGCGTCGTACGGGTCCGCCAGGCGAACGTCGCCGCCATCGGGCTCAGCGCCTTCAGCCGCGAGGTGAGCTGGTCGTCGCGCTGGGCGCGCAGATCCCGCGAGACCAGCCCCAGCACGACCAGCCCGGCCAGCGCCACCAGCAGCGGGAGGGCGACGGCGAGGCAGAGCGCGAAGCGGGTGGACAGCTTCATGGCTCTCGCAGCGCGAACCCCACGCCGCGCACCGTGTGCAGCATGCGCGGCTCGCCGCCGGCCTCGAGCTTGCGCCGCAGGTAGCCGACGAACGTGTCCACCGCGTTGTCGCTCACCTCGAAGTCGTAGCCCCAGACGCGTTCCAGCAGCACGTGCCGCGTCAGCACGATGCCGGCGTTGCGTGCCAGCACCTCCAGCAGGTCGAACTCGCGCCGCGTCACCTCCACCCCGCGGCCGTGCAACGTGACCCGGCGCGCGTCCGGCTCGACGACCAGCGGCCCCACGCGTACCGCCGTCCCGGGGGCGCGTCCGGCGCGGCGCAGCAGGGCACGCAGCCGCAGCACCAGCTCGCCCAGGTCGAACGGCTTGACGACGTAGTCGTCGGCGCCCGCCGCCAGGCCCGCCCGGCGGTCGGCCACCTCGTCCATGGCCGACAACATCAGCACGGGGACCTGCGAGCCGGACTCCCGTAATCGGCTGCACACCTCGATGCCCGACATTTCCGGCATGGACACGTCGAGAACGATCGCGTCCGGCCGTTCGGCCGCCCGTTCCAGCGCCTGCCGACCGGACTCCGCGGTGTCCACGGCGAAGCCCTCCAGCCGCAGGCCGCGCCGCAGCGAGCGCAGGATGGCCCGGTCGTCGTCCACGGCCAGGATCCGGTACGCGGTCATCGCCGCAGTCTATTTCGCCCGGATCCGACGATCTCCCGGTATCGACAGCAGTTCGTCCGGCAATAGCGCCATATCAATATGTGCATGCCTTGAGGAAGATAGTTAGCTCCATACGTACCTCCATGCGGCAGATTCCGCGTTTCGGGAGGTACGTATGCATCGCAGAGTCGTCCTGCTCTCCGCCGTCGCGCTCGCCCTGGCGGGCGCGCTGGTACCGGCGGGCGCCGCCCAGGCGAGCGCACCGAGCGGCCTCGGCCCCAGGCCCGTCGGCTGGTCCGGCGCGGACTCCTGGTCGGAACGCAGGAGCGTCCTGCAGTACTGGACACCACAGCGCATGCTGGCGGCGCAGCCGCTGGGGGACCCGCCGCCACGCCGCAGCCAGTCGAGCGGACCGACCGAGGGCAGCCCGTGGGCCAGCCGGAACGGCTCGGTCCAGCGTTCTTCCTGGTCGACCGGCGGCGCCACCACCCAGGGCGCGGCCTGGTCGGTCCCCGGCACCCAGGCCGTCAACGCGCGACTGCAGGCCGCAGTGCCCAACAGCCCCGGCCTCCGGTGGACCGACGGCGGCGCCATCGTCCGCACCACCGGGCGCGTCTTCTTCACCACCGCCGAGGGCGGCAACGCCTCCTGCTCGGGCTCGGCAGTGACCAGCGCCAATGAGAGCGTCGTGATGACCGCCGGGCACTGTGTGAAGATGAACGGGGCCGCGCACCGCAACTGGGTGTTCGTGCCCGGCTTCGACAACGGGCGGCGCCCGTTCGGCACCTGGGTCGCCACCAGCCTGCTCACCACGCAGCAGTGGAACGCCAACGAGGACATCAACTTCGACGTCGCCGCCGCCGTGGTCGCGCCGCTGCAGGGGCGGACGCTGACCGACGTGGTCGGCGGGCAGGGGATCGCGTTCAACCAGCCCAGAGGGCGGCAGATGTTCTCCTTCGGCTATCCGGCGGCCGAGCCCTTCGACGGCTCCCGGTTGATCTACTGCAGCGGACGCACGTTCAACGACACCGTCCAGACCAGGGACCAGGGCCTGCGCTGCAACATGACCGGCGGGTCGAGCGGCGGACCGTGGTTCCAGGGGTTCAACGAGTCCACCGGGCTCGGCTGGCTGAACTCGGTCAACAGCTTCAAGTACGACTTCGCCCCCCAGTTCATGTTCGGCCCCTTCTTCGGTAACGAGGCCATGGCCGTCTACCAGTCCGCCCAGCGCGCCAACACGCTCTGAGGCCGTTCGGTGCGGGCATCAGCGGGTCACCGTGTTTCAAGGCGATTGCCTTAATAAGGCGGCCGACTTATATTCGGAAGGGTCAGGCTTCCGAGCTGGAGGACACATGACCGCTGACGCGATCCCCGATTTCCCGTTCGACCGCCCCACCGCCCTGGAGCCGCCGCCACAGCTGGCGGAGCTGCGGGACAAGTGCCCGGTGTCGCACGTACGGCTGCCGAGCGGGGACGTGGCCACCCTGGTGACCAGGTACGACGATGCCCGAGCCGTCATGGCGGACCCGCGCTTCAGCCGCAACCTCGCCAGGGAGGGCGCCGCCCGGCTGTCCACCACCAAGGACGGCGGCCTGTTCAACCGGCGCAACGAAGGCACCATGGACATCAGGGAGGGGCAGGGCCACATGCGGTGGCGACGCCTGCTCAGCCGCTGGTTCACGGCGCGGAAGATGGAGGTGTGGCGGCCCAGGGTCCAGGCGATGACCGACGACCTGCTGGACGCGATGCTGGCCAAGGGCTCCCCCGGCAACCTGTCGGCGGGGCTGGGCCTGCCGCTCCCGGTGCGGGTCATCTGCGCGCTGGTCGGCGCGCCGAGCGAGGACCAGGACAAGTTCGCGCACTGGTCCAGGACCATGCTCACGCTGACGCGCAACACGCAGGAGGAGGTCGACCAGGCGTACCAGGAGTTCACCTCGTACGTGTCCGACCTGGTCGACCACAACCGGGAGCACCCGGGCGACGACCTGCTCAGCGAGCTGACCCAGATCACCGACGCCGAGGACGGCCGGCTCAGCCAGGACGAGCTCATCTCCACCGTGCGCGGCCTGCTGCTGGCCGGCCACGAGACGACCTCGAACATGATCGCGATCATGGTGGCGATGCTGCTCGCCGACCGGGAGCGCTACGAGGCCGTGATCGACGATCCCGACCTGATCCCGGGCACCGTCGAGGAGGTGCTGCGCCTGGACAGCACGCTGTCGGTCATCGGCGGGGTGCCGCGGTTCATCACCGAGGACGTCGAGCTCGGCGACGTCACGGTGCCCGCGGGCAGCACGCTGATCCCCAACATCCCCGCCGCCAACCGCGACCCGGCCAAGTTCGCGGACCCCGAGCGGTTCGACGCGCGGCGGCAGAACAGCAACCAGCACCTCACCTTCGGCGCGGGGCCGCACTACTGCCTCGGCCAGCCGCTGGCCCGGCTAGAGCTCCAGGTCGTGCTGAGCACCCTGACGCGCAGGTTGCCCGGCCTGCGGTTGCGGGACAACCCGGACGACCTGCGCCTTCGTACCGGAGGGCTGTCGGGAGGGCTCCAGGACGTATGGGTCACCTGGTGACCTCCTGAGCACGACGCCGGCGGACCGCACGGCGGGCCGCCGGCGTCATCCGTGCTCGTGGCGAGGGCGATAATCGATCGGGGGACGGCACAGCAAGACGAGCTCAAGGATCGATCATGAAAGTCAGCACGGCGGTCGCCACGCCGTCACCCCGCTCGCTGCGCGCCCGGGACAAGCTCATGCACACCGCTGAGCGGCTCTACGCGGAGCACGGGTTCGCGAACGTCTCGATCAGGATGATCCGCGAGGCGGCCGGCCAGCGCAACAAGTCCGCCGTCCAATACCACTTCAGCACCCGCGACGAGCTGATCCAGGCGATCCTCGCGCGCCACGCGGCCGAGATCGACCGGCACCGGGCCCCGATGGTGGCCGAGCTGGAGTCCTCGGGCGAGGTGTCGCGCCATGATTGGATCGCCTGCGTCATCGCCCCGAGCATCGAGCACCACATCGAGCTGGGCACCCCGTCCTGGTACGGGCGTTTCCTCGCCCAGGCCGTGGTGGAGCCCACCTTGCGCGACTTCACGACCCAGGCGAACGTGAGCACGCCCTCGTTCCAGCGCCTGGAGCAGCTGCGGCCGCCGCGCGGGCAGGAGCGCGACCCCGAGCTGGTCGAGCGGTACGCGTCCATGACCCGGCTGCTCATCGTGCACATGTGCGCCGAACTCGAGGGCGACCTGGCCACCGGACGGGTCGATCCGGCCACCGCCGAACGGTCGTGGCGCGAGCTGGGCGACACCCTGGTCACCGCCGTCTGCGGCCTCAGCTCCGCCCTCCTCGACCAGGAGACCGACCCCACACCGGGGTAGGGGCGGTCAGCGGTGGCGGCGTGGGCGGGCCAGGAGGATGACCATCGCACCGGCGCCGATCGCGAACAGCGCCGCGGCGGTGACCAGCCAGGGCATGCCGGTGTACCCGGTGAGCCGGTACGCGGCCGCCGGTCTGGGCTGGGCGCCCGCGCCGGCGGCGGCAGCGGGACCGGGGGCGGTGTTGCGGAACACGACGTCCGAGCAGGAGTAATAGGTGTCCGGCGTGTCGGAGTTCTGCCAGATCGTGTAGATCAGGTGCCGACCGGTCCGGCCCGAGGGCAGGCGGCCCTTGATCGCGTAAGAGCCGTCCGTCAGCTTCGGGTCGGTGGCCTGGAGGAAGGGCTTGCGCTCCAGATCGGACCACTTCAGCGGCTTGGCCGGGTTGTAGCCCTTCTTCGTGACGTACAGCCGGAACGTGCCCTGGTGCGGGATCGTGCCGCGGTAGCGGAAGGTGAAGCGCGCCCCCGGCTTGAGCGTGGTCGCGGGCCAGTCGGCGCGCGCCAGGTCGAGCCCCTTGAACGCCGGGATGCCGCCGCTGCACAGCTTGCCGTCCGGGATCGTCTCGCGGTCCCTGCCGGCGACGTACGCCACCCGCAGGTTGTCCCATTCCGCGGTCGCGGTCTTGCCCCCGGCCGCCACGGCGGCGCGGCAGGCGGCCGGCCGGGTCTTCAGCGGGCTGTCGGCGCCGCAGGCCGCCGCCCGGCTGAGCGGGCTCTCCAGAGCTCCGTGCGCGCCCGCCGGGGCGGTGATCAGGCCCAGCGACAGCAGCGCTCCGACGCCTACGCTCGTGATCCGGTGCCGCACGTGGCCGACCTCCTCGCTTAGTCCTGCAACGAGGTACGGCCACCCGGCTCCACAGGTTCATTCCGCCAATGACATACGTGATGAAGACCTGGTAGAAAAGGCAAAAACCGCAGATGCGACATATGAGGTGAAGCTCTCGTGACAGATCATTCACCCCTGGATCCCGCACTCCTCTCCAGGATCGACACCAGCAAGCCGCATCAGGCCAGGGTCTGGAACTTTTGGCTGGGCGGAAAGGACAACTATCCGGCCGACCGGCAGCTGGCCGAGAAACTGCGGGACATCTATCCCGGCATGGAGGACATTGCCCGCCATTCCCGGGTCTTCTTGGGACGCGCCGTTCGATATCTCGCCGGAACGGTAGGTATCAGGCAGTTTTTGGATATCGGTACGGGCCTGCCGACCGTTGATCACACCCACGAGGTGGCGCAACGGGTGGACCCCACCAGCCGAGTGGTCTACGTGGATAACGACCCTCTTGTCCTGGTGCACGCCCAAGCCCTGCTCACCAGCGACCCCCGCGGCGCCTGCGACTACATCGAGGCCGACGTCCGCGACCCCGACACCATTCTGGAGTTCGCCTCCCGGACGCTGGACTTGAGCCGCCCGACCGCGCTCATGCTCCTCGGCGTGATGGGCACGGTCTTCGACGACGACGAGGCGTACCGGCTGGTCGGGCACCTGCTCGGCGCGCTGCCCCCGGGCAGCTACCTGGTGTTCGAGGACGGCACGAACATCGTCAAACCCGACGCCGCCGCGGAGGCCGAGCGGCTGCGCGACAAGGGCGAGGTCTACGAGTACCGGCTGCGGACCCCCGAGGAGATCGCGCGGTTCTTCGACGGGCTGGAGCTGGTGGAGCCGGGCATCGTGTCCGTCTCCCGCTGGCAGGTGGAGTCCGACGTGTTCGGGCTGCCCCCGGAGGTCGACGCGTTCTGTGGGGTCGCGCGCAAGCCGTGACGGTCAGAGCGCGTCGATGATCTCGCGCAGGAGCGCCGGGGTGGCGGTCGCGGGCGAGGCGTGCACGCCGAGCTCGTCCATCAGCCTCTGGTACGGCAGGACGTCCGTGTCCTTGGTGAGGTATTGGGCGTTGGTCAGCTGTTCGAGGTAGACGACGTCGTGCAGCTCGGACTGCGGGAAGCGCAGGATGGTGACGGGGCCGACGCCGCCCATGGCCCAGCCGGAGCCGAACGGGACCACCTGCACGGTGATGTGCGGCCGGGCGGCCATCCGGCCGAGGTGTTCGAGCTGGCCGCGCATGATCTCGCGGCTGCCGACCTGGTGCCGGAGCACCGCCTCGTCCAGCACCACCCAGAGCTTGCGCGGCGCGGGCGGCTCGAGAACGCGCTGGCGCCGCATCCGCACCTCGACCCGGCGCTCGATCTGCTCCTCGGAGTCGCCCTTGTGGCCCATGGTGAAGATCGCGCGGGCGTAGTCCGCGGTCTGCAACAGGCCTGGCACGAACTGCACCTCGTGGGCGCGGATCAACGAGGCGTCCTGTTCCAGCCCCAGGTACGCCTCGAACCAGTCGGGGATCACGTCGCGGTAGTCGTGCCACCAGCTGGGCTCGTTGGCCTGCTTGGCCAGGGCGAGCAGGGCCTCGCGCTCGGCCTCGTCGGCGACGCCGTACATGATGAGCAGGTCGGAGACGTCACGCAGCTTGAAACTCGTGCGCCCGCCCTCCATGCGGCTGATCTTGGAGTGTGAGCTGCGGATGGCGTAGCCGGCGTCCTCCCGGGAGATCCCCGCGGACTCGCGCAGCCGTCGCAATTGCGCACCCAGCAGAATACGCAGCGCGGTCGGCCCGGACTGGACGGCATCACCGCCGAGCGTTTCCGCCAGGTCACCCATACCGTGAGCAGTCGACATCCATATCCTCAATCGGCAACTCGCCACAGTCCGGTCCCGCCGTCAATATTGCCACGGGAGTCGCGACAGAGCGGATATTTCCTTGTGGCGCCGGAGGCGTGGTGCGGCGGCCCCGCTCTTCCGCATACCGAACGGAGCCGCCCTTGACCGGGTGCGCCCTAGATGGCGACGTCCCCGCACACGTGCACCTCCACACCGAGGCGCTGGAAGAACGCCACCTTCGCCACCAGCGCCTTGTCGGCCGTGGCGGCGTCGGGAGCGTAGGCGACCTGGACGTGGTTGGCCTTGTGGCGGGCCATGAACTGGTCGCGGTCGACCCCGTGGTGCACGACGTGCGCGATCGGCCACTCGGGGTTGGTGGCCGCCCACCGCCGCTCGGTCTCCTCCTCCGGCAGCTCCACGACGGAGGCGCGGCCGAGATCGAGCTGGAGCCGGGCGTCGGCGATGTAGAGGCGGGACCAGACGATCTCGCCCGGCTTGCTCACGCCCTTGATCGTGCCGCCGCCGGCGGGGAAGTACATCGGGTTCTGCCGCCAGCTCACCGCGCCCGCGTACCCGCCGGTCAGGTGGGACGGCGGCACGGAGCCGGAGATCTCGTAGACCCAGACGAAGTCGTCGCCGTACTGCTCGCCCCAGCGCACGTCGTGCAGCGTGGTCGCGGGGTCGAGGCCCATGGCGGTCCACACCCGGTTGGTCACCAGCGCGTCCACGGCCACGCCCTCGTCCGCCTCGTTGAAGTGCGGCAGCGGGGCGCCGTCGTAGAGCACGCGGGCGCCGTCGCGGCTGGTCACCGGCGGGCGTACGACGTTGTTGAGCAGGCCCTCCGCCAGGTCGGAGGCGGGGGTCAGGTCCTTCAGGCCCTGCTGGTACTGGATCCCGACGGCGTCGAGACCGAAGTCGTCGGCGATCCGCAGCGCGGCGACGTACATCTTGAACTGCTCGTGCAACTGCCGGTCGGTGAGCTCCGTGCCCTCGTCGGCGCCGGTGGCGAAGCGCATCCCGGCGGCGTCGAGCCACTCGCGCACGGCCGTCGCCTCGGCGTCCGGCACCTTGAGCATCTCGGCGTACAGCGCGCTCTGCGACAGCCGCTCCTTGTAGATCCCGAGGGGGTTGAGCAGCTCGTCGTCGATGATCGCGTTGTACATGCCCATGCAGCCCTCGTCGAACACGCCGATGATGGCCTTGTCACGCAGCAGCTCCTCGGCCAGCGCGAGGCCGAGCTCCGCCTCCGGGCCGGACGGCAGCGGGGGCAGCGGGCGGACGTGCGAGGAGTCGTGCTCGATGTGGCCGGTCCGCACCCAGCTCGCGAGGCCGTCCAGGAAGTAGCGGTCGGTGAAGTCGACCGACCAGATCGTCGAGTACGCGCGGCCCATCTTGGTCAGCCCGGCGTTGAGCCCGAGCAGGCCGACCAGGCCCGGCCAGGTGCCGTCGAAGTTGGCGACGGTGAGGATCGGGCCCTGGTGGGTGCGGAGCCCGGCCAGCACGTGGTGGCTGTACTGCCACACGGCCTCGGCGACGATCAGCGGCGCGTTGGCGGGGATGGCCTTGAAGACCTCCAGGCCCATCCGCTGGCTGTCGATGAAGCCGTGCCCCTTGGCGGGATCCACCTCGTGCGCGCGGACCACCGTCCAGCCGAGGTCGGCGAACGCCGCCGAGACGGCCTTCTCCAGGCTCTCCTGGGCGGGCCAGCCGGCGACGTTGGCCGACAGGCGCAGGTCTCCGCTGGCGATCAGGTACGCGGTGCGCGGCGCGACGGGCTGCTCGGCGCGCGGAACGGGCATACGGTACGGGCTGGTCATGGCGTCTTCGGCTCCAGATCTGCGAGGGGCAGCCGGGCGAGGACGATCCCCCTGCGCTGCCAGGTGTAGGTGACGAGGAGGTCGTCGGGGGTGACGACGGCGAAGGGATAGCTGTACTCGGCGACTCCGCTGGTCACGACGCCGTCGTCACCGGGCGCGAGCCCCCGGGCGGCGGCGCCGGACGGCAGCAGCCGGGGCACGGCCGGGTCGACGGAGAGCACGCCGTCGTCCAGGGTCGGCCCGGCGTGCCAGGTCAGCCCGTCGTCGTCCGACAGCGAGACGACGAGCGGGCAACGGCTGCCCCACGACTCGGCGGCCGGGTTGTGCACGCAGGCCACCCGCCCGGACGGCAGCGCGACCACCGTGAGGCCGCTGTTGTTGTTCGGCAGGCTCGTGGGCTCGGCGGGCGTCCAGGTGCGCCCGCCGTCGAGGGAAACCGAGCGGTACGCCCGCCCCTCGGTGCTGCGCATCAACGCGACCGGGCCGCTCGCCCCCCACCACAGCGCGGGCTGGATGTGCCCGGCGCCGGTGAGCGCGTCGTGGTCCACGGGGATCGGGGCAGGCGTCCAGCTCAGCCCGCCGTCGTCGGAGACGTCCACGAACGGGTCCCACCGGGGCGGCTCTCCCCACCGCTCCGTCGAGCCGGGTGCCAGCCAGGGGCCGCCCCCGGGAGCGAGCAGCGGCGGGTTCCTGACAGGGCCGCGGCCGCCGGACCGGTCTCCCCGGACGAGCTCGCGTACCGGCTCCCACGTGAGGCCGCCGTCGTGCGAACGGGTGACCAGCGTGATCCACTCGGAGATGCGCGCGCCGGCCTTGCAGAACAGCCACAGGGCGCCGTCGGGGCCGGTCGCCAGCACCGGGTTCCAGTGGGCGACGTCCCGGCCCGTCTCCAGGGTGTGCACCTCGCCGCTCCGGGCGACGCGGATGCGGTTGTCGGGCGTGCCCTCCCTGGTGCCCGCGAACCATGCCACGACGGGGGTGCCGTCCACCACCGCGAGCGTGGACGCGTGGCACTGCGTCCAGCGGGGGTCGTCGACGGTCACGAACTCCCGGCGGATCCGCTCGGCCTCTTTCATCTGGTCACCCGCGCCGCGATCATCGTGCCTGAGCGGTCTCGACCAGCCGCGCGATGCGCTGCCGCTGGTCCGGGCCGATCTCCGGGGCCGGCATGCGAAGGGCGCCCGTACCGCGGCCCAGCCGGCTCAGCGCCAGCTTGATCCCCTCCACGGTGCCGCCGAGCGCGGCCAGCACCTCGTCCACCTGAGCCTGGCTGGAACGTTCCCCATCGGCGTCCCCGGCGGCCACGGCGTCGGCGAGCCGCGCGAACGGGTCCGGGAACGCCGACGAGAGACCCGAGACGACCCCGTTGCCGCCGCCGCGGACGACCTCGGCGAGCCTGGTGTCCGAGCCCGACCACAACCCGGCCGACGCGGGCAGCGCCGCGCGGTACTCGGCGAACCGGTCGGCGGCCAGACCGCTCAGCTTGGCGCCGGCCAGCCCGGTCTCGGCGGCCATCGCGGCGAAGTCCGCGGGCTCGACGACCACGCCGGAGCGCTCGCTGAACAGGTAGCCGTAGACGGCGGCCGGACCGGCCGCCCGCGTCACCGCGGCGAAGTGCCGCAGCACGGCGCCGTTGTCGACGGGCAGGTAGTACGGGGTCAGCGCGGCCAGCCTGCGTGCCCCCATCGCGACGGCGTCGCGGGTCAGCGCCACCGCCGCCCGGGTGGCCGCGGCGCCGACGTGGACCACGACCCGGTCGGGGCCGAACACGGCCAGCGCGGCCTCGGTCACCGCCCGGCGCTCGGCCCGGTCCAGCGCCGGGAACTCGCCGGTGGTGCCGCACACGAAGACACCGTCGACGCGACTCGCGAGATCCGTGAAGTGCGCCTTGGTGGTGGCGTGGTCGAGCTCGCCCGCCTCGTCGAAGAAGGTCGGGACGGCGGAGAGGATCTCGGCGCGGCGCCGGGTGTTTTCTGGCATGGCAAGGCCTCGGTTCGTCAGTGGTTTTCCGTTGATGAGGCGCGGCGGGCCTCGGCTGGTGGAGGGTGGCAGGCGAAAGACGGCCCCGGACCGGGGCGGTCCGGTGCGGGCGGTGGGACGAGAAGGCTAGAGGGCGGTCTGGGCGCGCTCCCGCTCGATCAGCGTCGCGCGGATCCGGCTGCAGGAGCCGTCGAGGTGCGAGGCGAGTGCGGTGAGCGCGGCGTCGACGTCGCCCGAGCGGACGATGTCCCGCAGATCGGCGTGGTCCTGCGCGACGGGGACCAGGTCACGGGCGGTGTTGGTGATCTCCAGCACCGCCGCGAACAGCGGCCGGTGCAGCGCCCACGTGGCGGTGAGCCACCGGTTGTCGCCGATCACGTAGAAGCCGCTGTGGAAGTCGAGGTCCGCGGCGGCGAACTTGGCGGCGTCGCGGTCGTCCGCGGCGGCCTGCATCTGCTCGACGGCCTCGTCGATCGGGGCCCAGTCGGCGGCGTCGAGGCGGGCGATGGTCTCCTTGATGGCCAGGCTCTCCAGAGCGCCGCGCAGCGAGTAAAGCTCCTGGAGATCCTTGTCGGACAACCCGCGGACGAAGACGCCCCGCTTGCGCGTCTCGACCAGCCCTTCGATCTCCAGCTGGCGAAGCGCGTCGCGGACCGGCCCGCGACTCACCCCGAACTGCTCCGCGATCCGGCCTTCGACCAGGTGCGTCCCCACGATCAGCTCGCCACGCACGATGAGCGAGCGGAGCTGGATGAGCAGCTGGTCTCCGAGCGGTGGATTGCGCAGCGGATTGGTGATCGTCACCAGCTCTCCTCTCGTCTTCCCGCCCGAAGGTTCTTCGCCGAACGGAGACTATCCCGCACAGCTCCATACGGTCAACGTTAACCGATGACCGTTGACGGTTAACCGTCTTCCAAGTAATAGTGTGCGACAACTGAACCACTGCGGAAACATCGAAGCCGCCAGCAGAAAGGGAGGCGCCATGGTCGCGACCCTTCCGAAACCCGATCTTCGCTACACATGGAAGGTCACGGCATCCAGCTTCCTCGGCAACACGCTGGAGTACTACGACTTCCTCGTCTACGGGACAGCGGCCGCCGTCGTCTTCCCCAAAGTCTTCTTCCCCGACGCCAGCGGCTTCGTGGCCACGCTGTCCGCCTTCGGCACGTTCGCCGTCGGCATGATCATCGTGTTGGAGTCAGCGCCACCCAACCGCCGCGGCTTCTTCAGTGCCTGGCCCAACACCGGCGGTTTCTCCGCGCAGATCCTCATCACCGGGGTCTTCGCCTACATCTACACGCTCCCCGACGATCAGCTGCTGAGCTGGGGATGGCGGATCCCGTTCCTGCTGTCGGCCGTCGTCCTCATCGTGACGTTCTGGATGCGGCGCAGCCTGCACGAGACCCCCGTCTTCACCGAGGCCGTGGCCGGTGACAAGGAGGGCGAGGCGGGCGCGGTGGAGGCCGAGCGTCCCAAGCACGGCCCGATCCGTACGATCTTCGTGGACGACTGGCGCAACCTGCTGCTGATCATCGGCCTGCGCTTCGCCGAGGCGCTGCCGTACTTCCTGCTCACGGTGTTCGCGCTGTCCTACGGCAGCAGCGCGCTCGGCCTGGAGAAGACCCAGCTGAACAACGCGATCCTCATCGCCGCCGTGCTCTCCTTCATCAGCCACGGCGTCTTCTCCGCCATCTCCGACAGGATCGGGCGGCGTCCGGTCTACTTCTTCGGCGCGGTCGTGGTGTTCGTGATGGCCTTCCCGTTCTTCGCGATGCTGCACAGCGGGTCGATGGTGCTGATCGTGCTCGGCTACGTGCTGGTCCTGAACCTCGGGCACAACGCCATCAACGCCATCCAGCCCGCGTTCTTCGCCGAGCTCTTCCCCGCCGAGCGCCGCTACACCGGCGCCGCGGCCGGCCGCGAGATCGCCTCCATCTTCGCGGGCGGCCTGACCCCGTTCATCGCCACCGCCCTGGCCGGCGCGGACGGCACCCGCTGGCCGCTGGTCGCCGGGTACGTCATGCTCGGCGCCCTGATCACCATGTTCGCGGTGTGGAAGGCGCCGGAGTCCTTCCGCCGCGACCTCAGCGCCACGGGCAAGACCGTCCGCTGATCAGATCCTCCAGTCCTCGACCGGCCCCTGACCGACGGGGCCGGTCGGGCTGAACCCGACGGGCAGGGCCTCGAGGCCGCGCATCCACACCGACGCCCGCCAGCGCAGCCCCTCCGGCGCCCCGAGGAGATGGACGTCGGGCAGCCGGTCCAGCAGCACCTCGATGGCCGTCTTGACGATGATCTCCCCCAGCTCCGGCGCGGGGAACGGGCAGCCGTATTCGCCGTGGCTGAACGACATGTGCGCCCGGTTGGCTCCCGAATGGGCGTGCGCGGCCGGCTGCACCTGCGGATCGGCGTTGGCCGCCGCGAACCCGAGCAGCAGCAGGTCGCCCCTGCGCACGCGCTTCCCGCCCAGGTCACAGTCCCGTACGGCGAAGCGCGAGGGCATGTTCTGCACGGGCGGGTCCTTCCACAGCACCCTGATCAACGCCTCGCCGACGCTGCTGCGGCCGCCCTGGAGCGTCATCGAGAAGTCGTCGTCGATCAGCATGAGCCGCAGCGTGTTACCGATCCAGTTGGCGGTGGCCGTGTGGGAGGCCGCTACCAGCACCAGCAGGTCCTGGATGATCTCCAGTTCGGCCAGCCCGGCCGGGTGCGCCAGCAGGTAAGAAGTGAGGTCGTGCCCCGGCCGGTCGCGCTTGGCCGCCATCAGCCCGCCCATGCGGTCCTGGACGCGGAGGAACCCGGCGAAGGACTCCTCGCCCCCGTCCAGCATGAAGCCCAGGTCCTCGACCAGCTCCGGCAGCTCGGACTCCGCCAGGCCATAGAGCCGGGCGATGACCTGGGCCGGGATCCGGTAGGCGTACTGGGCGATCAGGTCGGCCCGGCCGTTCCCGGCGAACTCGTCGATCAGGAGGTCGGCGACCTGCTCGCAGATCGCGGTCAGCTCGGTGCGGTCGATGGTGTCCAGCGCGTCGCCGATGGCGCCGCCGCGCCGCTTGCGCTCGGC
Organism: Nonomuraea sp. NPDC050451; assembly: GCF_044458585.1. Lineage (NCBI taxonomy): Bacteria > Bacillati > Actinomycetota > Actinomycetes > Streptosporangiales > Streptosporangiaceae > Nonomuraea > Nonomuraea sp. NPDC050451. The sequence goes on from NZ_JBITHZ010000007.1 coordinate 111,858, forward strand.
GCCCTCGGTGAACATCAGGGACGGCGTCCACTCCAGGTACGCCCGCGACGGCCAGTCGTCGTGGATCCGGTCCTTCAGGTTCCAGCGCCTGGGATCGCGGCCGAAGAGCTGCGGCTGGCTGGTCACGTGGTGCAGCTCGCGGTAGCCGGCCACGAGCCAGGCCGGTACGTCGTCGTCGAGCAGGATCGGCACGATCGGGCCGTGCTTGCGGCGCATCTCCTCGTACACCGCGGCCGGGTCGGCGAAGACCTCGGGCCCGTACATCCGCACGGCGTCGGCGTGGCCGTGGTAGCCCTCCAGGAGTGGGTTGGTCACGACTTGCTCTCCGGGGCCGAAAGGGCGTTCATACGGGTGATGTGCTCCACGAGCGTGATGAGCACGTGCTTGGAGGAGGACCGTTTCCGGGCGTCGCACTCGATGAGCGGCACGTCGGGCGACAGCGCGAGCGCGTCGCGCACGGCGTCCAGCGAGGGCCCGTCGGCGAAGCGGTTGACGGCCACGACGAACGGCATCCGGTGGTGCTCCAGCCGGTCGATGGAGTACCACGAGTCCTCCACGCGCCTGGTGTCCACCAGGACGACCGCGCCCAGGCTGCCCGCGAAGAGCTGATCCCACACGAACCAGAAGCGCTCCTGCCCGGGCGCCCCGAACAGGTAGAGGACCTTGTCCGGCGTCACCGTGATCCGGCCGAAGTCGAAGGCCACCGTGGTGGTGGTCTTCTCCCGCACCCGGCTGGCGTCGTCGATGCCCACGCTGGCCTGGGTCATGACCTCCTCGGTGCTCAGCGGGCGGATCTCGCTCACCGAGCCGACCATGGTCGTCTTGCCCACGCCGAAGCCGCCGACGACCACGATCTTCAGTGCGTCCAGGGCGGTCTCGTGGAGCGGTGTACGTACGTCGTCAGAGGTCGTGGAGGGCACTGAGCACCTGCCTCAGAGTTTCGGGATCCGGCCGCCCGGACTGGAGAGCGGCCGACGGATGGCGGACGGTGATGCGGCCGGTGTCCAGCAGGTCGCGCAGCAGGATCTTCACCACGCTCACCGGCAGCCGCAGCTCGGCGGAGATCTCCACCACCGCCGTCGGCTGCCGGGTCAGCTGGAGGATCCTGACGTGCTCCGACTGCATGCCGGGGGCCGGCTCGCACTCGCTGACGATCAGGGAGACCGAGTCGAACGCGTTCTCGTGGGCGCGGGTGCGGCCGCCGGTGACCGTGTAGAGCCGGTCCGGGTTCTCCCGGTCGATCGGGCGCGGCGTCATGGGCGATCGCCGCTTGGCTGCGCTCGCCGCGGCGCCGCGGAGAGGAAGACCCCGATCTGCTCGACCATCTCGTTCATGTTGTGCGCGATCAGGCCCACGTCGCCGTCCTCGTCGGCCACCACGGCGAGGTGGGCGCCCTCGCCGGCCGGCACGATGAGCAGCAGCCCGCCGGCGAACTCCACCATCGCCTGCCCCGCGCCGATGCCGTCGCCGAACTCGGCGGAGGCGCTCAGCGACAGGCTCTGGATGCCCGCGGCCAGGGCCGCGAGCTGGTCCGCGCGGTCCCGCTCCAGGCCGGCGGTGACGCACATCTTGAGACCGTCCCTGGTCAGGACGAGGACGTACCTGACCCCGGGGGTCTTCTCCTTGAGGTTCTCAAGCAGCCAGTCGAGCTCGCGATCGGTGGTGCCTGCAGCGTCGATAGTGCTCATCGAAACGACGGGGCGGGCGTCCGGCGCGGGCGCCGGAGGGGCCGCCCCTGCCTCCTTACTGTGATCCGATAAGTTCCGGTGACCGGCGGCGCGTGCTCACGCATCGTCCGCGGCTGGAGAAATGGCCGGAGGAGACGTCCGATTTCGGCCGCCCGCCTGGCGGAACGCGGCGAACCTGGCCGCCGAGTCACGCCCCTCGCGCGCCGCCGGCCGGGCCGCCGGCGCCTGCCGCGCCTTCATCGCCTCGGCCAGCGTCTGCCCGCGTTGCCGCCTGGGCAGCAGCTCCTCACCGGTCGGATGCTCCTGCGCGGGCTCGGACTCCGTCGGCGGCGCGGCCTGCGCGGGCACGGCCGGCGGCTCGGCGGCCGCCGTCCTGGGCTGCGTGATCAGTACGCGCGGGATCAGCACCACGACCCCGGTGCCGCCGCGGGCCGACGGCCGGAAGCTCACCGTGAGGCCGTACTTGTCGACCAGGCGCCCCACGACCGCGAGGCCCAGCCTGGTGCCGGAGAGCGTGCGCAGGTCGAGCGGCTCGGACACGAGCTTGGTCGCGTGGTGCCGCTCGCGCGGCCGCATGCCGAGGCCGCTGTCGTCGATCGTGATCACCACGCCGGCGTCCTCCTCGTCCGCGTACACGTGCACCTCCGTGCCGTGCGCCGAGAACGTGGCGGCGTTGTCCATCAGCTCGGCCAGCGCGTGCATCACGCCCTCGGCGGCGTATCCCGCCACGGCGACGGTGCTGGTGGAGTGGAGCCGGATGCGGCGGTAGGCGCCGATGCGGCCCATGGCGCCGCGCAGGATGCTCTCCATGACGATCGGCCGCGTCCACCGCCGCCCGGACCGGCCGCCGCTCAGCAGGGCGATGTTGTCGGCCAGGCGGCTCAGCTGGGAGACCCGGTGGTCGAGGTCGAGCAGGTCGCTGAGGATCTCCTCGTGCTCGCCGTACTGCTCCTCCAGGCCGCGCAGCTGGGCGAGCAGGCTGGTCGCCTGGGCCTGCACCCGGGCCGCGGCGCCGGCGCAGGCGGCCATCACCGCGGCGCCCCCGCGCTCGCTCTCGCCGAGCTGCTCCGCCGTCTCGCCGAGCAGGTCACGCAGCGGGCCGTACGCGGGCTGGCCCACTTCGGCCAGCGCCGCGCGGACCGACATCCGGTCCGTCCGGATCCGCCGTACGAGCTCCGGCAGCTTCTCGGCGGACAGCCGCGAGATCTCGTCCTCGATCGCCTGGCGGGCCGCGCGGGCGTTGGTCTCCGCCACCGCGCGTGCCTTCTGGGCGGCGGCGCGGTCGCGCTGGAGCAGGTCCAGCTCGTTGCCGATCGCCTGGACGAGCGGCTGCACCGAGGTCTCCACCATCCGCGACACGCTGGCGAGCGCGTCGGCGAGTGGCACGCCCTCGCGTACCTGGCGTCCGAGCGCGGGCAGCGCCTCCTCGGCCACCCGCGCGTTCTCGCGGCGCAGCCACAGGTAGCGCGCCTCCGCCCACCTGGCCTGCTCGCGCAGCTGGCGGGCGGTGGCGGCGTGGTGCACGGCCGCGCCGACGGCGCCGGCCAGCAGCAGGACCGAGCCTCCGCCCACGGCCGCCATCAGCCCCATGGCTCCGGCGGGGGCGGCCAGGAGCGCCCACAGCCACAGGCCGGCCGTGACGATCAACGTGCCCAGGGAGGCCGTGACCGCCAGCTCCTTCGGGGACAGCCTTCGCTGTGTCGTCCGTTGAGGTACGTCTGCTTGCATGTTCTGGAAGTCCTCAGAGCGGGGGGTGGTGTGCCCTTTTCACGCATGCGATCGGGAACGGCACACACCGTAGCACCAGGGGTATCTTCAAGAACAGACAAGCACTCCTTAACCAATCGCTTCAGCAGCAACCGGGACAAGGCGGCGCGGTGCCCCGCCCGGTCGTAGGGGTTGTGGTTGACGGTGACCCGGTTCCGCCGGGCGCTCCCCTCCGGCCCGGCCGAGCTGCCCGACCCGGAGCTGTTCACGCTGCTCGCGGCCGGGCTCAAGGACGAGGCGGTCGCGCGCGAGCCCGGGGGCGAGTCCGGCCACATCCGGACAACGAGGCAGCTAGCTTCCGAACCCGGTGCGCCAGGTGGCGTGCCGCGGCCTCCAGCCGAGCGAGCGGGCGAGGCCGTTGTCGGCGCCGCGCTGCCAGCCGGCCCGCCCGCCGGTGGGAGCGGGGGCGGGAGCCCCGACGGCGGCGGCCAGCGCGGGCAGCCACTGGCGGGCGGGGGCAGGCTCGTCGTCCACGATGTTGACGGTCCGGCTCGGCCAGATCATCGCGGCGACGGTGGCCTCGGCCGCGTCCTCGACGTGCACGAACGAGCTGACCGCGTCATCGGCGGCCAGGCCGCTGAGGAAGACCGAGGCCGGGTCGTCGGTGGGGCCGCCGTTGCGCAGCACGTCCGCCACGAGGCCGCCGGGCCGGTACCACGTGCCGGGCCCGTAGAAGAGGCCGTAGCGCAGCACGACGTGCTCGTCCAGCTCCGCGACGGCCTCTTCGAGCGCCTGGACGCCGCCGACCACGCCTGAGCGCGGCGCGGGCGCGGTCACGTCCAGCGGCGTGTCCTCAGTGGCCGGGGCGTCGCCCGCCTCGTACGCCCAGGCGATGGACTGGGCCACGATGCGCCGCACGCCGGCCCGCTTGGCGGCGTCGACCAGGTTGCGGGTGCCGACCCTGCGGATGCGGCCGTTGTCCGCGGAGGTGCCGCCGTTCAGCGCGGTCAGCTGGTGGACGATCGCGTCGGGCGCGGCCTCGGCCACCGCGCGGGCGGCCGCCTCGGCGTCGAAGACGTCCAGCCGTATGGCGGCGGCGCCCTGGGCACGCAGCCGGTCGAGGCCGGAGTCGGTACGGGAGGTGCCCGTGACGCGGTGACCGGCCTCGATCAGCCGGGGGACGAGGTAACGGCCGATGGCGCCCGTGGCACCGGCGACGAAGACGTGCATGCGGAGGTTTCCTTGCGATAGGCGGCGTGGGCGGTCGGGCGGATCGACGCTCACACGGCCAGGCTAGGAGACAACTGTCTCAGTATTATGGTCCAGTCATCGGCCGGAAAATTGGACCATTCGCATGACCGACGCGCTCGGGCCCGAGCTCCTGCTGGAGCTGCCCGGCCGGGGTTCTCGTGGCAGGGCGCTGGAGGAGGCGCTGCGGTCCGCGATCCGCGGCGGGCGGCTCGTGGCCGGTACGCGCCTGCCGTCGAGCCGCGATCTCGCCTCCCAGCTGGGGTTGTCGCGGGGGACGGTGACGCAGGCGTACGAGCAGCTGGTGGCCGAGGGCTGGCTGACGGCGCGGCAGGGCTCGGGCACCCGCGTGGCGGCGGGCACCGCGGAGGCCCCGGCTCGTTCCGGCGCCCGGGGGCCGGACGGAACGGCGGAGGCCCACTCCGGCGCCCAGTCGCCGAACGTACCGACGCAGGCCCGCTCACCGCGTCACGACCTGCGGCCCGGGCGGCCCGACGCGTACGCGTTCCCCCGCGAGGCGTGGGCCCGTGCGATGCGGCACGTCCTGCGGGAGGCGCCGACGGAGGTGTTCGGGTTCGGCGACCCGCGGGGGCGCGTCGAGCTGCGTACGGCGCTGGCGTCGTATCTGGGCCGGACCCGCGGCGTCCGGGTCGACCCCGCCAACCTGGTCGTCTGCTCCGGGTACACGCAGGCCCTCGGCCTGCTGGCGGAGGTCTTCACCGAGCTGGGCGTGCGTACGGCGGGCATGGAGGACCCGGCCATCGGCGACCACGTCCGCCTCCTGGCCGGCCGGCTCCACGTCGCCCCCATCCCTGTGGACGCGTCGGGCATGCGCGTGGACGCGTTGCGCGACTCGGGCGCCGAGGTGGCCGTCTGCACGCCGGCGCACCAGTTCCCGCTGGGCGTGAGCATGGCGCCGGAGCGCCGCTCCGAGCTGCTGGAATGGGCGGACGACAGCCTCGGCTGGATCATCGAGGACGACTACGACGGCGAGTTCCGCTACGACCGGCATCCGATCGCCGCGCTCCAGTCCCGCCGGCCGTCCAGGATCGTGTACGCGGGCTCGACCAGCAAGACCATCGGCCCGGCCGTCCGGCTGGGCTGGATCGCCTGCCCGCCCCTGCTGCTGGAGCCGCTCACGGAGGCCAAGCGCCGGGCGCGCGAGACCCGTCCCCTGGAGCAACTGGCCCTCGCGCGCATGATCGAGCTGGGCGACTACGACCGGCACCTGCGCACGATGCGCCGCGGCTACCAGCGGCGCCGGGACACGCTGGTCGCGGCCGTGCGATCCGGCCTGCCGGACGTCCGGGTACGCGGCATCGACGCCGGTCTGCACGCCCTGCTCGAACTGCCCTCCGCGCCGTCGGAGCGGGCCATCGTGGAGGCGGCGCGGGCGGCCTCGGTCGACGTGCATCCACTGGGCGAGTACATGCGCGGCGACCGCGACCGGCACCCGCCGTCGCTGGTCGTCGGGTACGCCACGCCACCGGCCCACACCTACCCTGCCGCGCTCGACGCGCTGATCCGCGGCCTGCGCCGGCTCTGACCCGGCCGGGCGACGGAACCCCGCGTTCGCCTGATTCGTTTTCTCGTCAGCACGGGCCCCGGGGGAAAGGCGGACATGGGCACGAGTGAGCGGCGACTGAGAAGGCGCGCCCGCCGGCAGGCGGGCAGGTTCGTGTCGGTGCCCCCTGAGAAGCGCCGGCACCTGGCCCAACGGCAGCGGCGGCGGATGGCGCACCAGGCCAGGGCGGACGTCGCGCAGCGCCGCTCGGTGTGGCGGGAGTGGGGACCGGTCACGGCGATCACGCTGGTCGTCTTCGAGCTGATCTACTTCTTCCTGGTCGCCGACATGGTCGGGGGGACGAGCATCACCGGTGTGATCGTGACGGGCGCCCTCGGATGCGTCGCGGTCTGCTCCAGATTCGTGCAGGAATATGCGATGTGGAAAAGCGCCGATTCCAGAGCCGTCCCGTTCCTCGTCGTGGGCGCGGTCTCGGTGGCCGTGACGCTGGTCGCCTTGGGCACCGAGACACTGTCGAAGATGATCTGATCGCGTCTCGTGCGAACGTGTTTTCGAGTAAGCTGCCTGCCATGCCGAACCCGCTGGCCCTCAGCCTGGAGAGCGCGCGACGCCTGGCAGTGACGTGCCAGCACCTGGCCGGCCCGCGCCCCGGCGGCGGTCTCGAAGGGCTGCGGCAGGTGCTGCGCACGCTGCGGTGCCTGCAGCTCGACCCGATCGACGCGGTGGCCCGCAGCCACTTCCTGGTGCTCTGGAGCAGGCTCGGCGGCTACGACCGCGCCGACCTCGACACGCTGCTGTGGCAGGAGCGGTGGCTCTTCGAATACTGGGCGCACGCCGCGTCGATCGTGCTGGCGGAGGACTATCCGATCCACCACGTCATGATGCGCGGCTACGCGAAGGGCGAGTCCCCCTACGCGCAGCGGGTCCGCGGCTGGATGGAGGCCAACGACGGGCTGCGGCAGCACGTCCTCGACCGCTTACGCACCGCCGGGCCGCTCCCGCCGGGGGCGTTCGACGACCTCACGAGCGTGCCCTGGCAGTCGAGCGGGTGGACCAACGGCCGCAGCGTCGAGCGCATGCTCGACTTCCTGTGGTGCCAGGGCCACGTCATGGTCGCGGCCCGGGCGGGCCGCACGCGCCACTGGGACCTGGCCGAGCGCTGGCTGCCCGCATGGGCCGACACGCCGCCGCTGTCCCGGCGGGAGGCGGTGTCGCTGGCGGCCGAGCACGCGTTGCGCGCGCTCGGCGTGGCCCGCGTGGCCGACATCGAGCGCCACTTCATCCGCGACCGCTATCCCGAGCTGCCCGAGATCCTGGACGAGCTCCAGGGTTCCGGCCGCGTGGTGCCCGCCGAGGTCGAGGGCGGCACGGAGCGCTGGCACGTGCACCGCGACGTCCTTGAGCTGCTGGAGCGCGAGTGGCAGCCGCGCACCACGCTGCTGTCGCCGTTCGACAACCTCATCTGCGATCGGGCGCGCACCGAGCGGCTGTGGGGCTTCGAGTTCCGTACGGAGATGTACGTGCCCAAGCACAAGCGGCGCTACGGCTACTACATCATGCCGATCCTGCACGGCGAGCGGCTCATCGGCCGCCTCGTGCCCCGCCTCGACCGGCGCAAGCAGGTGCTGGAGATCGAGGGCCTGTTCCCGGAGCCCGACTTCCCCGGCGACGAGGTCTCCGTCCGGGCCGTCGGGGAGGCGGTGACCGAGCTGGCCGCGTTCGCGGGGGGCCGGGAGGTCGCCTACGCGGGCACCGTACCGGCGCCCTGGCGGGCCGCCTCGGGCTGAGCGGCCGCCCCGCATCTCCCCGTTCGATTCCCCCGATCGTGGGCAAGTAGGGCATGCTAATGATCCGTCAGCATCCGCCCATGCATCACCAGGAAAGTCGTAGTCATCCACCCCGTCACCGCCCGCAGCACCCGGCGATGGATCGTCACAGGACGTCTGACCAGCGACGACGTCTCCCAGCCCATCGCCCGCGCGACGGTGCCGTGTCGCCTCCCCCCATCCGGCCGTGAGCGCCGATCAGCGAGGCAGTTACCGCTTACCCTGCAGTGATCACATGTCGCAATCACATGGCTACTTTTCGTTAATCGGCGGTTGCGAGACTCATCGAAAAGCTTGAGGGAGGTCCCATGCCGTACCTGACACAGCTGGCCGACGTCGCCCGCCGCACAGGATTCCCAGTGACCGAAGTGGCCGGGTGGCAGACCCGCGGCCACGGCCCGCAGCCCCAGGTGCAGGGCATCGTTTGTCACCACACCGCGGGCCCTGCCGGTGGCGGCGACTACCCGTCGCTCGCGGTGGTCCGCGACGGCCGCCCCGGCCTCGACGGGCCGCTGTCCCAGTTCGGGCTCGGCAGATCCGGCCACATCTACGTCATCGCCGCCGGACGCTGCTGGCACAACGCCCCCTCGACATCGACGATGCACACCAACTCCGCCTCCCTCGGCATCGAGGCCGAGAACGACGGCACCCAGCCCTGGCCAGACGTCCAGAAGGACGCCTACATCCGGTTGTGCGCGGAGTTGTGCCGCGAGTTCGGGCTGTCCGCCTCGCGGGTGAAGGCGCATCGGGAGGTCAACACCTCCAAGCCGGACCCCCACTCCATCGACATGAACGACTTCCGGGCGGCCGTCGCCGCCCTCATCCAAGGCGCCCCCGCGCCTCAGCCATCATCCTGGACGGAGGAGATCGTGAAGCAACTGCCTATGATCCGGCCGGGCGACGACAACTTTGACGTCAAGACTGTCAGAGGCTGCCTGTTCGCCCGGGGCCGGGTTCCCGTGTCGGCCTACGCGCAGGTCGGGCTGGAGGACTGGCTCAAGTCCACCCGCTGCGACGCGGGGCTCGTCGAGCTCGTCCGCGGCTTCCAGCAGGCGGAGGGCATCGGCGCGGACGGCGTCGTCGGCCCCAAGACCTGGCCGTCACTCCTCCGCGTCTGACCCGCCACCCTCCACGACGTCCCCGACCCCGCCCGACCATCCACACCTCGACGCCCAGGGCCCCAGCGGCAAGGGGCCCAAGGGCAGGCGGCCCGACGGCAGCGGTGTAACCGGGGTGCGGCTGCCTTGGCCGGGCCCACCTGCAGTCGGTCGGTCAGGCGCGGCTACCGCCGGGCGGGCGCGGCTGGCGTCGGGGTAGGCGCGACCGGCGTCGGTGCGGGCGGGTGTGGCGGGTGTTGGCCATCCCCCGCGGTTACCAGTTGCCGGTTTCCGGGCCCATTGCGCCGTACCCCACGGCGCCCGCCCGTTCGTACGTCGCCACGATGACGCCGCTGCTCGACGTCGTGCTGTCCGCGAGCCGGAGACCGGCGGGGACGGTGCCCTGGGCGAAGAGGCGTTTGCCGGAGCCGAGGAGCACCGGGAAGACCAGCAGGTGGAACTCGTCCACCAGACCGTGCTCGATCAGCGTCTGCACGAGGTCCCCGCTCCCGTGCACCTGGATCTCCCCACTCTCCCCCTGCTTGAGCTCGGCGACCGCCTTGGCGACGTCACCAGCGAGCAGGGTCGAGTTCTGCCAGGTCACGCCGTCCAGCGTGCGCGACGCGACGTACTTGGGCATGCTGTTGAGCTTCGCCCCGATCGGGTCGTCGGCCGGGGCGAGGGGCCAGGAGGCGGCGAAGATCTCGTACGTCCTGCGCCCGAGCAGCAGCGCGTCCCCCCGGGCGACGAGCTCGGTCATCACCCGCATGAGCTGCTCGTCGAAGTGGGGCACCGTCCAGCCGCCGTGCGAGAAGCCCCCGTCGCGGTCCTCGTCGGGCCCGCCCGGCCCCTGCATGACGCCGTCCAGCGTGACGAACGTGGTCACCATGAGCTTCCGCATCGCCGTTCCCCTCTCTCGTCGGCGAGGCCGGGCAGGCCTCAGCCGGACACCTTCGGTGTGGCACGCATCCCGACATAGCACACCAGAGTCCCGTCGGGCAGGGTCGAGAAGACGACGGGCATGTAGTCCTCGCTGAACGACGCGCCGATGCCCGAGGCCGCGAACACCGTCTCAGAGACCGGGGTCAGATCGGCCTCCAGCGGCGGGGACAGGTCCTTCATGCCGTCGACGAACTCGTACCTGATCCGGTTCGGGCTGATCGTGATGACGACGCCCTCCCGCTTGTACGTGCCCACGAACGGCGTCATGTCCACCACCGGCGGCTGCGCCGGCGGGCCGAACGCGTCCGGCATGCGGACCCCGGCCAGCTCGGCCAGCAGCTCGCGGAACAGGGCGGCGTACACCGACCGGGCCCCACCCCCGTTGGTCATGAGCGCGACGGCCATGCCGGCCTGCGGGACGACGCGCAGGTAGGCGTACTGGCCGATGGCGGCGCCGTCGTGGCCGTAGCCGAAGACCCCATCCCAGTCGTAAAGGGTCCAGCCCAGGCCCCAGCCGTCGGCGCTGACGGTCCACTTGTCCGGGACGTCCACCTCGCGCCGCTGCATGGCCGCCACCGCGTCGGCGGGCATCACGCGCGTGCCGTCGGGGGCCAGGCCGCCGGCCAGGTGCATCTGAGCGAAGCGGACGAGGTCGCCGGACGAGGTGATGATCCGGCCGGCCGGCCCTGCCGAGCGCGGCATCATGTCCCAGACGGGCGCCGGGTCGGGGTCCTGGCCCGGCTCCCCCAGGTGGCTCATCGCCGCGCGGAACCGCAGCGCCTCCTCCGGCAGCGTCATGGAGCGTTCGAGCCCGAGCGGCGTGAACACCAGGTCCCGCAGCGCCTGGTCCCAGGTCGTGCCGGTCAGCACCTCGACGAGGCGGCCGAGCACGACGTAGCCGAGGCCGCCGTAGGAGACGGCCATGCCGGGCCGGCAGTCCAGGGCCACTTCTCGGGCCGCCTCGACGTACCTGGCCAGGCAGTCGTCGCCCCGGCCCGAGTCGTAGTTGAAGTCGTTGGTGACCCCGCCGGTGTGGCTGAGCAGCTGCCGCACGGTGATCACCTTGGTGGCCTCCTCGTCGGGAGTGGCGAACTCCGGCAGCACGTCCACCACCCGGGCGTCCAGGTCCAGCCGGCCCTCGCCGACGAGCCGCATGACCAGCGTCGCGGTGTAGACCTTGGCGATCGAGCCGGACAGGAACACCGAGTCGGGGGTCATCGGCACGCCGGTGGCACGGTTCAGCACGCCGGTGGCCAGCTCGTGGACGTTCCCGCCGGTCAGCACGGCCAGGGTCGCGCCGGGCACGTGGTGGGCGGCGCACAGCTCGTCGAGCCGCCGCTGCCAGTGCTCGACGTAGAAGCCGCGGCCGGTCGAGTCCAGCGTGCCCCAGTCGCCCGTGGCGTTCCAGTTCAGGTTCATGATCTCTCTCCTTCGAGTGGCAGGTCAGTTGCTCAGGACGGTCTTCTTGGGCATCACCAGCAGGGCCAGTACGGCGGCCGCCACCACGCCGGCGGCGCTGATGAGGAAGGCGGACGACATGGCCGTGGTGAAGGCGTCGCGGGCGGCCTGCGCGATCCCGGCGTCGCCGAGGCCGAGCGCGCTCCCGATCGAGAGGCGGGCCGCCGCCGGCGCCGTCGCGGGCATGGCCGCGGTGTAGGAACTGGCGAGCACGCTGCCGAGGACGGCGATGCCGAGGGCGGCGCCGGCCTGCTGGATGGTGTCGTTCAGCGCCGAGCCGACGCCGGCGTGCTCGGCCGGGATCGTGCCCATGAGGGCGGAGACCGCGGCGGGCATGGCCAGGCCGCCGCCGGCGCCCATGAGGAGCAGGGCCACGGCCGCGGTGGCCAGGCCGCTCGTCGCGTCGAGGGTGCTCAGCAGGGCGAATCCGGCGGCGCTCACGGCGAACCCGGTGACGATCAGCCGGCGGTTGCCGATCCGCGTGCCGAGGGTCGCGCCCAGGGTGTTGCAGGCCAGCGAGGCGACGGCCATCGGGATGAAGGCCAGGCCCGACTCGGTGGGCGTGTAGCCGAGGACGTACTGGAGGTACTGGGTGAGCACCAGCAGCAGGCCGCCGTTGCCGATCTGGACCAGGGTGAGGGAGAAGCTGCCGCCGCTGAAGGTGCGGTTGCGGAACAGACGGAGCGGGACCATGGGGTGCGGCGTACGCAGCTCCCAGACCACGAACCCGGCCAGCGAGATGACCGCCACGGCCAGCGCCGGCACCGACAGGCCGTGCGGCAGCTCGATGATCGTCCAGACCAGGGCCGACATGCCGGCCACGGAAAGCACGGCGCCGATCGGGTCGGGCCTGGTCTGCGGCCCCCTGGACTCGGGCATGAGCACCAGCGAGGCGACGATGGCCAGCGCCGCGATCGGCACGTTGATCAGGAAGACGGCGCCCCACCAGAACCAGGCGATCAGCGCGCCGCCCAGCACCGGCCCGCCGACCAGGCCGACCATGGCGACCGCGCTCCAGGCGGCCATCGCCTTGCGCCTCTCCTGCTCGTCGAACACGGTGATCAGGATCGACAGGGTGCTTGGCATGATGAGAGCGCCGCCGATGCCCATCACCGTGCGGGCGGCGATCAGCGTCACCGGATCGGCGGCGTAGGCGGCCGCCAGCGAGGCCACCCCGAACAGGGCCAGCCCGATGACCATGACCCTGCGCCTGCCGAACCGGTCGGACAGGCTGCCCGCCGTCAGCAGCAACCCGGCGAAGACCAAGATGTACGAGTCCAGGATCCACTGGATGTCCTGCGCGCTCGCGCCCAGGTCGGCGGTCAGCGGCGGGATCGCCACCGAGAGCACCATGTTGTCGATCACCAACACGAGCGTGCTGAGACACAGCACCACCAGGATCAGCCAGCGGCGCGAATCACGTGCTTGCATCAGACCCTCCCAGGCCGCGAGTACGTCGTCCTCGTTGTGCGAACACTGTACGCACAAGGGAGAGGCGTGCGCAACCTGGGGCGGACCCGCGATCGAACGCGGGCCCGCCTACCGGGTCAGTCCTGGTTGCGGGTGAAGTGGAACGGGCAGTGGCTGCCGCCCAGGCCGATGGTGGTGCGGCGCTCGAATCCGAAGCCGTGCCTGTCAGGCTCGATGGCCTCGATCCAGTTGGCGTCGAACGCGCACATGACCGGGGTCAGCTCGGGAGCCCCGTTGGCGGTCAGCACGTCGTGGTAGAAGCACCGGCGGACGTCGACGTGGTAGCGCCGGTCGTCGTCGGCCGGCCGGTCGAAGACGAACCCCTTGCCGAACGCGTGCTCCTCGCGCGACTTGGACACCGCCACCATGGCCAGGAAGGGATCGGGAGCGGCGTCCAGCATGGCCAGGGTGCCCTGCCTGGTGGCCTCGCCGAGCGGCTCGACGAACGCCACGCGCACCGCGTCGATCGTCGCCGGCCGTCCCAGCCTGGGCAGGAGCAGCTCGTACGCGGCCACGAGGGCCAGGGTCATGCGCAGGTTGTGGCGGGCGGGCTCGTCAACGATCAGGTGCCGGTTCGCCGCCTCGAGCTCCTCGTGACGCGCCCGCATGGCGGCCACGAGATCGCCGTGCTCGCGGGCGAGATGGTCGTAGAAGCCGTCGAGGAGGAGGGCGGTGTCGCGATCGGGATCGGGAACATAGTCGCCGTCGGTGAGCCCGAACTGGTCGGTGGACATTGCGGTCCTTTCGGTACGGTGCTCGGTCCGTACACGGCCGCGATCTCGCCCGGAGGCGTGACTGGCCGTGCTCGCGACCGAGCGAGCACGCCAGCGCGCTCCACCGACCTACCAGGCGCTGACAAGCTTGAGTTGATGTTGTCCCGGCCAGTCTAGACCCTGGACGGCCCCCCTCAGGGGGCGGAGAGTGGCTGTTGCACACCGAACCCACGGCCGGCGCGGACCCCCATCGGACGTCCCGCGCCCCTGAACACCGAGGAGGAAGTATGCCTGCGAACCACCACGCCGAACACGTCGGCAGCCTCCTGCGCCCGCCCGAGCTGCTGCGGGCCCGGGAGGCGCGCGAGCGCGGCGAGCTGAGCGCCGAGGAGCTGGCGCGGCTGGAGGACGAAGCGGCGCTGGCCGCCCTCGACGTCCAGCGCGAGGCCGGGATCGAGGTCTTCACCGACGGCGAGGTACGGCGGGCCACCTGGATGGCCGGCCTGCTGGAGTCGCTCGGCGGGGTCGAGCCCGTGGAGGTGCCCACCTCCGCCTGGTTCCGCGACGACGGCACGACGCCACCGCCCGAGGAGACCTCCTTCCGGATGGTGGCCGTGAGCGGCAGGCTCACCCAGCGGACCGACCTGAGCGCCGTCGAGGCGGACTTCCTCGCCCGGCACGCTCCCGGCCAGTTCAAGATCACCATGATGAGCTCGTCGATGGGCAACCTGCTGTGGCGGCCGGGCCTCAGCGACGCCGCCTACCCCACGCCCGGCGACATGATGCGCGACCTCGTCGCCCTGCGGATCAACGAGATCAAGGGCCTGCTGGACCGGGGTGTGAACTGGATCCAGCTCGACTCGCTGGGCTACAACCACATCATCGACCCGGAGTTCCGCCACCGCCTCCTCGGGCCCCACGCGCCCGCCCCGGAGGCCATCCTCGACTCGACGATCTCGGTGGACGCCGAGCTGGTACGCGCGACCAAGGGCATGAACCCGCAGGTCACGGTCGGCATGCACATCTGCAGAGGCAACAACCGCAGCGCGTGGATGTCCAAGGGCGGCTACGAGCCGGTCGCCGAGCGGCTGTTCGGGGAGGTGCCGGTGGACCGGTTCCTCCTCGAGTACGACACGGACCGGGCCGGCGGGTTCGAGCCGCTGCGCTTCATCCCCCAGGGCACGACGGTCGTGCTCGGGCTCGTCTCCTCCAAGACGCCGCAGCTGGAGTCCCAGGACGAGCTGCGCCGCCGCATCGACGAGGCCGCCAAGTACGTGCCGCTGGAGAACCTCGCGATCAGCCCGCAGTGCGGCTTCGCCTCCACCGCCAGGGGCAACCTGCTCACGGTGGACGACGAGCGCCGCAAACTGGAGCTCGTCGCGGACACCGCCAGGAAGGTCTGGGGCTGATCGCTCAGGCGAGCGCCTCGGCCAGGGCGACCACGCCTCCGACGGCCAGCCCCACCACCACGATCAACGGGCTGCCCTTGAGTGCCGCGACCGCATGGAAGCCCAGGTCGCGGTACTCGGGCATGCCCTCGGTACCCGGCAGCACCAGGAGCCCGGGCCGCAGCCCCACGAGCACGATCCAGTCGATCACCACCAGGTCGAACAGCGACAGCGTGGCGAACATGACCGCCCCGGCCACCGCCGCCGCCGCGAACCCCAGATCCGAACCCAGCGACGACCGCAGGTGCAGGATCGCCACCGCCATGATCGGCAGGCAGCACCCTCCCCAGAAGACCACCCCGAACCACAACGCCACCCGCCGGCCCCGCTCGCTCTTGGGCCTGCCATAACGCTCCTGGATGGCCTCCGGGTAGTCGTTGAGCAGGAAATCCCTGCTCAACGCCGCTCCGGCGAACACCCCGACGGTGAAGAGCACGCTCATCGCCAGCCCGTAGGCGAGCGCGTAACCGACGACCAGGGACCATTCCACGCCGCTCCTCCTTGATCAGCTTCACCCAAGTCTGGCTTAAAGTCAACGATGTGTGAAGTTCAAGCAGCTGGCTAGCATGTTCCCGTGCGAGAACGGCGCAGGCGTCCCGAATCACGGAAGGGCAGGCCCACCCTGACCAGGGAGCGCATCGCCCGGGCCGCCCTGCGGATCCTCGGTGCGTCCGGTCCGGCGGAGCTGACCATGCGCAACGTCGCCGCCGAGCTCGAGGTCTCGCCTCGGGCCCTGTACAACTACGTCGCCGACCGGGACGACCTGCTGCGCGAGGTCATGGCCGTCTGCCAGGCCGACCGGCCGCAGCCGCGCCTGGACCCGGAGCGCTGGCGGGAGAGCCTGGGCGACTACTGCAGGGAGCTGCGGGGCTGGTACCGCTCGCACCGCGGCATGCTGGCCCTCGCCCACACGGAGGACCTCACCTACCTGGTGGCGCCCGGCCATCTGCGTGCCGACGACGCGCTCGTGGGCTTCTTCCTGGACATCGGGCTGGGGCCGCAGGACGCGTACCGGGCCTGGACGATCACCGTGCTCCAGGTCGCCGGGTTCGCGGAGGTGTGGGACTCCTGGCACGACCATCCGCCCGCCGGCGCCGACCCGGCGAGCTGGACGGGGTCGCCGGACTCTGCGGAGCTGCCGCACCTGCGGCGCCTGGCCGGGGAGGCCGCGGCGGAGCCGCCCGACGAGCTGTTCGAGTCCGTGATCGCCATGCTGACGTCGGGCATCGCGGCGATGGCCGGCTAGATTTTTCCGGCCTGTTCCGCCCGCGGCGGGGCCGTCGCGGCCTGCGGCGATAAGGCGCGCGTCAGGGTGCGCCGGGTGCGGGGATCTTGGGCTTAAGCAGGACTTACCCGCCGTTCGTCACGCTTGTGTCATCGGGACTCTAGGAGATGACATGGACGCGAACACGCCTCGTGAGGACAGTGCCGGCGGCTGGAGCCAGTTCGGTGACACACCGCCCACCACCGGGACCTTCACCCGGCCCGGGCCTGTGCTGCCGCCTCCGCCGCCGCCGCAGCGGCGACGGGCCGGGTTCGTGCTCACGCGCAAGGCTGTCGCCGGGCTGGCGCTGGCGGCGTTCGCGGCGCTGACGGCGACCGCGCTCGGGGGCGGCGCCGTCGGCGCCTATGTCGCCGGTGCCGGGCAGCCGGTCCCGACCGTCACCAAGACCGTGGCGAGCCCGGTCTTCCGCACGGCCTCCGGCCAGCTCACGATCGCGCAGGTGGCGGAGAAGGTACAGCCGTCGGTCGTGATGATCCAGGGGCAGTCCGCCGAGGGCTCCGGCGTGGTGCTGTCGGAGGACGGGCTGATCCTCACCAACAACCACGTGGTGAGCGGGCAGGGCAAGCAGCTTACGGTGAAGTTCAGCGACGGCAAGACGGCCAAGGCCACCGTGGTCGGCACCGACCCGGCCACCGACCTCGCCGTCATCCGGGCCGAGGGCGTGTCGGGGCTGGCCAAGGTCACGCTGGGCGACAGCGACCAGCTCAAGGTGGGGGACGACGTGCTGGCCATCGGCAGCCCGCTCGGCCTGGACGGAACGGTGACGTCGGGCATCATCAGCGCGCTCGACCGTACCGTGACCGCCGGGGGCGGCGGCCAGGGGAACCAGCAGCTCCCGCCGGGCTGGGGTGGGCAGCAGCAGAGTCAGGCGGAGGAGCCGACCACGCTCGGCGGCATGATCCAGACGGACGCGGCGATCAACCCGGGCAACTCCGGCGGCGCTCTGGTGAACGCGGCCGGCGAGCTGGTCGGCATCAACAGCGCGGTCGCCGCCGACGGCGTCAACCTCGGCTTCGCGATCCCCGTGAACACCGCCAAGCAGGTCTCCGAGCAGCTCATCAGCCAGGGCAAGGTGACCCACGCCTTCCTCGGGGTGAGCGTCACCGACGCCACCGGTGACGTGCCCGGCGCGCTGGTCCGCCAGGTGAGCGCCGGCAGCCCGGCCGAGAAGGCCGGGCTGAAGCAGGGGGACCTGATCACCAAGATCGGTAACACCGCGGTCTCCGGCGGCGACACGGTGGTGGGCCAGGTCCGCGGGTTCAAGGTGGGCCAGCAGGTGCCGGTCACGTACCAGCGGGACGGCAAGACCGACACCGTGACCGTGACCATGGAGGAGAAGAAGTAGTACCCGTCTCCCGCGAGCTTCCCGGTCAGGCACCGACCGGGAAGTTCGCGCGGAACACGCCCTGCGGGTCGCGGGCGCGCTTGAGCTCGCGCAGCCGGGCCAGAGTCCCCTCGTCGAAGGCGTCCGCCGCCCGCTCCCCCGCCGTCAGGAACGTGTACGGCTTGCGCCCGCCGACCCGCAGCTCCCCGACCAGCTGGGCCCGCTTGGCGACCACCGCGTCCTTGAGGTGCGGCAGCCCGAGCCCGATCAGATAGAGCAGGTACGGCTCCGCGACCGCACCCCGGGCACCGGCCCCGGGCCGCTCCTCGGCCAGCGCGCCGCCCAGGTGCCGCACCTGGAGGCCGAGCAGCGGCGCCAGCGGCGCGTCGAGCAGGACCCGCTCGTCCAGCTCCGTCAGCAGCTCGGCACGGGCCATGGCGGGGGCGGGATCGGTCGGCTCGGCGGTGATGTCGGCCAGGTTCGCGACCGGCAGCGCGGCCCGCCTGTCCACGACAGCCCCGTCGATCTTGTCCAGGCCGGCCAGCAGCGCGCCGCCCTCGGCGGCGTCACCCAGGTAGGCGGCGTCCACGGCCACCATGGGCGGCCCGTCGGGGAGCTGGACCCGGTTGAACCAGACCGACAGCTCGTCCGGCGCGTTCTCGGTGATCCGCCGGTAGGCGTCGAACACCTCCGCGGTCCGCGCGCCCGGCCACATCACGCGCCCGCCGTACAGCTGCGGCGCCGGGTGCAGGTCGAACTCCACAGCGGTCACCAGCGCGAAGTCGCCCCCGCCGCCCCGCAGGGCCCAGAACAGGTCCGGGTCGGAGTCGGCGGTCACCCGGGACCGGTCGCCGTCGGCGTCCACGACCTCGAAGGCGCGCACGGAGTCCGAGGCCCAGCCGTACTTCCTGCCGAACCAGGACAGCCCGCCGCCCAGCGTGTAGCCGACCACGCTGATGGCCGGCATGCTGCCGGCCAGCCCGGTCAGGCCGTGCGGCCCGGCCTCCTGGAGCACCTGGCCCCACCGGGCGCCCGCGCCCGCCCTGGCCACGCGCTGCCCGGCGTCCACGTCGACGCCGTTCAGGCGCCCCGTACGCAGCAGGATCACGCCGTCGGTGTCGCCGGAGGCACCGTGGCCGTTGGGCTGGGCGGCCACCGTCAGGCCGGACTTGCGGGCGTGACGCACCAGGGCGGCCACGTCGTCGGCATCGTCGGCCGTGACCACGGCGGCCACCGGCTGGGCGACCGTCAGGTTCCACGCCTTGGCGGCCGCGTCGAACCCGCCGTCCTCCGGCAGCAGCACCTCGCCCTGCACGGCGTTCCGCAACTCGTTGAGTGTCATGATCTCTCCCGTTTCTGAGGTCGTCCGGGGCTATGACGGAGCGGGGGACGACAAGGTGACCGCGCTCGCCGGTCACCTTTGGCGGGGCTGCGCCGTCAGGTAGGTAAGAGCCCTGATCGAGGATGTGACCGTGGACGCCGACGACTTTCTTGCCGACCAGTTCGAGGAGCACCGCAGCCATCTCAAGGCGGTGGCCTACCGGATGCTCGGCTCACTCACCGAGGCCGAGGACGCCGTCCAGGAGTCGTGGCTGCGGCTCAGCCGTACGGACTCGGGTGAGATCGACAATCTGGGTGGTTGGCTCACCACGGTCGTCGGCCGGGTCTGCCTGGACATGCTGCGCACGCGTACGTCACGGCGCGAGGCCCCGCTGGAGCAGCGGCTGCCCGACCCGATCGTCAGCCCTGAGGACGGGGGCGACCCCGAGCAGCAGGCGCTGATCGCCGACTCGGTCGGGCTGGCGCTGCTCGTGGTGCTGGAGTCGCTCAGCCCCGCGGAGCGGCTGGCGTTCGTGCTGCACGACATGTTCGGGGTGCCGTTCGAGCAGATCGCCCCGATCGTGGACCGCACCCCCGCGACGGCCAAGAAGCTCGCGAGCCGGGCCCGGCAGCGCGTACGGGGGACGGTCCCGCCGCCCGACCCCGACCCGAGCCGGCAGCGCAAGGTCGTGGACGCCTTCCTGGCCGCCGCGCGCGACGGCGACTTCGAGGCGCTGCTCGGCATCCTCGACCCGGACGTGGTGATGCGCGTGGACGCGGGAGCCGCGGCCGCGGGCGGGATGCGGACGATCATCGGCGCGGCGGCCGTGGCCGGCGAGGCGACGAGCTTCCGGCGGTTCAGCCGCGCCTACTCGGTGGAGCCGGTGCTGGTCAACGGCGTCGTCGGGCTCGTCGGCAGGGAGAACGGCCGGCCGCGGTCGGTGCTCGGCTTCACGGTCACCGACGGCAGGATCGTCGCGGTGGAGATCTTCACCGACCCGGAGCGCCTCGCCCTGCTCGACCTGACCACGCCGGCCGAGTGAGCCTCAGCGGAGGGAGATGTAGAGGGCCTCGCCGACCTTGCGGTAGCCGACGCGGGCGTAGACCCGCGCGGCGCCGTCGTCGGCCGGGGTGAGGAACGGGGCCGAGACCCCGGCGCCCGCGCCCTCACGGGTGAGCAGCGCCGTGACCGCGCCCGCGATGCCGCGCCGCCGGTGCGAGGGCAGCACCGCGATGCCCGCGACCTCGGCGACCCCCTGGTGCGGGCGGCCGAGCTGCCCGGCCCCGACGGCCTCCCCGGCGTCGAAGGCGGCGGCGATCAGGCCGCCGCCGTCGAGGACCCGCCGGAAGCGCGCGATGTCGTGCTCGGTGGGCTCCGGCGCGTCGAACGCCTCGTTCATCACCCGCGCGACCTGCCAGAGATCGGCGTCCTCGGTCACGAGCGCGACCCGCACGTCCACGGGCCGCTCCACCACCTCGTCCGGCGGGCACACCAGCAGCGGGTAGCGCCCCTCCTGGGTGAACCCGGCCGCGAGCAGCGCGTCCTCGACCTTCGGGGACACCTGTGGCACGTATTCCAGGCGGGGCGTCCTGGCCCGCGCGCGGAACGCCTCGATCAGCGCGGCGACCTCGTCCGCCGTGGGCGCGGCGTCGTCGTCGGGGACGGCGTAGTTGAACGGGAGCGCGTCGTCGTGCTCGTCGAACTTGACCGTGAACGGCCCGGAGCGGACCGCCCGGTCCCCGGCCATCGACCTGAGATAGGCATGCACGTGAGCACCCAGCAAATGCGTTCCCCTTCCCTGAGGATCCGACGCATACGCTATCGCCGGCACTGCCTGATCACCCCGCCCCGGGGACGATCAGGCCGTTCTCGTACGCGGCGATCACCGCCTGCACCCGGTCACGCAGCCCCAGCTTGGTCAGCACGTTGCTGACGTGGGTCTTCACGGTGTGCTCGCTGACCACCATGGCCTGCGCGATCTCCGCGTTGGACAGGCCGCGGGCGATCATGCGCAGCGTCTCCTGCTCGCGTGCCGTGAGCACGGCCAGCCGCTCCGACGGCGGCACGGCCGGGCGGGCGGCCGCTCTGGAGGTGAACTCGGCGATCAGCTTCGTGGTGACCGACGGCGCGAGCAGCGACTCGCCGGCCGCCACCACCCGTACGGCGTGGATGAGGTCGTCGCGGCGGACGTCCTTCAGCAGGAACCCGCTCGCCCCCGCGCGCAGCGCGTCGTAGACGTAGTCGTCCAGGTCGAACGTGGTCAGCATGAGGACGCGGCAGCCGCTCTCCGCGCACACGATCCTGGCCGCCTCGATGCCGTCCATGACCGGCATGCGGATGTCGAGCAGGAGCAGGTCGGGACGGTGCTCGCGGACGGCCGCGACGGCCTGTTCGCCGTCTCCCGCCTCGGCGACGACCTCGATGTCCGGCTGGGCGTCGAGGATCATGCTGAACCCGGCACGTACGAGCTCCTGGTCGTCCGCGACCACCACGCGCACGCTCACGCCGCCACCGCCCGGCCGGCCAGCGGGAGCCGTACGAGGACCCGGAAACCCGGCCCGTCGGCGCGCCGGCCGAAGTCGGCGGTGCCGCCGCAGGCCGCGGCCCGCTCGCGGATGCCGATCAGGCCGTTGCCGCCCGAGGGGAGCGAGGTTCCGGAGCCGCGGCCGTCGTCGGCGATGTCGATCATGAGGGTGTCGTCCTGCCAGGTGAGTCTGATGTCAGCACGGGCCGCGCCCGCGTGCTTGACGATGTTGGTGAGGGCTTCCTGGGTGATCCGGTAGACGGCGATCTCCGTGTCGGGAGTCAGCGGCCCCGGCTCGCCGGAGGTGGAGTATTTCACGTCGAGCCCGGTGGCCCTGACCTGCTCGGCCAGGGTGGTGAGCGCGGCGATCGTCGGCTGCGGCGCCCGCGGGCCCTCTTCCTCCTTGAGCACGCTCAGCATGCGGCGGAGCTGGACCATGGCGTCGCGTCCGGCGGCGGCGATCGCGTCGAAGACGGCCTCGGCCCTGGCCGGGTCGCTCCTGACCACCACCGGTCCGGCCTCGGCCTGGACGACCATGAGGCTGACCGCGTGGGCCAGGATGTCGTGCATGTCGCGGGCGATCCTGGCCCGCTCGCGTTCGGCTGCCCGCTCGGCTTCGGCCTGGCGCTCGCGGGCCAGCTGGACGGCGCGTTCCTCGAGCGCGGCGGCGTGGGCGCGGGAGGCGGCGGCGGCCCGGCCGATGGCGTAGGCGGCGGCGAAGAGCACGACGCCGCGCATCGCGGTCTCGGACGAGCCGACGATGAGCAGGCCGCCGGCGATCGTGAAGACCAGCATGATCAGGCGGGGCCACCTGGCGGAGTAGGCGGCCACCGTGTAGAGCGCCATGAGCGAGCCGTACCAGATGGGCTGGGCGGCCACCTCGTCGACGAGGTCGTAGAGGGCGGTCGCGACGAGGCTGGCCACCAGGACGGTCACAGGCGCGCGGCGCCGCCAGATCAGCGGCACCGCGGCGGTGACCACCACCGCGTAGCCCCACCAGTGCCAGGGCCCGCCGTACGGGTTCTCGCGGGAGAACAGCGGCCACAGCTGCACGATCAGCACCAGCAGCGCGAGCGCGGCGTCCAGCCAGATCGGCGGCAGCGAGCTCGACCACCGGCGAACCTGCGCGAAGAACCGTAGATCGGACACGGCATCCCATCTTGCCTCGTACGTCATGCGAGCGCAGCGGCGGGCCTGGGCGCGGCGGTGACCTGGCGGGCAAGGGGGACGAACGAGACCAGCAGGCAGAGGGCGCCGAGCGGGATGAGGTCCTTCTCGACGAACGGCAGGACGAGGTCGGCCACAACCAGGACGGGCGTCCACACCCTGACCCGGCGCAGCACCGCGAGCTGCACGACGAGGGCGAGCTGACCGGCGAAGAACAGGAGGGGGACGACGTCGTAGACGACGGCCGAGACGCCGGGCACACTCTGGACCTGGTCGAACAGCACGCTCATCGCCTCGTTGTCGGCGGACATGAACCCGACCACGATGTCGATGCCGAACTGCCCGAGCAGCGCCACGACGCCGACGGTCCCGGCCGTCGCGCTCGCGGTGGCCAGGGCGTTCGCGCCGGCCATCCGCCGCATCTGCCAGAAGACGGGGACGAACAGGACGAGTGCCGCCATGAAGGCGAGGTGGCCGGTGGTCCACGCGAGGCCGGGACCCCGGCTGCCGTCGAGGCCGTCGAGGATCCGGATCACGCCGTAGGCGAGGACGAGCAGGGGTGCGGCGATGAAGGCGATACGGGAGTTCATGGGGACGATCCTCGGCGTCGCGGGGGTCCTCGGGCATCGCCGGTAAGGGCGATTCCGCGGCTCCCTCTCGGGAGCGAGGACGGATCCGTCGCACCGGCGATCCGCCGCTCAGCCGCGCCGCTGCGCGTAGTGCTGCTGGATCAGCGCGGCCGCGCAGGCCAGCGTGGCCAGGCCGAACCCGAGGCCGACGAACACGTTGAGATCGGAGGTGGAGGTGACCATGTTGGCCACCGCGAAGATCGCCAGCAGGAGCCACAGCACGGGGCGGGGGACAGGAATGGGGGTCATGGTGTGCTCCTCACAAGATCGGGTGACGCCCCAAGACGCTACGGATGGCCGTCGCCACGGGCGATCCCGCCAGTGAGACAGCCCGAGGTACAGCAGGCTGTACTGTTCGTCCGGTATCAGCCCTTCGCCCTGGGAGATGGCCTAGGGTCTGAGGATGCCGACTCCCGACGCGGGGCTCTTACGCCGGTGGGACGTGGTGGCCCGGACCCGCGCCACCCTCGACGCCCTCGAACACCTCGTCGGCGGTGTCGGCACCGCGATCCTGGCGGTCCTGGCCGTGTTCGTCCTGGCCCTCACCGCGCTGGCCTGCCTCGTCGGCGTGGGCTTCCTTCTGGTGCCCACCGCTCTGCGCGTGCTGCGCATCGTCGCCGACCGGGAGCGAGGGCGGCTCTCCCGCTGGGGCCCGGACGTCGTCATCAGTCCCGACCCGGTTCCGTCCGAGTTGCGGGCGGCGATCATGAACCCGGCGAGCCGGCGCGAGCAGTGCTGGGTGCTGGTCCACGCGTCCTTCGGGCTGATGCTCGGGGCGCTCGGCATGACGCTGCCGCTCAGCGCGGTGCGCGACCTCACGTTCCCGCTGTGGTGGCGGCTGCTGCCGGACGGGGCGGGCGTTGACCTCTGGGTGGTGCACGACCTCCCGAGCGCCCTCGCGGTCGCCGCGCTGAGCGTGGTCTGGATCGCGCTGACCCTGGCACTCGTCCCCGGCATGGCGCGCCTGCAGGCGTGGCCGGGACGGCGGCTGCTGGCCGCCGATCCCAGCACCGACCTGGCGCTGCGGGTGGCCCAGCTCACCGCGACCCGCGCGGAGGCGCTCGACGCGCACGCCGCCGAGCTGCGGCGGATCGAGAGATCCCTGCACGACGGCACGCAGAACCGGCTCGTCGCCGTCAACGTCATGCTCGGCGCGGCCCGCCGCGCGCTGGCCCGCGACCCGGCCACCGCCGACGCCATGCTCGAACGCGCGCAGGACGCCGCCGAGCAGGCGCTGGCCGAGCTCCGCGCGGTCTCGCGCAGCATCCTGCCCCCGGTGCTGACGGACCGGAGCCTCGCCGACGCGCTGACCGGGCTGGCCGCCGGCTGCCCGGTCCCCTGCCGGATCGACGTCGACATGCCCGGCAGGTGCGCCGCGTCCGTCGAGGCCACGGCCTACTTCGTGGTGGCCGAGGGGCTCACCAACATCGCCAAGTACAGCCAGGCGCGGCACGCCACCGTCACGATCCGGAGGCACGACGACCGGCTGGACCTCCAGATCACCGACGACGGCCGCGGCGGAGCGGACGAGCGGCGCGGGTCGGGGCTGGCCGGGATCCGCCGCCGTGCCGAGGCCCTCGACGGGACCTTCGCGCTGACCAGCCCAGAAGGCGGACCAACCACCATGAATGTGAGCCTCCCATGCGGATTGTGATCGCCGAGGACGACCCGCTCCTGCGCGAGGGCCTCGCGCTGCTGCTGCGGGCGGAGTCGCTGGACGTCGTGGCCACCGCGCCCGACCCGGACGGCTTCCTGACCGCGATCGACGCCCACAAGCCGGACGTCGCCATCGTGGACGTCCGGATGCCCCCGACCCACACCGACGAGGGCATCGTCGCGGCCGTCGAGGCCAGGCGGCGACAGCCGGAGCTGGCCGTGCTCGTGCTGTCGGCGTACGTGGAGCAGGCGTTCGCCACCGACCTGCTCGCCCACGGCAGCGCCCGGCTGGGCTACCTGCTCAAGGAGCGGGTCGGACGGGTCGAGGAGTTCATGGGCGCGCTACGCCGCGTGGCGGAAGGGGGCACGGCCATCGATCCGGAGGTCGTCGCGCAGCTGCTCGCCCGCAGCAGGCCTGACAACCGGCTCGACCGGCTCAGCCCGCGCGAGCGCGACGTGCTGGCCCTGATGGCCGAGGGCCTGGGCAACGCCGCCATCGCCGAGCGGCTCTTCGTCACCGACGGCGCCGTGCACAAGCACATCCGCAGCATCTTCTCCAAGCTCGACCTGGCGCCGACCGACCGGACCGACCGGCGCGTGGCGGCCGTCCTGCACTACCTGGAGAACGGGAAATAGGAGGCTAGGCGCCCAGGTCGCGGGCGATGTTGTCCAGCCGGGTCGCCAGGTCCTCCAGGGCCTCCTCGCTCAGGCCGCCCTCCGGCAGCCGGGCCACGAGCTCGTCGCGGTGCGCGATGACCAGCCCCTTGTGCGCGTCGTCCACCTCGTCGGCCGGCAGCACCACGCAGTCACCCCGGACGAACACCAACGTGGCGTCGGGTTCCTCCGACTCCAGCAACTGGCGGACACATTCAAGATCGATGAGAGACATCTCGGCTCCTCTGCCCCGACGGACCTCAGCTGGGCGCTTACCCAGACGGCACTCATCCGAACGTCGGAGGGCCGCCGTCGGCGTGTGAGCGTCGCACGCCGAACGTCACCAGATACACCGCGGCCCCCAGCGCCACGAGCGCGGGCGGCACGGCGAGCAGCGGCCGCGCGGCCAGCAGGGCCAGCACGGTCAAAACCACCCCCACCAGCAGCCCGAGCGCGGCCGCCAGCAGGCGCACGCCGAGCCAGTTCGACGGCGGCGGCGCCTGCGGCCACTCGCCATGGCCGCCTCCGTGCACGTCGGGCACGCCGGTGTCGCTCACCACGCCAGAGGAGGTGATCTCCTCGGGAGGCGGCGGCTCGCGCAGCACGGGAGCGAAGAACTCGTCCTCCGGATCCTCGTCGCGCCTCTTCATCTTGGATCACCTCGCCGGATCGGCTTCCTCCAGCTCGTGCAGGAACGGGTTGACCATGGCGTTCAGCTCGGCCAGGAGCGCTTCGAGCGAGGCCTGGGCGTCGTCGAGGTTCGGCAGGCCCTCGGCCCGCGCGTGGGTGGGCGTGGGCAGGCGCTCGACCGGCAGGGGCACGCGGAGCTCCAGCGTGCTCAGCGCGGTCGGCCGCTCGTACGGCGGCGGCACGTACGTGGGCTCCTGGCGCTGCCAGCTCGACCAGCCCTGCGGCAGCGGGACCGGGGGCGGGGCGGCCAGCTCCACCACCGCCAGCAGGCCCGATGCCTCCTCCGGGCGGTGGCAGGTCGCGTCCAGCACCCGCGGGTGGCGGCGCACGTAGGCGTGCTCCGCCACCGGGCGCGTGGCCACTTCCCACGCGCCCAGCGCGAAGTGCAGCGGGTCCAGCGTGACGCCGCCCGCGGCCGGCTCGCCGTCCACGGCTTCGAAGGCATGCCGCCATCTGCGCAGCTCCTCGCCGTAGCGCTCCTGCGCGCTGCCCGGCCCCGCGCCGTCGCGCCCTCGCGCGGCGCCGATCCAGAACGCCTGCGTGCCGGCCATGCGCCTCCCCCGGTGTCAGCCCTTGATCTCGATGCGGCGGGCGCGGCCCTTCTCGGTCTTGGGAACGCGCACGATCAGGATGCCGTCCGCCAGTTCGCCGCCGATGTGCTCGGTGTCGGCGTCGCTCGGCAGGATCGTCCGGTAGACGAACCGCCCGGTGCGCCGGCGCAGCATCTGCCCCTTGTCCTCCTCGTTGATCTCGCCGGACACGCACAGCTCGCTGTCGTTGACCTCGACGTTGATGTCCTCCCGCTTCAGGCCGGGAAGCTCCGCCCGTACGATGTAGGCGTCCGGGGTCTCCTCGGTCTCCGCCACCGGCCGCCAGGCGGCCGTGTCGCTCTCCACTCCCTGCTCGAAGAGCCGCCCCATCTGATCCCACAGTTGCTGGAACTCGGTGAAGGGATCCCAGGACCGCCTCTGCCAGGGAACACCCGCCTGCATCGCTCCGCGATTGCGCCTAATCGGCAAAGCCACTGCTTTCTCACCTCCGTGACGTGAGGGACACCGTCGTCCCCCTCCCCCAAATTCATCCCTTACCCGCAATCTCCCGTCGTGAACGGTTCCGTCGCAGGTCAGAGGGCGTGTCGAAGCCATCGGACGGGGAAGCAGGGTGGACATGACCGACGGAACGGGGAGCGCGCCGGGCCCGGGCGCCAGGGAATCCGCCGGCCCCACGGTCACCCTGGCGCTCGCGGGCGACACCATGCTCGGCCGCGGCGTGGCCGAGCGGCTGAGGCTGACCGCCGACCCGGCCGACTTCTTCGACAGCGGCGTGCGCGCGGTGCTCTCCCGGGCCGACCTGGTCCTGTTCAACCTCGAATGCTGCGTCTCGGACCGCGGCCGGCGCTGGGACCCGCTGCGCAAGGCGTTCCACTTCCGCGCCCCGCGCCAGGCCGCGACGATGCTGGCGGAGCTGGGCGTGCACGCGGTCACGCTGGCCAACAACCACGCCCTGGACTACGGCCACGAGGCCCTCCTCGACACCCTCGACCACCTGGCGGCGGCCGGGATCCGCACCGTGGGCGCGGGCGCCGACCTGGCGCGGGCCTGGGAGCCCGCCGAGCTGAAGGTGGGCGACCTCCGCCTCGCGGCGCTGGGCGTCACCGACCATCCCGCCGACTTCGCGGCCACCGAGCGCAGGCCCGGCGTCGCGTACGCCGACCTCGGCCGCGGGGTGCCGGACCGGCTCACGAGCACGATCGGGAGCCTGGACGCCGACGTCGTCCTCGTCTGCGTCCACTGGGGCCCGAACATGACCTCCAAGCCCGTCACGCACGTCCGCCGCGCCGCCCGGGCGCTGGTCGATGCCGGCGCGTCCCTGGTGGCCGGGCATTCCGCGCACGTCTTCCATGGCGTGGCCGGACCGGTCCTGTACGACCTGGGCGACCTCATCGACGACTACATCGTGGACCCCGAGCTCCGCAACGACCTCGGGCTGATCTTCCTGGTCACCCTGGACGAGCGGGGCCCGGTACGGCTGCGCGCCGTCCCCATCGCGCTGGACTACTGCCGTACCAGGATCGCGAACGACATGGAGGCCCGCTGGATCCGGGCCCGGTTCACCGCCGCCTGCGCCGACCTCGGCACCGAGGTCCGGTCGGAGGCCGGCACGCTCACCGTCGATCTCCGGCCACCAGCGGATTGACCGGACGCGCCACCCACTTTGGGTATACGGCCAATTACCCATAGTGACCATATGGTGAGGTCAGTGGCCCCATTGGGGTCCGGCACCCAGCGAGAGGATCGACATGGCGCACGAACCCAGAATCGACGTCGAGAGCAGAGCCCAGTCGGTCAGGAACAGCCTGACAGAAGAGCAGTCCGAGCGGGTCGCGGACGCGCTCGGCGAGCAGGGGGTCTGGTTCTCGACCCCGCATCCCCGCGTGAGCGAGGCGCCCAGGCCCGACCGCGTCTGGGAGCTGGTGGGCGACAAGCCGCACCTGGGGCGCACGGCCACCGGGCGGGCCGCGGTCCATCTGGCCGACGGGCACACCGCGCTGACCCGGCCGCTGATCTTCGCCGACGGCTTCGGTTACGGGCCCAGCGACCTGGACGCGTTGTGGGCGCACTTCAACAGCGAGCGCAGCCCCGGGTTCCTGGACCAGCTCCGGACCATGGGCATCGACGTCATCCTCCTGGGCTTCGACCAGCGTCAGACGTACATCCAGGCCAACGCCGCCGTGGCGGTCACCTGCGTCCAGCGCGCCATCCAGGAGCGGCAGGGCGACCTCCCGCTGGTCGTCGGCGGCGTCAGCATGGGCGGCATGGTCACCAGGTACGCGCTGGCGCGCATGGAGACCGAGGGTGCCGACCACCAGACCGACAAGTACTTCTCCTACGACACGCCGCACCTCGGCGCCTGGATCCCGCTGGTGCTCCAGCAGCTCGCCTACCTGCACGAAGCGCTGGAGCCGCGCTCGAACGGCCCCGGCCAGGCCGAGCTGATCCGCAGCCCGGCCGCGCAGCAGCTCCTGTGGGCCTGGGTCGAGAACGAGGACTACTCGGGCCCCGTGACCACCGCCAGCCCGCTGCGCACGGAGTTCCTGGACGACCTGCGCAGGGTCGGCTGGTTCCCGATCCGCCCGTACAAGCTGGGCCTGGCCAACGGGGTCGGCGACGGCACGGGGCGCGACCTGCCGCCGGGCACGCCGGTGTTCGACCTGCACTACGACCCGCTGCAGCTCACGGCCAAGATCCAGCCGGACATGGGCCAGCTGCAGAACGTCGGCACGGTCAAGTTCGGGGCTCCGACGTGGACGAGCGCCACCTCGCACGTGGCCGCGTTCGACGGGGCGCCGGGCGGCACGCTCGACTCGTGGGGCAGGGTGGCCGACGCGATCGGGCTGCCCGTCCAGGAGCGGTTCCGCCACAGCTGCTTCGTGCCCGCGGTCAGCGCCATCGCCCTGGCCAGGGACCCGTACCAGTGGCAGACCGACCTGTACAGGGACCTCACCGAGCTGCCGAAGGACGAGACATTCCTGGACGCGTTCTGCTGCGACACGGCCAACACCGAGCACGGCAACGTCTCCGAGGAGCTGACCGACTGGTTCCTGGAGCAGCTCGCCGGCTGGTAGCGGCGGCGAGGCGCCGGCTCGCACGCGGGCCGGCGCCTCTTCGTGTCTAGCGGGTGCCGCGGTGCACGACCAGGAGCTGGTCGCGGGTGGCGTTCCGGTCGCGGTAGGCGATCGCGGCCGGGGCCTCGGCGCTGTGGTGGCCGGGCAGCCGCTCGTCGGCGCTCCACGAGGAGCCGTCGAAGACCGTCCACCACAGGCGCTGGTCGGTGGCGCCGCGGTGGACGCAGTAGAGGCGGTCCTTGTAGACGGTCAGCGCGGGGCCCTCGGCGGCCGCGTGCATGGTCAGCTTCTGGTCGGGCGTCCAGGCGGAGCCGTCCCAGCGCGTCCACCACAGGCTGGAGTCCTTGCCGGTGTGCACGCAGTAGAGGTGGCCCCGCCAGACGGCCAGCGCCGGGTTGGACCGGCAGGCGTGCTCGGGCAGCTGCGTGCAGGGGCTCCACGAGGCGCCGTCCCACCGCGTCCACCACAGGGTGGAGTCGGTGCCGGCGTGCACGCAGTAGAGCTGCCCGTCGAACGTGGCCAGCGCGGGGGCGGAGGCGCTGGGGTGCTCGGGCAGCTTGGCGTCGGGGCTCCAGGTGGAGCCGTCCCACCGCGTCCACCACAGGTTGTCGTCGCCGTCGCCGCGGTGCACGCAGTAGAGCCGCCCGTCGTACGCCGCCAGCGCCGGGGCCGAGTCGCTGACGTGTCCGGGCAGTCTCCGGTCCTCGCTCCAGCCCTCCTGCGCGTCGTAGACCGTCCACCACAGGCTGGGATCGTCGGCCTTGCCGCGGTGGACGAGGACCAGCCGGTCCTGGAACTCCGCGAGGGCCGGGGCCGACACGCCGAAGTGCTCGACGAACGTCTGGTCAGGAGTCCACCCCTCGCCGGGCTCGTGCACCGTCCAGTACAGCCGCTCGCCGTCGCGCCGGTCCTCGCGGGCCGGCACCAGCATGGCGGGCGCGACCCACGGCGAGACCAGCTTCACGCCGTACGGCCGGGCGACCGAGGTGATCCAGTCGGCCTTGGCCCGCACCTGACGCTCGATGAGCGGGGCGAGCCAGGAGCCCAGCACGGTGGCCGCGGTCTCGCCGACGAGCTGCGGGATCTCGGCGGCCAGCAACGCGGCGCTCTCGTTGAGGTGGATCTCGAAACCCCACCACCTGGAGACCGGCCAGACCTCCGCGCCCATGGTGCCGAGCTCGCTCTGCAGCCGGCGTACGCGGTCCTGGGCCCGGGGCGACAGCCCGGCGACCTGGCGTCCGCTCTCCCGCTTGGCCGCCGACCACTCGACCTCGACCGCCTCCCGTACGGACGACTCGTCCAGCAGCTCGCTCTCGACGGCCGCGTCCACGGCGGCAGCGGCCACCGGGTCGTCCGCGCTGTGCAGCAGCACCTCCTCGCCGTCCACCGCCGCCGTGTCCAGCCCCGCTCTGTCGGCCCGGGTGTCATCAGTCATGTCCAGCCCCCCTGGAGTGATCCGCACCATTCGATGCGCATATGTCCCATCTATGGTAACCAGACGTAGTCATCCGATTACTCTCCAGGGGGCGGCGACTACCTCTCGATGTCCACGGTGAAGGCCTCGAAAACCGCCTGGCCCGCGCCGTCCCCCGCCGCGAACAGGCCCAGCACCGCCCCCACCCACCGGCTCTGCGTGGCCTGGAAGGGAGCGCCGACCTCGCGCAGCCCGTCGCCGGTGTCGGCCAGGAACGTGACGAGCGCGCCCTCCCCGATCCGCGCGCCGACGGTGACGGGCGCACCGTCCTTGACGGGCACGGGCTCCATGTCCCCGCACACCAGGACGGTCCCGCCCGCCGTACGCTCCAACCCGACGTAGGCGTAGGTGAACCCGAGCACGACCAGTCCCGCCCGGCCCTCGCCGTCCAGGGTGAGGCCGGTGGTGACCGTGCACGGGTCGCCGGGCAGCCGCTGCCCGAGCACGGACGGGCGCTCCCTGAGGTCCTCCGGCCCCGGCGCGCAGGCCAGGTGGAGGGTGCCGTCCCGCAGCTCCCACCAGGAGGGGTCGGGGTTGGCCTGCCAGCTCCACTGCAGGCCGAGCTCGGCCCCGGCGAAGTCGTCGGAGGTGGCGGGCTCGGCCGGCGTGCCGCCGAGGACGGGCACGGGGCCGCCGGGCACCGGCTCGCCGTCCGCGCCCATGACCGGCCAGCCGTCCTCCCAGGTCATCGGCTGCAGGTGGACGACCCTGCCGTAGGCGCCGCGGTCCTGGAAGTGCATGAACCAGTGCTCGCCCGACGGGGTGTCCACCCAGCCGCCCTGGTGCGGCCCGTTCACGTCGGTGCCGCCCTGCTCCAGCACGATCCGGTCCTCGTACGGGCCGAAGATCGAGCTCGCCCGGAACACCGACTGCCAGCCCTGCTCCACGCCGCCCGCCGGGGCGAAGACCCAGTACGTGCCGTCGCGCTTGTAGAGCTTGGGCCCCTCCAGCGTCCGGTAGCCGGGCAGCAGGTCGGCGTCGATGATCAGCGTGCCCTCGTCCAGCACCTCGCGGGCGTCCGGCGACATGCGGTGCAGGGTGAGCCGGTTGTTGACGCCGGCCCGGCTCTTGGCCCAGCCGTGCACCAGGTACGCCTGGCCGTCGTCGTCCCACAGCGGGCACGGGTCGATGAGCCCGGCGCCCGGCTTGACCACGTGCGGCTCGGTCCACGGACCCCGCGGGTCCTCCGCGCTCACCACGTGGATCCCCACGTCGGGGTCGCCGTAGAAGATCCAGAACCGGCCGTCGTGGTGGCGCAGCGAGGGCGCCCACACGCCGCAACCCGGCCGCACGTCGTCATAGCCGCTCGTCACGGCGTGCCCGATGATCGTCCAGTTGACCAGGTCGCGGGAGTGCAGGATCGGCAGGCCCGGGACCTTGGTGAAGGTGGAGGCGGTCAGGTAGAAGTCCGCACCGACGCGGATCACGTCGGGGTCGGACCAGTCGGCGTTCAGCACGGGGTTGCGGTAGGTCGTCATCCCTCACTCCTTGGCGGCACCTGCTGCAATCGGTTGCAGGAAACGTCGCACCCGCACGTACGTGCCGTCAAATAGCCCGAGTACCCGCCGACCGTCGGGAGCAGGCCGTTATGGCTAAATTTCGAAATTTTCGAGGCGCTGGCCTGGCGATTCCCCGGCGCGGCGGGGAGAGTGGGGGTCATGACGGTCGAGGACCAGCCCCAGCAGTTACCCAAACTGGCCGTGATCGCCCGCGAGGCCGGCGTGTCCGTTGCAACCGTTTCCAAAGCACTCAACGGCCGTTCCGACGTCTCCGCCCACACCCGCCGGCTGGTCGCCGAGGTGCTGGAGCGGCGCGGCTACCCCAGGCAGCGGGTCCGGCCCGCGCGGGGGAGCATGGTCGACGTCATGCTGCAGGCCCTCGACTCGCCCTACGCGCTGGCGATCCTGGGCGGGGTGGAGGACGCGGCCTGGCGGGCGGGCGTGGACCTGGTGGTCTCGGCCGTGTGCGACCGCACCAAGCACGGCCAGCCCCCGCCCGCGTGGCTGGACCGGATCGGCGCCCGCGACAGCGCCGGCGTCCTGCTCGTGCGCACGTCGCCGACCGCCGCGCAGCGGGCCTGGCTGGCCGACCGGGGGATCCCCGCCGTGATCGTCGACCCGCGCCGCAAGCCGCCGTCCGGCCTGCCCGCCGTCGTCTCAGCCAACCTGGACGGCGCGCGGACGGCCACCGAACACCTGATCGCCCTCGGCCACTCGCGTATCGCCGTCGTCACCGGCCGCCCCGGCGTCCCGTGCGCGGCCGAACGGCTGGCCGGCTACCGCCAGGCCATGGCCGCCGCCGGGCTCCGGGTGGATCCCCGATGGGAGGTGTGCGGCTACTTCCAGCAGGTCGACGCCCTGCGAGCCACCCGCCGCCTGCTCGCCGCCCTCCTCCATCCGCCGACCGCCGTCTTCGCCTGCTCCGACTCCATGGCCGTCGGGGTGTACCAGGCGCTGGGCGAGCACGGGCTCCGCGTGCCGGACGACGTGAGCGTGATCGGCTTCGACGACTCCTGGGCCGCCGCCCACGTCGCACCGGCCCTCACCACGGTCCGCCAACCCTGGCCCGAGCTGGGGACGGCGGCTCTGACGGCACTGCTCACCGACGGCGCCCCGGCCCGGATCGAGCTGCCGACCGAGCTGGTCACGCGATCGAGCACCGCTCTACCCCGGCCGTCCTGACCACTTTGTTCAAGTTCACCTACTCGCACATGAACCTTGGTGGTCGAGCACTTGCCTTCGCTTCGTGGGTGGATCGGATGGCGGCGGCCAGGGACCGGCGCGGTTACAGTTGATGCGTGACTGCCCTGCACGACGCTACTGAGTTGAGCGTCACCGAGGCGGCCCAGCGAGGGGTTGCCCGCCTGGTGGCCGAGGCGGAGCGGGGGATCGATCTGGTGGTCACCCGCCGGCACCAGCCGGTGGCGGCGGTGGTGAGCATCCGCCGGCTCAACGAGTTGGCGGCGGCGGCCGATCTGCGGGATCTGGCGCTGGTGCTCGCTCGGTCGGCCACTGACACGGAGGAGCGGGTCTCGCTCGATGAGGTGCTGGCCGCTTTCGGGCACACTCGCGAATCGCTGGCCGCCATCCCGGACGACGAGTAAACGTATCCGACGTCGTATTCACGGCGCCGGCGGTCGACGACCCTCGACGCATCGGCCCAGACGGGGCGCCCAAGATACTCAAGAAGAACCTGCTGCCGCGCCGCTACCAGAGCTTCGGGACTGGAGGCCCTGCGTTGTGGGCCGGGTCGTCATCGAATCACTGGTCTACCGCAGGTGAATGCGAATTCTGGAGCCTGCACTCGGCTTGAAGGTTCTTGGCCAGTTCCTCCAAAATCGCTCCGCAGCGGACGTTGGCGAGCCCGCTATCACTACGTACCAAGTGGATGCGGATCGCGACCCAGCCGCCGGCCATGTCTGTGATCTGCCACCCGGGGAACCTGCTGAGCAGGTGCTGCAGGGTCACGTCCATGGTTGCACTCCTGCGACCAACGGCGAGTGCGGATGCGCCCTGCGCAGCTCCGCGTAACGCATAGCGATACGCCGTGCGGCTCTGCCTGGATCCGGGAGCGGGTGCCAGGCATAGACAGCACGCTTTCGGCCCGGCTCCCAGCCCGTACGCCACCAGAAGGCGTCATGGCGGCACCAGACGAGGAGGCCGACCCAGACGGAGACGAGGGCGATGCCGTAACCGTCGTGCACGTCGCTGGAGATGTTCAGGTGGATTAACTCCCGCTGCAACTGCTGGGCCGCGTCCAGCGACGTGACGACCTGTGGGCCGGGCAGCGCTTGCTGCGGGTACATCCACCTACCTCCGGTGACTTCGGTGCCAGTACGGCCAAGTGAATCCGGGCGGACGGGACCTTTGAACTTCGCCTCAGCCCGGTGTCGGGACGTGTTGAGTCACCGAGAAACGTCCCGAGACGGCCTTGCAACGTCCCGGACGTTAACGTCCACTGGAATGCGTGAACGAGCGCCTACGCACAGCGATGCTCCGCCATGGTGTGGCCCTGGAAGACCTGGCCGAGACGTGTGGCGTCGAGCCCAAGACAGTCGAGCGCTGGATCAACACAGGTCGGGTCCCGCACCGGCGGCACAGGTGGGCAGCGGCGAAGCCGCTGACCGCTGACGAGACGTACCTGTGGCCTGACGTGCTGGAGAGCAGTCAGGCGCGCCGAGGCCGGGCGAACAGGTCGGAACTCGTGGAGGTCTTCCCCGACCGAGCCAGCGTGCCTCGTGAGCTGTGGCTACGGTTCCTGACCGACGCTCAGGAGCGGGTGGACGTCCTGGTCTTCTCAGGGACGTTCTACGCCCAGACGCAGCCGAAGATCGCTCGATCACTGGCCGAGGCTGCGCAACGCGGTGTCGCGATCAGGCTGTGCTTCGGAGATCCCACCGCCCAGTCTGTCCAGACCCGCGACCGCGAAGAAGGGTTGGGCGGGACGTTGGCCGCCAAGATCCGCTCTTCCCTGACCTACTACCGGGCGCTGCCCGAGTTGGATGGCTGCGAGGTCCGTCTGCACTCCACCACGCTGTACGCCTCGCTGTTCCGCTATGACGATGACGTCCTGGTCAATCCACACGTATACGGAGAACCGGCCTCGGCCAACCCGACCTTCCACTTCCGCCGTCTCGATGGCGGGACGATGGCCGAGCACTACATGTCGTCGTTCGAGCGCGTCTGGGCCGGAGCCGTTCCGTGGTCCGGCGCGGAGATCTGAGAGGCACCTCATGGGACGAGTTGAGTACTGGAACGACCCGAACGCACCCAAGGCGAACAGTCTCGTACCGGCTTGTGGGACGGTCACCGTGGACGACGCGGGGCGCATCCTCATGCAGTGCCGTCGCGACACGGGCCAGTGGGCGTTGCCGATGGGCAAGATGGAGATCGGTGAGACGCCCTCGCAGTGCGCCGTGCGGGAAACCGAGGAGGAGACCGGCGTCTTGGTCGAGCCGGTAGGCATCCTTGGGATCTACTCCGACCCCGGTCACATCGTTGCCTACACGGACGGCGAGATCCGCCAGGAGTACGAGGTCATGCTGATCGCCCGCCCGGTCGGCGGTCAGCCGGAGGCCAACGACGAGGCAAGCGATGTGCGGTGGGTTGAGCCGGGTGAACTGCACTTGCTGGACATTCACCCCACGCAGTGGAGACAGCTCAACGACTACCTTGAGCAGAGGCATCCCCACGTTGATTGAACCCAGGCCATCCGTAGCCGCCATGTGCCGTAGAAACGCTCTAGCTTCTGCCTCTTCTGTTCGCAGGAGTAGCCGTGGATAGTTGCGAAATCACTTTGAGTGGTCAAAGTCTGCGATCGCATGATCAGCGAGTCCTGCCGGCCATAGCATCGTTGCTATGGTCTGGGGTGGCGTAGAGCCTGCGCGAGCTGCCGTTCTACCTTGATGATCTGACAATGCGGATCAGCTACTGGATCGCTTCGGATCGGCGGATCATCCTTCTGACCGTTTTCCACAAAACGCGAATGAGGGAAGATCGAGAAGTGGACCGGGCGCGGCGGGCGCTGTCCCGTTGCAAGGACGAGGCGCACTCGGTGAACGAGGAGTGGTGATGACCGAGCGGACCGATTGGGCCCATCTCCGTGACCGACGACTGTCCGAGCCTGGGGCGGCCGAGGCATACGATGCGGCTCGTCTCGCCTTCGAACTCGGTCGGGCAGTGCGACAGATGCGGGAATCTCGCGGGTGGAGCCAGAGTGAGCTGGCTCGTGCGGCTGACATGACGCAGTCAGCAGTAGCCCGTTTCGAAGGAGGACACACCGTGCCGACGCTGCCGGTCCTCGAGCGACTGGCCAGGGCTCTGGACGCCGAACTGGAGGTGCGCATCAGTCCACGCGCTCCCGCAGCCTGAGCCTGATTCATCCCGCGAGATGAAGTGCGACCACCAGCAGCCTCAGACGGGTCCACCACCCGGCAGGCCCGATCGCTATCTCGTGAATTCTTAGGTCGCCCCATGCTCCCCGGCCCACGAATTCTCCGAAGGTGAGCCGGTCCGGGATGTGCAGCAGACGGCCCACTGTCCAACCGGTCAACGGGCGGGGACCGATGGCGCCGGAGGCGCGGGGGGTGCGCCGGAGGCGCGGGGGGGTGCGCCGGAGGCGCCTGAATGGGGGCGTCTGAGCCCCTGCGCGAAGCGCCCCCGGCGAAGCCCCTTGTCCGGGGCGGGTGTCAGCAGGCCCACCACCCAGACGGGCAACGGGCGGGTGGCCCTGGCCCCACCTACTACTTGCCGTCGTGGCCGCGGTGGCGCTCGTCGCGCTGCGGGCGGGGGCCCACCACGTCGAAGGAGGCCGTGGCGGTCCTGTTGCCGACCTTGACGGTCACGGTCTTGCTGCCGGCCTTGGCCTTGGACGGCACGGTCAGGGTCTTGGTGGCCTTGCCGTCGGAGAGCGCCACGCGGTAGTTCTTGCCCTCGGGGCTGGTCACGACGGCCGTGCCGGAGCGCAGGCCCTTGGCGACGATCGTCACGTCGTACGAGTCGCCGGCGCGCACGCGGTCAGGGTCGACGGAGACCTTCAGCGCGAACCTGCGAGCGTCGTCGCGGCCCTTGGCCAGCTGGTCCTGGGGCACGGTGGGCGTGGCGGGGTTCGAGTGCGTCGGCTGCGGGGCCTTGACGGTGGCCGCCGGCTGCGGCTTGGCGTCGGCGAAAGCGGCGCCCGACAGGGGCAGCGTCAGCAGGGCAGCGCTGGCGAGGGTCACGGCGAAAGGCTTGGAGAAGCGCACTTGATACGAATCCGATCCGGGACGGACCTGGCCGAACATCTGAATTCAGCCCCGAAGGTCTTCCCTCGCCAATCACCCTGCCGAGCCAACCTGAGAAACGCCTGTGCCCACCTTATGTATTGGATAAGCGCAGGTAGTGGCCTCGACCTGGGGTCAGTGATCTGCAACACATAATTTCTCTTATGCGATTCTCAGATTCTCCCCGGGTCCGTTCTCAGGATCGGCGGCCGCCTTGGATAATCGGCGCGGCGACGCGATCTTCGTGAGATCACGGCACGATCACGGCGAGCTGTGCACCAGCTAAATCCGGACATAAGAGGACATAAAGGCTGACCCAAGAGGGATACCTTCCTGCCTCACAGACGCACCGAACGCTCATGGCGTTCCCGCGACGAGCAAGGAGTACTCCCTTGAAGATCAAGCACACCCTCATCCCCGTCGGCGGCGGGCTGGCCGTCACGGCGCTGCTCGGCACCTCGCTGGCGGGCGCCGCGCAGGCCGCACCGCACGTGAAGCCGACCGAGAGCGTCAGCACCACCACCGCCAAGGGCATCGCCGCCTTCTGGCTGGAGAACAACGGCGCCGCGCTGAAGGCCGCCACCTACGTCGAGGAGGACACCACCGACGTCGACAAGCTCACCTCCACGGGCACCCCGTCCACCGACACCAAGGCGGGCTCGGTCGCCCCGACCGGCACCACCACGACCACCACCAAGACGAAGAACGTCAACCTGCCGAAGACCATAGGCAAGGTCTTCTTCGTCGACTCGGCGGGCAAGAAGCGCTGGTGCTCGGCCTCCTCCATCCAGGGCAAGTACGCCAACGTGGTCGCCACGGCCGGCCACTGCGTGTACGACACCGCCGACGACGAGCAGCTCATGGACAACTGGGTCTTCGTGCCCGGCTACTACCAGGGCAAGGCCCCGTGGGGCATCTACGTCGGCAAGCAGGCCTTCGTGCACTACGACTACAGCGTGTACGAGGACTACGACCGCGACTACGCGTTCGTCTCGGTCTACAACGGCGTGACCGTCAAGGACTCGACCGTCACCAGGTCCGAGTACGAGACCGACCGGGCCAAGCCGGGCACCGACACCACGAAGGCCGACCACGGCTACTACGACCGGTCGTCGAACACGTACCACGTGATCGACGCCACGGACGCGGGCCGGCTGGGCGACAACGTCGGCGGCCAGGGCATCTCCTGGAACCAGCCGCTGAAGAAGGCGCACTACGTGTTCGGCTACCCGCAGGCCGCCCAGCCCGACGGCAACAAGCCGTTCACGGGCGTCACGCCCAAGTGGTGCTACGGCACGACCACGGCCAAGACCGTGGGCTCGGCCGCCAAGAAGATCGAGGAGCACGTGGGGCTGAAGTGCTCCATGACCGCCGGCGCCGACGGCGGGCCGTGGCTGCTGAAGTACAGCAGCGCCAAGCGACTCGGCTACCTCAACGGCGTGACCAGCGCGTTCTACGACCAGGACGAGAACGACCGGGTCGACTACATCAGCTCGCCGTACTTCGACGCCGAGACCTACAGCGTCTACGCCTCCGCGGCCAACGTCTGGTCCGGGAAGCTCTTCTGACCGAATAGGGGGTGACGGTTTCGCGTAGCTGTGATCGCGTCTTAAAGGGATAGGAAGGGCCCGGCACGCCGCCGGGCCCTTCCGCGCTTCGCCCCTGAGCAGCTCACAGGCGATTCACAAGCAGGAATCATCAAACCTTCATAGAGGGAGGTCATCGTCACGGATATGCACACGACCAGCCCGAACTTCCGGTCCGAGCCCGTGCGCCGATCGGACGGCAGCTCGATCAACATCCTCGTCGTGGATGACGAGCCTCCGCTGACCGAGCTCCTTTCCATGGTCATGCGCCAGGAGTCCTGGGACGTCCGCAGCGCGCACAACGGCAGCGAGGCCATCCGCGCGGCGCGCGGGTTCCGCCCTGACGCGATCGTCCTGGACGTCATGCTGCCCGACATGGACGGGATCCAGCTCCTTCCCCGGCTGCGCGCGGTGCTGCCGGGCGTGCCGATCCTGTTCCTGACCGCCCTGGACTCGCTCCAGGACCGGCTCGTGGGCCTGCGGGCCGGCGCCGACGACTACGTCACGAAGCCGTTCAGCCTGGAGGAGGTCGTCATCAGGCTGCGGGGCCTGCTGCGGCGCTCGGGCGCGGCGCAGGCGCGGGCCGACGCCGGGCTCGTGGTCGGGGACCTCACGCTGGACCAGGAGACCCACCAGGTACGGCGGGCCGGCAAGGAGATCAGGCTCACGCCCACGGAGTTCGAGCTGCTGCGCTTCCTCATGCACAATCCGGGCCGGGTGCTCAGCAAGTCGCAGATCCTCGACCGGGTGTGGGCCTACGACTTCGGCGGCCAGAGCAACGTCGTCGAGCTGTACATCTCCTACCTCCGGCGCAAGATCGACGCGCAGCGGGAGCCGATGATCCACACCGTGCGCGGGGTGGGCTACACGCTCCGACCCGCCGGATGACGATGTCTCTGGAGACCAAGCTGGTGGTCTCCTCGATCACGCTGCTGGCCACCGTCTGCGCCGTCATCGCCACCGCGACGACGCTGCTGTTCCACGACTTCCTCACCGACCGGCTCGACAGCCAGGTCACCTCGGCCGCCCGGCGCTCGACCAGCGCGGCGACCCAGCGGGACGACCCGCCGCCGCAGGCCCGGGAGGTGTCGTTCCTGCTGTCGCCCGGTCAGGCCGAGGGAACGTTCGGCGCGCGGATCCGCCAGGGCGTGGTGCGGCGGGCCGCCGTGCTGACCGGCATCGCCACCGTGCGGGAGCTGCCCGCGCCGCCGTCGCTCGCCACCGTCACCCGCACGCCCGTGACGGTCAACCTGGGTCCGCTGGGTGACTACCGGATGGCCTCCGCCCGCACGCCCGACGGCGACGTGCTGGTCACCGGGCTGCCCATGACCGCCGTGGACTCCTTGCTGACCAGGCTCGTCGTGGTGGAGGCCGCCGTCACGCTGGCGGGCGTCGCGCTGACGGCCGCCGCCGGCACCCTGCACGTACGCCGGGCCGTACGCCCGCTCGGGCGGCTCGCGGCCACCGCAGCCAGGGTGTCGGAGCTGCCGCTGGCCACCGGGGACGTCGTGCGCCTGGCCCGCGTGCCCGAGGTGGACACCGACCCGCACACCGAGGTCGGCCAGGTGGGCGGCGCGCTCAACCGCATGCTCGGGCACGTCGAGACCGCCCTCGAGGTGCGGCACGAGAGCGAGACGAGACTGCGGCGGTTCATCGCCGACGCCAGCCACGAGCTGCGCACACCGCTGGCCTCCATCGTCGGCTACGCCGAGCTGACCCGGCGCAGCGGCGAGTGGCACGGCCCCCAGACGGAGCACGCGCTCGGCCGCATCCGCTCGGAGGCGGGCCGGATGACCACGCTGGTGGAGGACCTGCTGCTGCTGGCCAGGCTGGACGCGGGCCGCCCGCTGGAACGGGTGGAGCTGGACCTGTCGCCGATCGTGGTCAACGCGGTCGGCGACGCCTACGCGGCCGCGCCCCGCCACCGCTGGCTGATCAGCCTGCCCGACCAGCCCGCCCTGGTCCTGGGGGACGCCGACCGCCTGCACCAGGTGGTGAGCAATCTCCTCGCGAACGCCCGTACCCACACCCCGCCCGGCACCACGGTCACCGCGACGGTGCGGCTCGGGGAGCGGGTGTGCGTCGAGGTCGCGGACGACGGACCGGGCATTCCCGGGCACGTGCTGCCCCACGTGTTCGGCAGGTTCGCGCGGGGCGACGGCTCGCGCTCCCGGCTGGCCGGCGGCAGCGGGCTGGGCCTGGCCATCGTGTCGGCGGTCACGGCGGCCCACGACGGCCGGGTCGAGGTACGCAGCGTGCCGGGGAACACGGTCTTCACGCTAAGCCTGCCGCCGAGCTAAGTTTTTTGCGCCGAGTTATCGCGACCCTTTCGAGGGCTTTCCGTGGCGGGGCGTCCCCCGATGCTACGTTTCAGTGGATCATGTCGCGAGAAATGGCGGGCAGCGCATTGAGGGCATTCGTACGAATTGTTGCGGGCGTCGCGTTCGGGTGCGCCGTGCTGCCGGCCCCGACCGCCGCGTCGGCCGCGCCGCCGCCCAGCGGGAGCTCCCTGCTCACCGAGCTGGTCGGCGCGGATCTCGGTACGGTGCTCAGGGCGCTTCCCGGCGTTTTCTGCGGAAATCGACTGATCGCCTACAACTCGCCGTCGCCCAATTCCCCGACCAAGTGCGTGAATGGCGCCGAGAACAGCGGAAACTCCACCAACAGCGGGAACTACCACAATGAAGGAAATCCCATCAACAGCGGCAACTTCGAGAATGCGAACGGCGCCGTGAACACCAACAACGTCACCAACGGCGGCAACAACGCCAACGGCTCCCAGTCCGTTTCCCGGTGACCGGCGATGCGGACCTTCAGGCGGCGAACCGGGGTGGTCGCGGCACAGCTCGCCCTGATGTTGTCGCTGCCGCCCGCCTTTCCCGCTCTCGGGCACGGTATTCCCAAGGACAGCGGCAACTCCTGGAAGAGCGGCAACTACCGGAGCAAAGGCGGCCGGCAGGTGAACAACGGCAACTTCCAGAACGCGAACGGGGCCGTGAACAGCAACAACACCATCAGCGGCGGCAACAACGCCAACGGGCCCCAATGCATCGTCGAACGCAGGGCACTCCTCAAGGGC
Organism: Nonomuraea sp. NPDC050451; assembly: GCF_044458585.1. NCBI lineage: Bacteria > Bacillati > Actinomycetota > Actinomycetes > Streptosporangiales > Streptosporangiaceae > Nonomuraea > Nonomuraea sp. NPDC050451. Next base: position 154,754 of record NZ_JBITHZ010000007.1, read on the forward strand.
GGCTGCTGACGGGCCGGTGACCGAGCGCCCGCCTCAGCGCGCCGTCGGGGTGCTCGCCACGCCAGGCCACGTGCTGGTCGGGGCGGACCAGCATCAGGGGCACGCCCGGCAGATCCACCACCCGCAGCGGCACCCCCAGCTCGCGCGCCTGCTCGGCCAGCGCCGCGGCCCCCGGCATGCGCTGGTCCCCGACCACGCTGAAGCCCCGGCCCAGCCGGTCGTACAGGGACTCGCCGGGAGCCAGCCACCGGTGCGGCAGGCGCTCCCCGGTGCCCTCGGCGACGATGGGCGAGCCCTCGTAGGTGTAGCCGAGCACCAGGTCCAGGCTGTGGAACTCGCTGTCCTTCGTCCTGCGCACCGCCTCCGCCACGGCGGGCCGTACCTTCTCGAACTCGGCCTCCTCCCCCATCAGCGCCGGATCGGCCAGCTCGGGGGCGAGGGTGGCCATGTTCGCGGCGGCGGCCTCGATGGTGTCGGCGGCCACCGGGCGGCGCTCGGTCTCGTAGGTGGCCAGCAGCGTGGCGGGCGCCCATCCGTGCAGTACGGCGGCCAGCTTCCAGCCGATGTTGACCGCGTCCCCGATCCCGGTGTTGAACCCGTGACCGCCGTACGGCGGGTTCTGGTGCGCCGCGTCGCCCGCCAGGAACACGCGCTCGCTCGCGTACCTGTCGGCCAGCAGCATCCGGGCGTTCCACGGGTCGGTGGCCAGGATCTCCGCCTCGATGTCGGCGCCCGCCAGGTTGCGGACCAGCCGCATCGGATCCGCGCCCGCGGCGGGGACGCCCTGGGCGATGCACCACCAGGTGTCCTCCAGGTCGAGGCGGCCGACGATGCCGGGCTGGGCCGGGTTCAGCACCCAGTAGTGCACGGCGGGGCCGTGCGGCATGCGCTCGGCCAGGCCGGGAGCGCGGAAGACGATGTTGAAGTTGGGCCTGGCGTCCTGGCGGCCCTCGTAGCGGGCGCCGATGGCCGCCCTGGTCACGCTGCGCGGGCCGTCGCAGCCGACCACGTACTGGGCGCGTACCTCATGCTCCTCGCCCGTGGCGGAGGCGACGCGCACCGACACCCCGTCGGCGTCCTCCCGCAGCCCTGCCACCTGCCGGCCGGTGAGCAGCGCGTCGCCGACGGCCTCCCGCAGCACCTCCTCCACCAGCGGCTGCGGCACCTGCTGGCCCGGCTCGGCCGCCAGCTCGGAGCCCACCAGGTCCAGCCCGAAGCACCCGCCGATCCTGGTGATCTCCCGTCCGAGCAGGCTGCTGACGAACACGGCCTGGTCCGACCACCCGACGGCCAGCGGGGCGCGCTCCCGCACCCGCTCCGCCAGGCCCCACCTCCGCAGCAGCTCCATCGAACGCGCCGACGTCGTCTTCGCGCGGGGCCGCAGCCACGACACCTCCTCGCGCGGCTCGACCACCAGGCACCTCACGCCCTGGTACGCCAGCTCCACGGCGACCGCCAGCCCCACGGGGCCGCCCCCGGCGACCAACACGGGCACATCCATCGGAACCGCCCTCTTCGTCGTAAGGACCAAGGGCATGCTGTCCCGTCCCCCACCCCACCGCAACCCCGCTCGCCCCCCGCCTCGCCGTCCTCACCGCACGCCGGGCGTGGAGGCCGATCGCGGTGGTCCACCCGCCGGACGCCGCGAGCCGGTCCCAGAGGGACCGCAACCCCCGGGCGGTGGGCACTGGAGACCGGCTCGGGGGGTTGTTACGGTTTACGCCTCAACCGACGATCATCAAGGGGTTTGCATGACCGAGTCCTCGACGATGCCGCTGCACATGCGGCGGGTGGGGTTCGACCCGGCTCCCGAGCTGGCGGCGCTCAGGGACGAGGAGGGGGTCAGGCGCGTCACGACCCCGTTCGGCCTGGACGCCTGGCTCGTCACCAGGTACGCGGAGGTCCGCGAGGTCCTGGGCGACGCCGAGCGGTTCAAGATCGCCCAGCAGACGGTGGCGCGCCTGCCCGGAGCCCCCGAGATGACCCCCGAGCAGTTAGCCAAGATCCAGGCGGGCAACCTCCTGGGCGTGGACCCGCCCGAGCACACGCGGCTGCGCAGGATGCTGACCCCCGAGTTCACGAACCGGCGGATGCAGCGCCTGGAGCCGCGAATCAGGCGCATCGTGGACGACCACCTGGACGCCATGGAGGCCGCCGGTTCGCCGGCCGACCTGGTGCCGTCGTTCTCGCTGCCGATCCCGTCGCTGGTCATCTGCGAGCTGCTCGGCGTCCCGTACGAGGAACGGGACGGCTTCCAGCGCCGCACCAGCAGGATGCTCGACATGTCGGTGCCCGGCGAGGAGCGGCTGGGGCTGCAGTTCGAGGCGCGCGCGTACATGGAGGCCCTGGTCCACCGCATCCAGCAGGACCCGGGCGAGGAACTGCTCGGCATGCTCGTACGCGAGCACGGCGACGACCTGAGCACGGACGAGCTCGTCGGCATCGGCAGCCTGCTGCTGTTCGCGGGCCACGAGACCACCTCCAACATGCTGGCCCTGGGCACCCTGGCCCTCCTGCGCCACCCCGAGCAGCTCGAACTCCTCAGGAAGGAGCCCGAGCGCATCGACGCCACGGTGGAGGAGCTGCTGCGCTGGCTGAGCATCGTCAACTCGGGCACGACCAAGGTCGCGACGACGGAGGTCCAGCTGAGCGGCCGAACCATCCAGCCGGGCGAGCTGGTCCTCTGCGCCCTGCCCGCCGCGAACCGCGACCCCGCCCTCATGCCCGACGCGAGCACGTTCGACATCTCCCGCGGCGCTCCCGGCCACGTCGCCTTCGGCCACGGCATCCACCACTGCCTGGGCGCCCCGCTGGCGCGCATGGAGCTGCGGATCGCCCTCCCGGCGCTGCTCCAGCGCTTCCCGGGCCTGCGCGAGGCGGGCGCCGCCGACTTCCGCTCCTCCCACATCGTGTACGGCATGAGCTCCCTGGAGGTGGCCTGGTAGGACCTGCGGAAAACCGCAGGTAGATCCGGGCACGCGCATCATTCCGCCGCCATGGCCCGCGTACCTAGCGTTCCTGGCCATGACGGGAAAGTTGTTCGACGTCCCCCGCCAGGCCCTGGCGGGGCTGTGTGCCCTGCTCGCGCTGGCCGGTGTGATCATGCTGACCGCCATGGCGGACAGCACCATGCAGCCGCTGCCCGCCTCCGCGCCGGACGGGGAGTTCAGCGCGGAGCGGGCGCTGCGCCACCTTGAGAGGTTCGCCACCGAGCCGCGCCCGATCGGCAGCCGGGCCGGTGAGCGGGCCAGGGACTACCTCGCCGGGCAGTTGCGCGCGGCGGGGCTCGACGTGCGGGTGCAGCGGGCCGTCGGCGCCAACACGTCGGCCGGGCTGGCGTCGTTCGGGCAGGTGGACAACATCGTGGCCACGGCGAAGGGCAGCGATCCGACCGGCACGGTGGTGATCGCCGCGCACTACGACTCCGCGGCCATGGGCCCGGGCGCCTCCGACGACGCCGCCGCGGTCGCGGCCATGCTGGAGACCGTACGCGCGCTCAAGGGCACCGCGCTCCGCAACGACCTCGTGCTGCTGATGTCGGACGGCGAGGAGGACGGCGTGCTGGGCGCCGAGGCGTTCGTCAGGGAGCACCCGCTGGGCCGCAAGGGCGGGGTGCTGCTCAACTGGGAGGCCCGGGGCGTGAGCGGCCCGTCGCTGATGTTCCAGACGTCCAGAAACAACGCCGGGCTGGTCGAGACGTTCGCGGACGCCGTGCCGCACCCGCGCGGCGACTCCACGTTGGGCGAGCTGTACCGGCTGCTCCCGAACAACACCGACTTCACGCCGATGGCCAAGAACGGCTTCACCGGCATGAACTTCGCCTACATCGAGGGCTCGTCCCGCTACCACACCGCCGACGACTCGCTCGCCCACCTCGACCGGGGCAGCCTGCAGCACCACGGCTCGAACATGCTGGCGCTGACCCGCGCGCTCGGCGGCGCCGACCTCGAAGCGCTGGCCGCGGACCACGACGTCACCTATTTCCGGATCTTCGGGACCATGGTCACGTACCCGAACGCGCTCGTCTGGCCCCTGGCCGGGCTCGCGGCGGCCGCGGTCGCGGGGCTGGCGGTGCTGGCGCGCAGGCGGCGGCTGGTCAGCCTGCCCCGGCTCGCCGTCGCCGCCGCGTCGGGGGTCGTGCCGCTGCTGCTCGCGGCGGCCCTGGCGCAGGGGCTGTGGGAGGTGCTGGTGGCCTGGCGGCCCGCGTACGACGGGATGGGCGGGCTGCTGCACCGGCCGCAGGCGTTCCAGGCGGCCGTCGTGGTCCTGGCCGCGCTGGCGCTGCTCTGCTGGTACCTGCCGCTGCGCCGCCGCCTCGGCCCCGGGGCGCTGGCCATCGGCGCGCTGGTCTGGCCGGCCGCGCTCGGCCTGTTGTGCGCCCAGGTCGCGCCGGGCATGTCGTACGTGCTCACGCTGCCCGCGCTGTTCTGCGCGCTCGGCGGGACGGCCGCGATCCTGCTGCGCGACGCGGCCCGCAATGTGGCGGCCTTCCAGGTGACGGCGGTGACGCTGGGCGCGGTCATGGCGGCGGCACTGCTGCCCGCCCTGGCCAGGACCGCGTTCGACGGGATGGGCCTCGCGCTCGGCGGGGTGCCCGCGCTGGTGCTGGCGATCTTCGGGCTGACGGTGGTGCCGATCATCGAGCTGTGCCTGCCGGAGCGCAGGCAGTCCCTGGTCCCGCTCGCCACCGCCGGGCTCGCGGTGCTGCTGGTGCCGATCGGCCTGGCCCGGGACGGCTTCGACCCGGCCAACCCCTTGCGTACGCACCTCGCGTACGTGATGGACGCCGACACCAGGACCGCGAGCTGGGTCAGCGCCGACGCTGAGCCGCCCGCCTGGACCAGGAGGTACGTGTCCGGCCACGACACCAGGCCGCTGCCTCCCGGCTACGCCCGCGGCACCTCGCTCTGGACGGGACGGGCACCGGCGACGACGGGCGCCGCCGAGCCCCGCGTGACCGTGCTCGGCCGCGACGGAGACACGGTCAGGCTCCGCGTGACCACCGGCAGGGCGGCGCGCTCGGTCACGCTGCGGGTCGAGCGCCCGATCACCGCGGCGACGGCCGCCGCCGACGGCCTGACCCCGGTGAGCGTCGACGTCACCGGCGTCCGTTCCAACACGTGGCCGGGTGAGATCCGCTTCCGCGGCCTGCCCGGCACGGGAGCGGAGATCTCGCTGCGGGTCCCGGGGGCGGACCGCTTCCGGCTGACCGCCATCGCGGAGACGGACGGGCTGCAGCGGGTGCCCGGTTTCGTCCCGAGACCGAAGGGCGTGGTGGCGGCCACCCGGGAGGACGGCGATCTCGTGGCGGTCACCCGTACGTACGAGATCAGCGCGAGGTGAGGGCCCGTTTGAGGATCTTGCCCGTGGGGCTCATCGGCAGCTCGTCCACGAACGAGATGCGCCGCGGATATTTGTAGGCCGCCACCCGCTCCCTCACGAAATCGCGCAGGTCCTCGCAGGTCACCGGCGCCCTCAGGGCCACCACGGCCTGGATCTCCTCCCCGAGCCCCGGGTGCGGCACGCCGAAGACGGCCGCCTGCCGCACCGCCGGGTGCTCGTACAGGACCTCCTCGACCTCGCGCGGGTAGACGGTGTAGCCGCCGCGGATGATCACGTCGCGGCGGCGGTCCACCAGGTAGAAGTAGCCGTCCTCGTCCACCCGCCCGAGGTCGCCGGTGTGGAACCAGCCGTCGCGGACGGCCTCGGCGGTGGCGGCGGGGTCGTTCCAGTAGCCCTTCATCACGTTGGGGCCGCGCACGACGATCTCGCCGATCTCGCCGCGCGGCGTCTCCCGGCCGTCCTCGGTGACGATCTTCATCTCGACGTCCCTGATCGGCCAGCCGATGGAGCCGGGCCTGCGGTGCCCGCCGCCGCGGTTCGTGGCGGCCACGGGGGAGGTCTCGCTGAGCCCGTACCCCTCGATGATCTCGCAGCCGAACCTGGCCTCGTACGCCCGCAGCACGTCCAGCGGCAGCGCCGCCCCGCCGGACGTGCAGACCCGCAGCATCGACATGTCGGAGGCGCCGGGGTGGTCGAGCAGCGCGATGTACATGGCCGGCACGCCCTGGAAGACCGTCACCCCATCGCGCCTGATCACCTCCAGCGCCCGCCCCGCCTCGAACCGGCGCAGCAGCGTCAGCCGCGCCCCCGCGTGCACGGTCGCGTTGAGCGAGCACGTCTGCCCGAACGTGTGGTAGAGCGGCAGCGCCCCCAGCACCACGTCGTCCACGCCGAGCGCGTGCATGCGGGCCACGGTGGCGGCGTTGCCGCCCAGGTTGGCGTGGGTCAGCTCGATGCCCTTGGGGCGGCCGGTCGTGCCCGACGTGTAGTGGATGACGGCCGTGTCGTCGCCTTCCGTGGCGGCGGTCTCGCGCTCGGCCGCCACGCGCCGCAGCAGCCTGCGGAACTCCTCGGGCACCACGAAGAAGCAGTCCGTCCTCGTGCCCGCCGAGCCCGCCTCGGCGACCTCCGCGAACGCGTGCCAGGCGATCAGCAGCCGCGCCCCGCAGTCGCCCAGGTACGCGGCGATCTCCCGCTTCTTCAGCAACGGGTCGAGCGGGACCACGACGGCCCCGATCCGCAGCACCCCGTAGTAGACGACGCCGAACTCGGGCACGTTCGGCAGCATGATCGCGACCCGGTCGCCGGCGCCGATCCCGCGGCAGCGCAGCAGCCCCGCGAGCCGGGCGCTCAGCTCGTCGAGCCCGCCGTAGGTGAGCTCCGCCTCGTCCAGCGTGAGAACCGCCCGGCCGCCGAGTCGCTCGGCGGCGATGTGGAGCCGGTCAGCGAGGTTCATGGCAAGACCGTACGTCGGCTCTCCCACGCCCCTCATTGGTCACGGCGGCCAGTCTTTCCCGCCCGGCATTGGTCGGCCCGAGAGTCGGCTGCGCGTCCTGCAACGCGATGGCCACCAGCAGCTCGACGAGATCGTTGATCGAGCGCAGGCTGCGCCCGGTGCGCTCCTGGATCCTGCGCAGCCGGTACTGGGCGGTGTTCGGGTGGATCTGCAGCCGCTCGGCGGCGGCCCGCAGGTTGAGGTCGGCGGCGGCGAACGCCCTGATCGTGGCCGTCAGCACGCCACCGCGGGCCCGGTCCTCCGCCAGCAGCGCCGTGATACGCGGGTCCACCAGGTGGCGGGCGGTGTCGTCGGCCTTCAGCGCCAGATACTGGAACGGCGTGATCCGGGGCAGCGCGGCCACCCCGCCCTCCTCGGGCACGAAGTCCAGCACGGCCCTGGCCTCCTGGTACGCCTGCGGGATCTGCGCGACCCCGGCCGAGACCGTGCTGATGCCCATGGCCAGCCTGATCCCCTCGGTGGCCAGGCCCTCCAGCACCGACTGCAGCCGGTCGCACAGCTCCTCCGGCCCGGCGCCGGGGCCGAGCACGGGGATCGCCACGATCTCCGACTGGCGCACGACCGACAGCGTACGGGTGCCGTTCCCGACGGTCCTGGCGATGGCGGCGCAGGCCGCGTGCCGGGCGTCGGCGCCCCCGTCGAAGGCCGCGGGCGGCCCGGCCAGCACCGCGATCACCACGAGCAGCGGCGTTCGCGCGTCGGAGCCCAGCCCGTGGGCCTGCGCCGCGGCCAGCTCCCTGCCGCGGGTCGGCACGCAGCCCGCCAGCAGCGTCTCCAGCAGGTCGCGACTCTCGCGCACGGCCTCGGCGGCCGCGTACTGCTGGAACTCCATGTACGCGTTCGCCGTGTGCGTGCTGGCGAAGTCGGCGTACCGCATGAGCTCCGACGCCAGCGACAGGGCCGCATCGCGGCCGGCGGACGAGCGGCCCGCCCGCTCGACCACCGCCTCCCAGAAGATCCGCTGCCCGACCCGGAACGCGTTGATGTAGTCGGCCAGCGGCACCCCCGCCCTGGCCCGGCGCATGGCCGGCCGGCGGGTGAACGAGATGTCCTCGTGCGTGACCGTGCGCTCCTCCAGCAGCACGCCGAGCTTGGCCCGGTAGTGCCTGACCACGTGCTCCAGGACGTCGGCGCGGAAGTCCGGCCCCTGCGCGGCGTAGACGGGGATCTCCCGCGTGATCGCCGCGAGCGCGGCGGCGGCCAGCTCGTCGACGTCGGCGAGCAACTCGGCGAGGATGCGCGTGCGTTCCGCGCGGACGGCTTCCACGGTGCTCGAACCAGTGGACATGCCCGGGATGATCCATGCCCGGTGCCGGGAGGTCAACGGGTCGTAACCGGTCCGAGACCCACGCTGTGCTCAGCGGACAACTCGCCCGGGACATCTTGGGTCACCGTGCCCAATGCGGCCCCTGACCGGCGGCTCCTACGCTGAGCCCACATTCAGAACATTGTTCTCCAGGAGGCCGGATGCTGGAGGTGCACGATCTTACCGTTCGCTTCGGCGGCATCACGGCGCTGGACGGCGTGGGCTTCGAGGTGGCGCGCGGCGAGATGGTGGGGCTCATCGGGCCGAACGGCGCCGGCAAGACCACCCTGTTCAACTGCCTGACCCGGCGGTACGACGCCGGCTCCGGGACGATCGTGTACGAGGGCAAGGATCTGACGGCCGTGGCGCCGTACGCGATCGCAGAGATGGGCATCGCGCGCACCTTCCAGAACCTGGGCCTGTTCACCCGGCTGTCGGTACGCGACAACGTTCTGGTCGGCGCGCACCACAGGGGCCGCGCCGGCTTCCTCACCGCGGGGCTGCGGCTGCCCGGCGTGCGCCGCGAGGAGCGCGCGCTGCGCGCGGACGCCGACGCCGTGATCGAGCGCCTCGGCCTGACCGGTGTGGCCGACCACCCGGCGACCGGGCTGCCGTTCGGGACGCTCAAGCGGGTCGAGCTGGCCCGCGCGCTCATGTGCCGGCCCCGGCTGCTGCTGCTCGACGAGCCGGTGAACGGGCTGAACGCGGCCGAGGTCGAGGAGTTCGCGGGCACGCTGGACGCGATCCGCTCCGAGTACGACCTGACCGTGATCGTGGTCGAGCACCACATGGGGTTCGTGATGGGGATCTGCGAGCGGATCGTGTGCCTGGACTTCGGCCGCAAGATCGCCGAGGGGCCACCGGGCGAGGTGCAGCGCGACCCCGGCGTCATCGAGGCCTACCTGGGGACTGCCGTATGACTCTCGTCGTCGAGGAACTGGTGGCTGGATATGGGGACGCCCGCGTGCTGCACGGCGTGCGCCTGACCGTCCGCGAGGGCGAGGTCTGCGCGATCCTCGGCCCGAACGGCGCGGGCAAGACGACCCTGCTGCGGGCCCTGTCCGGCATGATCAGAACCCGCGGCCGGGTCTCGCTCGACGGCGTGGACCTGGTGGGCCGCTCGCCCGACGCGCTCGCCCGGCAGGGCGTGGCCCACGTGCCCGAGGGGCGGGGCACGTTCATGCCGCTGACCGTCGAGGAGAACCTCCGGCTCGGCGCCTTCGTCCGCCGCGACCGCGCCGCCGTGGAGGCGGACCTCGAACGCGTCCACACGTACTTCCCGGTGCTGAAGACCCGGCTCAAGCAGGCCGCGGGCAGCCTCAGCGGCGGCGAGCAGCAGATGCTGGCCATCGGCCGGGCTCTCATGCTGCGCCCCAAGCTGCTCCTGCTCGACGAGCCGTCGCTCGGCCTGGCCCCGATGGTCACCCGGGAGCTGTTCCGCATCGTCCAGGCCGTCAACGCAGAGGAGCGGACCACCGTGGTCGTCGTCGAGCAGAACGCCCATCTCGCCCTCGGCATCGCCCAGCAGGCGCACGTGCTGGAGACCGGGCGGATCGTCCTGTCGGGCACGGCCGAGCAGATCAGGGCCGATGAGCAGGTCGCGCAGTCCTACCTCGGATACCGGGTGTAGCCGATGGCCGGATTCGTGCAGCAGGTCGTCGAGGGGCTCGGCGCGGGCGCCATCTACGCGAGCATGGCGCTGGCGCTGGTGCTGATCTACCAGTTCACCGGGATCGTGAACTTCGCCCAGGGCGAGCTGGCCATGTTCTCCACGTACATCGCCTGGCAGTGCATGGCCGCCGGGCTGCCGTTCTGGCTCGCGCTGGCGCTCACGCTGGCGGTGTCGTTCGCGGGCGGGATGCTCATCGAACGCGTGATCATCCGGCCGGTCGAGGGCGCTCCCGAGCTGACACTGGTCATCGTCACGGTGGGCCTGTTCATCTTCGTCAACGCCGCCGCCGGGTGGATCTGGTCGTTCCTGATCAAGGACTTCCCGAACCCGTTCCCGGGCGGCGCGCTGGAGGCGGGCGGGATCAGCGTGAGCTTCTCGACGCTAGGAGTGCTCGGCGTGGTGGCGCTGGTCATGGGGCTCCTGTACGTGCTCTTCCAGCACACCAGGATCGGACTGGGGATGCGGGCGGTGGCGGCCGACCCGTCGTCGGCGCGGCTGGTCGGGATCCGGGTGGGCTGGACGCTCGCGCTCGGCTGGGGACTCGCCGCCACCGTGGGCGCGGTGTCGGGGGTGCTGGTGGCGCCGCTGCTGTTCCTGGAGCCGAACATGATGGGCGGCGTCCTCATCTACGCGTTCGCGGCGGCGACCCTCGGCGGGTTCGACAGCCCGGTGGGCGCGGTCGTGGGCGGGCTGGTCGTCGGCGTGGCGGAGACGCTGGCCGGGGCCTACGTCGGGTTCATCGGGTCCGACCTCAAGGTGGGGGTGCCATTGGTGATCATCCTCGGCGTGCTGCTGCTACGGCCCCGCGGCCTGTTCGGGCGAGCGGTGGTGGAGCGGTCATGACCGCCACGCCGCCGGCCACGACGCCCACCCCCACTTCCGAAGGGACGTCCGCCACGATGCCGCCCGCAGTCCGCCGGCGGTGGGTGATGAGTGCGGCTCTGCTGGCGGCCGCGTGTTACGCCCCCTTCCAGCTCGCCCCGTTCCACGTCTTCCAGCTCACGATGGTGCTGGTCTACGCCGTGGCACTGCTCGGCCTCAACCTCCTCGTCGGCCACGCCGGCCAGATCTCGCTCGGGCACGGCGCGTTCTTCGCCGTCGGCGCGTACGCGACCGCGATCCTCCTCGACCGCTGGGCGCTCCCGTACCCGCTGACCCTGCCCGTCGCGGCGGGGGCGGCGTTCGTGCTGGGCCTGGCGTTCGGCCTGCCGGCCATGCGCCTGCGCGGCCTGTACCTGGCGCTGGTCACGCTCGCCGTCGCGATCTTCCTGGTCCCCCTGCTCAAGCGCTTCGAGCCGGTCACCGGCGGGTCCATGGGGCTGACCCTGGCCAAGCCCGCGCCGCCCGCCTGGAGCGGCCTGGCCGAGGACCAGTGGCTGTACTTCCTCACGCTGATCGTCGCCGTCGCCGCGTTCCTGGTGGCGGGCAGCCTGCTGCGCTCGCGCGTGGGCCGGGCGCTGCACGCCATGCGGGACGACGAGACGGCGGCCGAGGTGATGGGCGTGCGGCTGTCGTTCTACAAGACGTTCGCGTTCGCGTGGAGCGCGATGTTCGCCGGAGCGGCGGGCTGCCTCTACACGTGGGTGATCGGGTTCGTGTCGCCGGACTCGTTCACGGTCAACCTGTCGATCACCCTGCTGGCCGGACTGGTCGTGGGCGGGCTCGGCTCGCTGTCCGGACCGGTGCTCGGCGGGCTGTTCGTGATGTTCGTACCGAGCATCGCGCAGGACATCAACGACGCCGCTCCCGGCGTCATCTTCGGCCTGCTGATCATCGCGGTGATGTACGTGGCCCCGACGGGGCTCGCCGGGCTGGCCGGGCGCTTGATCAAGAAGGTTCCCCGGAAGGAGTAAGAGGGATGCGTGTATCTGCGATCGGGGCGGCTGCGCTGCTTCTCCTGGTCGCCGCCTGCGGGGGGCGGGACAACGGCGGCTCGGGCACGACGGCGTCGGGCCAGTGCCAGGGACAGCAGACGACCGGCATCACCGACAAGACCATCAAACTGGGCGGGATCTACCCGCTTTCGGGCCCCGCCTCCGCCTACGGGGACATCCCGAAGGGCATCAAGGCGTACTTCGACTACGTCAACGCCGAGAAGGGCGGCATCGGCGGGCGCAAGGTCGAGTTCGTCGTGCGCGACGACGGTTACCAGCCGCCCAAGGCGGTCGAGGAGGCGCGCAGGCTGGTGGAGCAGGAGCAGGTGTTCGCGCTGTTCCAGACGCTCGGCACACCCTCGACCACCGCCACCTGGGACTACACGAACCAGCGCAAGGTGCCGCAGATCTTCGTCGCCACCGGCGCCTCCAAGTGGGGCACCGACACCGCGCACCCGTGGACGATCGGCTGGCAGCCCAACTACGTCTCCGAGGCCCGCGTCTACGCCCAGTACCTCAAGCAGGAGAAGCCCCAGGCCAAGGTCGCCGTCCTCTACCAGAACGACGACTTCGGCAAGGACCTGTTCGGCGGGTTCAAGCGGGCCGTCGAGGGCAGCGGGATCACGATCGCGGCCGAGCAGAGCTACGAGGTGACCGACCCCAGCATCGACCCCCAGATGCGCAACCTCGCCGAGTCGAAGGCCGACGTCCTCCTCGACATCACCACGCCCAAGTTCGGCTCGCAGGCACTGGCCGCCGACGCCAGGAACACCTCCTGGAACCCGCTGCACATCATCAACAACGTCTCCGCCTCGATCACCGTGCTCAAGCCCGTCGGCTTCGAGAATGTGCAGGGCGTCGTGTCGGCCTCGTACTACAAGGACCCCAACGACCCGACGTGGCAGAGCGACCCCGAGATGGTGCTCTACAAGCAGAAGATGCAGCAGTACGCCCCCGGAGCCGACCCGAACGTCCCCTTCTTCACCTTCGGCTGGGCCGTGGCGAACAGCTTCCACAAGGCCATGGAGGCGGCCAAGTGCCCGACCCGCGAGGGGCTGCGCGACTCCGTACGCAGCCTCCAGGGCGTGAAGATCGACATGCTGCTGCCGGGCGTGACGCTCGATACCGGTCAGGGAGACGGCTTCCCGATCGAGTCGATGCAGCTCATGACCTTCAAGGGCGAGCGCTGGCAGCTGTTCGGCGACGTCATCGACACGAGGAAGGCGTTCGGCCCGCTCACCGGGTGAGGCCCGTCACCGGGTGATAGTGCCCGCCCGGACCAGCCAGTCGACCGCCTCGGAGATGGCCTCGAGCGGCGCGTAACGGGGCCGGTGCCCCAGCAGCCGCTCGGCCTTCTCCATGCTGCAGTGGGGGCTGTAGGAGATGTGGTCGAGCGTGATCTGCGCGTCCCGCTCCGACACCGTCTCCCGCCACCGCTCCCACGGCAGGAACGTCAGCCGCGCCTCCTGCCCGAACCAGCCCGCCACCGCCTCGGCGTAACCGCGCAGCGTCAGGGCGGTGGTGGCCACGGAGTGGAAGCTCTCGCCCACGGAGGCCGACGGGTTGACCATGGCGTCCACGAACAGCCGTGCCACGTCGTCGGCGTGCACGTGCTGGACGGTCTCCAGGCCGAAGTTCGGCAGCGCCAGCTCGTAGCCGTCGGCCAGCGTCTGGAAGACGGCCGGATCGACGTTGCCCGCCGGGTTGACCGGCACCCAGCCGGGGCCGGTGATGTGCCCGGGGTGGATGATCGTGGCGGGGAAGCCGTCGCGGTGGGCGCGGTCGAGGAGGTGGGCCTCGATGGCGGCCTTCTGCTTGCCGTACTCGCCGAGCGGCCGCTTGGGCATGTCCTCGGTCGTTGGCACCCGGCTGCTCGGCCCGTGCGTCCAGATCGTCCCGCAGTGCAGGAACTGCCGGACCTTCCCGGTCAGCGCCGCCGCCAGGTCGCGGGCGCTGGTCTCGGTGAAGCAGATGAGGTCGATGACGACGTCGGCCTCCAGCTCCACGATCCGCCGCCCGAACGTGCCGTCGGCGTCCTCCTCGTCGCGGTCGGCGGTGATCTGGGTGACCCGCTGCCAGGCCCCGTGGGGGCTGTAGGGCTCCCGCTTGCCCCGGCTCACGGCCACGACGTCGTGTCCGCCTTCGACCAGCCGGGGGATGAGGTACGTGCCGATATGACCGCTGGCGCCAATCACCGCTACTCGCATGGGCCCAGCGTAGACCCGCTGCTTCGTCGGTCAACCATCCCGATACGCTGCTGAACGTCCCATTTCGGAGGTTGGTCAGTGTCGGGGGTTGTCGCGGCGTTCGCCGCCCTGGTGTCCGTTGCCGTGATCGGCTACCTGATCGGGATGGGGGGCCTGCTGCGGGCCAGCGACGAGCTGGTGCTGTCGCGCCTGGCCTTCTTCGTGGCCACCCCGGCGCTGATGTTCGCCACCGTGTCCCGGGCGGACCTCCACATCCTCTTCTCGCCGGTGCTGCTGACCGAGGTGGTGGCGGTGGCGTGCGTCCAGCTCGTCTACGTGCTGGTGGCGCGGCTGGCCTGGGGCCGCGACCGCCGCGAGGCCACGATCGGCGCGCTGGCCTCGTCGTACGTGAACGCCGGCAACCTCGGCGTGCCCATCTCGATCTACGTGCTGGGCGACGGCGCGCTGGTCGCCCCGATCCTGCTCTTCCAGCTGATCGTCCTCACCCCGGTCTCCTTCCTCATCCTCGACAAGGGGGCCCGCTCGGTGCGCGCGGCCCTGCTCCTGCCGTTCCGCAACCCCCTCACGGTCGCCTCCCTCCTCGGGCTCGGGTTAGCGGTCAGCGGGATCTCCCTGCCCGTCCTGATCATGCGCCCGGTCGAGCTGCTGGGCGGCGCGGCCGTGCCCGTCGCCCTCGTCGCGTACGGCCTCAGCCTGTACGGCTCCCAGCGCACCCCCGCGGCCCCCGAGGCGAACGGCGTCGGCAAGGACATCTTCCTCGCGGTCACGCTCAAGGCCTTCGTCCAACCAGCCGTCGCCTACCTGACCGCGCGCCTGGCCCTCGGCCTCGACGACAGCGCGCTCCTGGCCGCCACCCTCTTCGCCGCCCTGCCGACGGCGCAGAACATCTACGTTTACGCGGTGAACTACGACACCGCCCGGCGCCTGGCCCGCAGCGCGGTGCTGCTGACCACGGGCCTGTCCATCCCGATCATGACCGCGATCGGCGCGGTCCTTGGGTGATTACCATGAAGGCGTGCTTCGCTCCTTGTGGAACGAGCCCCGTCCCTCCGACCCTCCGTTACGCGTGTGGCGGGACTGGGCGCTCGTAGGGGTGCTCGTGCCGCTCGCGGTGCTCGAAGGGGTCGTCCGCCCCGACCTCCCGTGGCGGGCCGTCTCCGTGACCGTCACGGTCGGGCTGGTGTTCACGCTGCTCTGGCGGCGCACCAGGCCGCTGCTGATGCTCGCGATCCCCTTCGTCACCACGATGCTGGTCCCGCTGGTGACAGGTGGTCACCGTGCCGAGACGTACACGATGGCGTTCCTGCTGATCATCGTGTACGCGCTCTACAGGTGGGGGTCGGGGCGCGAGATCGTGCTCGGCTTCGCGATCATGCTCCTGTCCGTCGGCGTCTCGGCGTCCTTCTACGACCTCGCCCCGGCCGACGCGGTCGGCGCGTTCGCCGTCATCTTCTCGGCCGTCGCGCTGGGGGCGGCGTTCCGGTTCCGGGCCAGGGCCCGGATGCGCGAGCTCGACCAGGTCAAGCTGCTCGAACGCGAGCAGCTGGCCCGCGAGCTGCACGACATCGTCGCCCACCACGTCTCCGCCATGGCGATCCGGGCGCAGGCGGGCCTGGCGACGGCGCCCTCGAAGCCGGAGGCGGCCATCGACGCGCTCCGCGTGATCGAGGCGGAGGCGTCGCGTACCCTTGCCGAGATGCGCGCCATGGTCCGCGTCCTGCGCCGCAACGAACCGGCGGAGCTGGCGCCCGGACGGCGGATCACCGATCTCGAAGAGCTCGCCGGGCGCGCCCGCGTCGGCCCGTCCGTGGAGGTGGAGATGCTGGGCGACCTCGACGACCTGCCTCCGGCGGTCGGAGCCGCGATCTACCGCATCGCGCAGGAGTCGGTCACCAACGCCCGGCGGCACGCCCGGCACGCCACCCGCATCCGGATCCGCGTCGCCGCCGACGACACGTCGGTGCGCCTGCGCGTCAGCGACGACGGCGAGACGAGCTCCACGCACCCGATGCCCGGCTACGGGCTCCTGGGGATGATCGAGCGTGCCGGACTGCTCGGCGGCACCTGCGAGGCCGGCCCCGACCCCGACCGCGGCTGGACCGTGACCGCCGTGCTCCCCCGCACCGGGGCGGCGACGTGACCGCCCAGGACCGCGACATCCAGGTGATCGTCGCGGACGACCAGGAGATCGCCCGCACCGGGCTCCGGATGATCCTCGACGCGCAGCCCGGCATCGAGGTCGTCGGCGAGGCCGGCGACGGGCGGCGGGCCGTCGAGCTCGCGCAGCGGCTGCGCCCCGACGTGTGCCTGTTCGACATCCGCATGCCCCGCCTCGACGGCATCGAGGCCACCCGCCGCCTGGCCGGGCCGGGCGTCGCGGATCCGCTCGCCGTCGTCGTCATCACCACCTTCGACCTCGACGAGTACGTCTACGCCGCCCTCAGGGCGGGCGCCCGCGGCTTCCTGCTCAAGGACGCCGGCCCGGACCTGCTCGCCCAGGCCGTCCGCGCCGCGGCCGACGGCGACGCGCTCATCGCCCCCAACATCACGGCCCGGCTGCTGCAGACCTTCGCCTACTCGGGGCGCGCCACGCCGCCGGCGCAGCCCCGCGAGGCGCTGACCGGCCGGGAGGAGGAGATCCTGGCCACCGTGGCGCGCGGGCGGACCAACAACGAGATCGCCGACGAGCTGCACATCTCCCTCAGCACGGTCAAAAGCCACATCGCGAGCCTCATGCTCAAGCTCGGCGTCCGCAACCGCGTCGAGATCGCCATGTGGGCGTACGAGACCAAGCGCGTCAGGCTCTGATCGGGCCGATCGGCCAGGGAAGACGTCGTACTTTCGGCCGTAGAGCGGGCGTGGCGGGCCTGGCGACACTGGTCGCGAGTCCCCCACAAGGAGAAAGCCATGAAAGCGTTCGTCCTCCCCTCGTACGGCTCGCCCCTCGTCCTGACCGACCTCGACCAGCCCGTGCCCGGCGACGGCGAGGTGCTGGTCCGGGTGCGCGCCACCTCCGTCCAGCCCTACGACTGGCACTTCCTGCGCGGCGAGCCGTACGTCGCCCGCCTGATGGGCGGCGGTCCGGGGCTGCGCGGCCCGCGGTTCAGCGTCCTCGGCGCCGACGTGGCCGGGGAGGTGGAGGCGGTCGGCAAGGACGTGACCGGCTTCCGCCCCGGCGACGAGGTGTACGCGATGCCCAAGCAGGGCGGCTTCGCCGAGTACGTGTGCGTGCCGGAGAGCGAGCTCGCGCTCAAGCCGAGGAACGTGTCGTTCGAGGAGGCGGCGGCGGTGCCGATGGCGGCCGGCACCGCCCTGCTGGCCCTGCGCGACGACGGCCGCGTCCAGCCGGGCGACCGCGTCCTCGTCAACGGTGCCTCCGGCGGCGTGGGCACGTTCGCAGTCCAGCTCGCCAAGGCGTTCGGCGCTCACGTCACCGGCGTGTGCAGCTCCAGGAACGTGGGCCTGGTCAGGTCGCTCGGCGCCGACGAGGTCGTCGACTACACCAAGGAGGACTTCACCCGGAGCGGGCGGCGCTACGACCTGCTGCTGGACATCGCGGGCAGCCGCTCCGGCTCGGCCTGCCGGCGGGTGATGACCCGTAAGGCGACCCACGTCCTCATCGGCGGCCCGGCCGGCCGCTGGTTCCAGCCCGCGAGCCACGTGTTCGCGACGCTCGCGGCGGGGCTGTTCGTGTCCCAGCGGGTGGTCGTCACGGAGGTGGTGCCCTGCACGGAGACCAAGCAGAACCTCATGACGCTGGCCGAGCTGATCGAGGCCGGCGAGATCCACCCGGTGATCGACCGGACCTACCCGTTCGCGGAGATCCCGGCGGCCGTCAGCTACCAGGAGCAGGGCCACGCAGCGGGCAAGGTCGTGATCTCCATTTGAAACCGTGCCCGAATGGCCGCGTCACGCCTTACGACCATCGAAGATATTCTCACATCGTGGAATGATTCGTCTTAGAAAGAGAGATATGGCCTAGAGTCTCCGAGCATGACACCACTGGAGATGGTCGCGGTGCTCGCGGCCGGGGTGGCGGGCGGGGCCATCAACACCGTCGTCGGCTCGGGGTCCCTGATCACGTTCCCCACACTGCTGGCCGTCGGCCTGCCGCCGATCACGGCGAACGTCTCCAACAACATCGGCCTGGTCCCCGGCGGCCTCACCGGCGTCATGGGCTACCGGCCCGAGCTGAAGGGCCAGCGGGAGCGGCTGCTCAGGCTGGCCCCGGCCTCCGTCATCGGCTCGCTGGCCGGCGGGCTGCTGCTCCTCACCCTGCCCGAGAGCAGCTTCAACGCGATTGTGAGCGTGCTGATCGCGCTGTCCTGCGCGCTGGTCCTCATCCAGCCCAAGCTGAGCCGCCTGCTGTCCGCCCGGCCCGGGCGCGCGCACGGCGGGCCGTGGCTGTGGCTGGGCACGCTCGCCGCCGGCGCCTACGGCGGCTACTTCGGCGCGGGCCAGGGCATCCTGCTCATCGGCCTGATGGGCATCATGCTGGACGAGAAGCTGCAGCGCATCAACGCGGCCAAGAACGTGCTCGCCCTGCTGGTCAACTTCACCGCCGCCGTCCTCTACAGCCTGGTCGCGGACGTCGACTGGTCGGCCGTGCTGCTGGTGGCTGTGGGTTCGATGATCGGCGGCTTCCTCGGCGCGCGTCTGGGCCGCAGGCTGCCCGCGCCGATCCTGCGCGGCTTGATCGTCTGCATCGGCGTCGTCGCGATCGTCAAGCTTCTTGCTCAGCCGTAATACCGATATTCGGACGGAAAGTACGGCAGGATCGTCCGGTGATCTATCGGATTATCGCCCCATTCGTCGCGTTGCTCATGGTGTCAGCCTGCGCGCGGCAGACGCCGCCCCCTGCCCCCAGCACACCGCCGTCGGCCACCGCCCCCGCCGCCGCGAGCCCGAGCGGGACTCCCGAGGACACCCGCCCCGCGCTGGCCGAGACACGCAGCACCCTGACCCCTGATCTCAAGATCGAGGTCGTCGGGCTGAACCGGATCAAGGCCAAGCACCTGGTGGCCCAGCTCAGGCTCACCAACACGGGCGCGAAAGAGAAGCTGTCGTGGACCGGCCAGATGGGTGACAACACGCGCCCGCTGGGCGCGATCAAGTGGGCGTCCGGCATCGGCGTGCTCGACGCCCAGGCCCGCGCCTGGATCCTGCCGTACCAGCCGACCGGCTCCCCCTGCCTCTGCAGCGACCAGGAACGCGACGGCCTCGGTTACTTCATCGAACCCGGCCGGTCGATCAGCGTGTACGCGGTCATGCCCGCCCCCTCCGGCGACCCCGCCAGCGCCACGGTCGTCACTCCGGCAGGACTCCCGATGCCGGAGGTGCCGATCAGCGACGGGCCCCCGGCCACACCGCCGGGCGTCACCATCCCCGATCCCGACGCCGAGCAGGTCACCGCTGTCACCCGCCCGCTCGTCACCCCGTCGGAGTCGCTGGACCGATCGGAGGAGACGGCGGACGACGGCAAGGATCTCCACGTCAACCTCTCGTCGGACGTGCTGTTCGCGGTGAACCAGGCCCGGCTCACCGCCAGGGCCAAGGCCGTGCTGGCGCGTACGGCCAAGCTGATCGACTCCTCCCCCGGCTCCACCGTGCAGGTCGAGGGGCACGCCGACTCCACCGGCACCGACGCCGTCAACGACCCGCTCTCCCAGCGCCGCGCCCAGGCCGTACGCGGGGCGCTGTCCGCTCTCGTCACCCGGCAGGGCGTGGAGTTCCAGGCCAAGGGGTACGGCTCCCGCCGCCCGCTCTACAGCAACGACACCGATGAGGGCAGGCGGCGCAACAGGCGGGTCACGGTGACCTTCGCCAAGCCGCAGGCCGCCGCCGGGCAACCGGCGCCCACGTCCTCGCCGACTGCCGAGGAGCCGACGGTGAAGGCGGCGGGTCAGCCGATCTCCATGCAGGTGACGGGGCTGCGGCGGCTCCCCGGCGGCCTCGGGCTGCTGACCTACCGGATCACGAACGAGGGGAACGCCGAGACCTGGTTCAACGAGTTGCACCACTCGCGGGACTGGATGTCGTTCAAGTACCAGGCGGCCTTCAACGTGACGCTGACCGACGTGGCCGCGCGGCGGGCGTACCTGCCGGGGCGGCTGCAGGTGTCGGAAGACTCGTACTGCGCCTGCACGGACCTGTCCGGCGTGCGGCTCGCCACCGAGAAGTTCGGGCCTGGCGAGGAGAAGGAGTTCTGGGGCCTGTTCGCGCTGCCGGAAGGCGCCACGTCGATCCAGGTCAAGATCGGAAGCTTCCGCGACCTGCGGGTGCCCGTACGGTAGCCGCTCAACCGGACAATCCGAGGAAGAAGGCGACCGGGATCAGCGCCACGACCAGGGCGGCGGCCCACCACCGGGGAGCGGGGCCGTCGCGCAGCACGGAGACGCCCAGCGGCACGAGCGCGACCGCCAGCCCGGCCAGCGCGACCAGCGAGATCGGGTCGCTGCTGCCCTTGAGCACGCCCAGCGGCAGCCCGGCCGCCAGCGCCAGGCAGACGCACCGGACGACGCCGAGCGCCCTGGCGCGGTAGGCGCCGACGGCGAGCACGATCCAGCCCGCCATGATGCAGAGGTTGACCGCCTTGAACACGTGGAAGGCGCCATAGGTGGCCTCGACCGCCCGCTGCGCCGCGTCCAGCCCGAGGACGTCCACCAGATGGAAGGCCAGGTGGCTCACCCCTGCGTGGAAGACCCGTCCGAAAAGGCCGAGGATCACCAGCGTGGCGCCCCATTGCGCCCAGCCGGGGTGCGACCTGCTGATCAGGCGGGCCAGCGAGGTCACGGCGGGCCACAGGAGCACGACCCCGGCCGCGTACAGGCTGTAGGACAGGACCATCCGCTCCGGCTGGGCGGCGTAGGCGGCGAGCTGGTCGGGGAAGAAATCGCCCTCGCCCGCCCGGATGAGCACCCCGGCGAGCAGCAGCGACGGGCCGAGCACCAGCCCGGCGCCTTCGACCCAGCGCCCGGGAAGCGTGTGCGTGATCGTCATGCCACCGATCCAAGCGGCGGGCGCGCCCGCGCACACGGGCGCTGTCGCGAGAACCCGAGGTAGAGCCAGGACTACCGCTCGCCCGGCTCCCGAGGGGGTAATCTGCGTAGTTTTAGTACGACCGAATCCTGCGACAGAAGGGACCAGGCACGTGCTCGACGATGCCGGCCTCCAGGCACTACGCGAGGCGGCGCGCCTGTCTCCGGACAACCTCCCGCTCCGTCGGCATCTCGCCGAGCAGCTGCTGACCAAGGGATACCTGGCCGACGCCGAGGCCGAGTTCCGCGCCGCGCTCCTGCTCGCGCCCAAGGATCCCGACATCTCGGCGGGGCTGGCGGAGGCGTTCGTCCGGCAGAGCGCCCACGGCGCGGCGCTCTCGGCGCTGGAGCCGTTCCTGGCCTCCCCCGGCTACCCGCCGCGGATGGGCGTGCTCGCGGCCAGGGCGCTGCTCGGCGAGGGCGACTTCGGCCGGGCGGCCTACCGCTACCACGAGGCGATCTCCCGCGACGCGTCCGTCGCCGACGCCGAACTCGCCGCCCGCCTGACCACCCCGGTCGCCCCCTCCGTGCCCGCGGCGCCTCCCCCATACGCGACGACCCCGGCGGACGCGCCCTCCGGCGCGGAGGTGGAGAAGTCGAAGGTCACCTTCGCCGACGTGGCCGGGATGGACGCGGTCAAGGAGGCGCTGCGGGTGAAGCTGCTGCTGCCGCTCCAGCAGCCCGAGCTGTTCGCCGCGTACGGCAAGCGCGCCGGCGGCGGCGTCCTGATGTACGGCCCGCCCGGAGCGGGCAAGACCCACCTGGCCAGGGCCGCGGCCGGCGAGCTCGGCGCGACGTTCGTCAACGTCGGCCTGTCCGACATCCTCGACATGTACGTCGGGTCGAGCGAGCGCAACCTGCGCGCCACGTTCGACCTGGCCCGCCGCAACCGCCCGTGCGTGCTGTTCTTCGACGAGGTGGACGCGCTGGCCGCGCGCCGCTCCGACATGCGCCAGGCACACACCCGGCAGCTGGTCAACCAGTTCCTGGCCGAGCTCGACGGCGTGGACCAGCACGCCAACGAGGGCGTCCTGGTGCTGGCCGCCACGAACGCGCCCTGGTACATCGACGTGGCGTTCCGCCGCCCGGGTCGCTTCGACCAGCTCGTGTTCGTGCCGCCGCCCGACCCGTCGGCGCGCGCGGCCATCCTGCGCCTCCTCTGCCGCGACAAGCCGCTGGCCGAGATGGACTTCGACGCGGTGGCGCGGGTGACCGACCACTTCGTCGGCGCGGACTTGAAGGGCGTGGTGGACCGCGCGGTGGAGGTCAAGCTCCAGCAGTCGCTCAGCGCCGGCCGGCCCATCCCGATGACCACCAACGACCTGCTGGCCGTCGCCCAGAACACCAGGCCCACGGCCGTGCACGAGTGGCTGGCCACCGCGCGCAACTACGTGCTGCACGCCAACGAGTCCGGCGCGTGGGACGAGCTGATGCCCTGGATCAAGGGCAAGCGGTGAACCCACGCGAGTCGATCCTGCGGGCGGGCACGCTGCTGCAGATGCGCCGCCCGGCCGACGCGGAGCGGGAGCTGCGCGGCGTGCTCGCGGTCCAGCCCGAGCACTTCACCGCGTTCTCGCTGCTCGGCCTGGCCCTCGTCCAGCAGGGCAGGACCGCCGAGGCCGTGTCCGCGGCCCAGGAGGCGGTACGGCTGGCGCCCGACCAGTCGTACCCGCACTACATGGCCGGCCAGGTCTACCTCCGCATCCAGCGGCCGGACCTGGCCGTCACCGCCGCCGAGACGTCGCTCGCGCACAACCCCGAGTCGGCGTCCACCTGGGAGCTGCTGGCCCGCGCCCACCTGCGGCTGGGCCAGTACCGCCAGGTGGTCGAGGCGGCCCGCCGGGGGCTGGCCATCGATCCGCAGGAGTCGGACCTGGTGAGCCTCCTGGCCATGGCGCACGTCAAGCTCGGGGAGGTGGAGCCGGCCAGGGCCGCCGCCGCGAACGCCGTACGGCTCGATCCGGAGAGCGAAACCGCGCACCTGGCGTACGGGCACGCGGCGCTGGCCGCCGGCGACGCGAAGACGGCCGCCGCGGCCTTCCGCGAGGTGCTCCGCCTCGACCCCGGCTTCGACCCCGCCAGGGACCTCCTCGTCATGGCGCTCAAGGAGCGCAACCCGCTCTACCGGATCCTGTCGAACCTGCGCGGCCGGTTCCTGGGCGGCTGGCGGATGGTCCTCCTGCTGCCCGCGGTGCCGCCGCTCATCGCCGTGTTCGTCCTCATCGCGTTGCTGCACTGGGCGGCGTGGGTGGCCGAGGCGGTGACCGTGCTGCGGCTGGCCCGCGCGAAGGCGACCAAGCTGCTGTTCGAGGGGGTCGAGGCGCGCGTGGCCATCGCCTGCTGCGCGCTGCCGGCCGCCGGGGTGGGCGTGCTCGCACTGGGCATCGCGCTCGGCCAGGACGCGCTCGGCACGGCGGGGGCGGCGGTCATGGCGCTGGTCACCCCGGTGCAGGAGGCCACGCACACGGGCTCGGCCCGCGGGCGCCGCGTGCTGTACGGCTGGGCGGGGCTGCTCGCGGTCGCGATCGTCACGTCCGTGATCGTCGGCTCGCCGAGCGTCGCGCTGCTGGCCGTGTACGCCGGGATCGGCACGATCTGGGTGGCCGCGGGCGTACGCCGGTTGTTCCCCGCTCCCGAGCGGTAGTCGAATGTATCTGTGACGTACCTGCCTGGTATGTGAATTGTCACGGCCGTTTCTAACGTCTTCGGTGATCCCAAAAACGCCCGACGAGAGGCGGTTCACATGAAGATCGGAAAACTGACGGACTGGGTGCTGGCCAAGGTCGTCCCGGAGCACTCGGCGCAGGCCGCGTGTCCGTGCTGGTACGAGGGCACCACCTGCCTGTACCGCAAGTGCTGCACCTGGGGTGCCTCCTGCGGCACCGGCGAGTCGTGCGGTCCCTGGATCTACAACTGCTGACGGCCGCGTAGATGACCATGCTCGCGTGGACGGCCGGTCTCCTCGCGGTCGCCGGGCTCCTGCCTTCCCTCCTGGTCCTGCGCCGCCGGCTCGCCGTCGTCGTGGTGTCCGGCCTCAGCATGGAGCCGACCTTCCACGCGGGCGACCGGCTCCTCGTCAGGCGGACCGGGCTGGCCCGGATCTCGCCCGGGGACGTCGTCGTGTTCGAGACGCCCGACTGGCTGGGCACCGGCGAACCCCTGCCGCCCGAGCGGCGCTGGATGGTCAAGCGGGCGGTGGCGCTCCCCGGCGACCCCGTCCCGGACTCGGTCCGCGCGGCCGTGCCGGACCGCCGGGTGGCGCCGGACCGGCTGGTGGTGCTCGGCGACAACCCGTCGGCCAGCTTCGACTCCCGCCAGTGCGGCCTCATCGACGGGGACACCCTGCTGGGAGTGGTGCTCCGCCGCCTGGCCTGACCCTCAACCCATTTCCCGACCTGGAGGCCGGCCATGCCCTACCTCGTCACCCTCGTCATCCTCGTGGGCGTCCTGTGCCTGGTGAACCTGGCGCTCACCCTCGGCGTGATCCGGCGGCTGCGCCGGTATGCAGATCAGCTCGCCACCCAGTCCGGCCAAGGGCAGGGGGCGATCCTCGCCGAGGGCGCGGTCGCGCCGCCGTACGTCACTTCGGCCACCGACGGATCCGCCGTCTCCCGCGACCTCATCACCGAGCCGGTCGTGGTGGGCTTCTTCTCCACCGGCTGCGACGCCTGCCACGAGGCGCTGCCGGACTTCCTCACCCTGGCCGCGGCCTTCCCCCGCGAGCAGGTGCTCGCCGTGATCGTCGACCGGACGGGCGAGGCCGGTCCGCTGCGGGAGGAACTGGAGCCGGTCGCCCGCGTGGTGGTCGAGGACCTCGGCGGGCCGGTCGCGTCGGCGCTGCAGGTGCGGGCGTTCCCGGCGTTCGCGCTCGTGGGCGGCGGCGGCCGGATCCTGGCCAGCGGGCTCCGGCTCGACCAGGTCATCACGCTCTCCCGGGCCTAGCGACCCGTGACCCCCAAACCCGCCCTCCCCCCGGCCACCCCACCGAACCCCACCCCACCGAACCCCTCGCCACCGGATCCCGCGTCACTGCACCCCACCCCACCGAACCCCGCGCCACCTGACTCGGCGCCACCGGATCCCGCGTCGCCGCACCCCACGCCACCGAAGCCCTCCGTGCCGAAGGACGCCGCGCCGACGGCGGCGGGCGCCTGCGACATGAAGGCCAGCCCCGCGTCCCTGGTCCGCGCGCTCGGCCTGGCCTGGCGGGCAGGCCGCCGGCACGTCCTCGCGTACGCGCTCCTGGCCCTGCTCGAAGCGGCCGTCCCCGTGGCCGCCGCCTGGCTGACCAAGTCGGCGCTCGACGCGATCGCCCACCCGGGTGGCGCGTCCGCACTGGTGGCGGTGGGCGTGGCGCTGGCGGCGGCCGGCCTGGCGGCCACCGCGCTCCCGCACCTGTCCCGGTACGTACGCGGGGAGCTGGAGCGCCGCACCGCCCGCCTGGCCCAGGACCGGCTCTTCGTAAGCGTCGAACGCTTCACCGGCCTGGCCAGGTTCGAGGACCCGGCGTTCCTGGACCGGATGAGCCTGGCCCACAGCTCGGGCGGCGCCACTCCCAGCGCGGTGGTCGCCGGGACGCTGGCCATCTGCCGGGGGCTCGTCACGGTGACCGGGTTCCTCGGGGCGCTGCTGGTCGTCAACCCGCTGCTGGCGGGCGCGGTCCTGGTGGCGGCCCTGCCCGCGCTGGCCGCCGAGCTGCGCCTGTCGCGCCAGCGGGCGTCCATGATGTGGCGGATCGGTCCGATGGAACGTCGCGAGCTGTTCTACCGGCAACTCCTGACCAGCGTCCGCGCCGCCAAGGAGCTGCGCCTGTTCGGGGCGGGCCGGTACTTCCGGTCCAGGATGAACGCCGAGCGGGCCGCGGCCGACTCCGAACGGCGCCGCCTCGACCGCCACGAACTGGGCGTCGAGGGCGGGCTGGGCCTGCTGTCCGGCGTGATCGCCGGGGCCGGCCTGATCTGGGCACTGCTCGCCGCCCGGGACGGCCGACTCACCGCGGGCGACATCGCCCTGCTCGCCACCTCGATCGTGGGCGTGCAGTCGGCGCTCGCCGCGCTGGTCAGCGAGGTCACGATGGCCCACCAGCAACTCCTGAACTTCGACCACTACCTGACCGTGACCGGCGCCGAGCCCGACCTGCGGCAGCCGCCCCGACCGGCTCCCCTGCCCGCGCTGCGCCGCGGCATCGAGTTCCGCGACGTGTGGTTCCGCTACTCGCCCGGACATCCCTGGTCGCTGCGCGGCGTCAGCTTCACGATCCCGTACGGCTCGGCGGTCGCGCTCGTGGGCAGGAACGGCGCGGGCAAGAGCACGATCGTCAAGCTGCTGTGCCGCTTCTACGACCCGGACCGGGGCACGATCCTGTGGGACGGCGTGGACCTGCGCGATCTCGACCCGGCGGAGCTGCGCGGCCGCATCGGCGCGGTGTTCCAGGACTACATGGAGTACGACGTGACCGCCGCCGAGAACATCGCGATCGGCGACGTGGCGGGCCGCGACAGCCTGACCGCCTCCCCCGGCCGGATCGAGGCCGCGGCCAGGAAGGCCGGGGTCCACGACGCGGTCAGCGCGCTGCCGCGCGGCTACGACACGCTGCTGACGAGGATGTTCTTCGGGCCGGGCCCCGAGGCCGCCGAGGCCGGGATGGTGCTGTCGGGCGGGCAGTGGCAGCGGCTCGCGCTGGCCCGGGCGGTGCTGGGCGACGCACGCGATCTGCTCATCCTGGACGAGCCGAGCTCGGGGCTGGACGCCGAGGCCGAGGCCGAGATCCACAACCGGCTGCGCGAGCATCGGGCGGGGCGTACGAGCCTGCTGATCTCGCACCGGCTGGGGGCCGTGCGGGAGGCGGACGTGCTCGTGGTGCTCGACGACGGCCAGGTCGCCGAACAGGGGTCGCACGAAGAGCTGATCACGCTGGACGGGCTCTACCGGCGGCTGTTCACCCTGCAGGCCCAGGGCTACCAGGGGTGACGCGGAGGAGGTTATGCACAGCCTGTGGAGCAAAGGCGGACAGGTCGGCGCTGACAGCGCAGGCGGCGGTGCTGCCAGCCCGGCGCAGGACCGCTGAGGCGCGGGTCCCGGTTGAGCATGAGGTGATGCAGCTCGGCCAGCTCGGGTCCGGGCGCGATGCCGAGCTCCCGGTCGAGCGCCTGCCTGGCCTCGGCGTACACCCGCAGCGCGCCCGCCACGTCCCCGGTGCGGTACAGCGCCACCATCAGGTACTCCCACAGCCGCTCCCTCGTGGGCCGCAGTGCCAGCGTCTCCCGCAGGCCGCCGATGATCTCGCTGTGCCGGCCGAGCGCCAGCCGGGCCCGCGCGCACTCCTCGATCGCCAGGTAGCGCTGCTCCTCCAGCGCGTCGAGATGGGCGGCCACGCCGACGGTCCTGGGCAGGTCCTCGGCCGCGGCTCCCCGCCACAGCGCGAGCGCCGCGGTCAGATGTCCGAGGGCTTCCTCGTGACGGTCGCCCGACATCGCGGCCCGGCCCTGCCGTACGCGCTCGTTGAACTCGGCGACGTCCAGCTCGCCGGGCTCGACGGTGAGGAGGTAGCCGGGCTGCCGGGCCCGCAGGCGGTCGCAGAGATCCTTGCGCAGCAGGTTCGCGTAGCTGCGGACGTTCGCGAGAGCGGACTTGGGTGGATTGTCCTCCCACAGCGCGCTGAACAGGCGGTCGTGGGAGACCGCGCGGTTCGGCTCCAGGAGGAGGCGGGCGAGGAGGAGCCGCTGTTTCGTCGTCCCCAGCTGCACGATCGCGCCGTCTCGCCACAGCCGTACCGGTCCGAGGATGCCGAATCGAAGGTCCATCGTTCCTCCCGCAACGCAATCTTTGGGAGCGCTCCCACGCAACGCTACGGATGTGTCGATCATGTGTCAATGGCGTCAAGTCCATCCGGCGGGAATGGCGGCTCTCGTGAAACTTTCAAGCATTTCGCCTGGTCACAGCCATAGAACACCCGGCGCGTTGACGGGCGCGAAGACGGCACCCGAGCATGACGCCGCGTTCTTCCTCTCCGAAAGGCACCCCCATGCACTTGTCCAAGGCGATGACGGCCGCCCTGGCCACGCTGGTGGCCGGAGCGGCGGTCGCTGTCGCGGTGACCACCGCCGCCCCGGCAGGCGCAGCCGCCGGCACGGGCACCGGTTACCTGCACACCAGCGGCAACAAGATCGTTGACAGCACGGGCGCGACCGTGCGCCTGACCGGCATCAACTGGTTCGGCATGGAGACCGACAACCGGACCTTCCACGGCCTGTGGTCGAGCACTCCCTGGAAGGGCCACATCGACAAGATGGCCTCGCTGGGCTACAACACCATCCGCGTGCCGTACTCCAACGACGCGCTCAAGTCCGGCGCCACGGCCACCGGCATCAACGACTACGTCAACCCCGACCTGATCGGCCTGTCGCCGCTGCAGATCCTGGACAAGATCATCGCCTACGCGGGCGGCAAGGGCATGCGGATCATCCTAGACCGCCACCGCCCGACCGCCGCGGGCCAGTCCGCGCTCTGGTACGTCTCCGCCACCCCGGAGAGCACCTGGATCAACGACTGGAAGGCGCTGGCCCAGCACTACGCGAACAATCCCACCGTCATCGGCGCCGACCTGCACAACGAGCCGCACGCCGAGGGCACCAACCCCAACGCGACCGGCTCCTGCTGGGGCTGCGGCGACCAGGCACGCGACTGGCGCCTGGCCGCCGAGCGGGCCGGCAACGCGGTCCTGTCGGTCAACCCCAACTGGCTGATCTTCGTGGAGGGCGTGAGCTGCCCGAGCGGCGGCCTGTCCAACGTCTGGGACGGCGATCCCAGCAACGACGAGGACTGCGGCTGGTGGGGCGGCAACCTGTCGAAGGCGGGCCAGTATCCGGTACGGCTCAACGTGGCCAACCGCCTGGTCTACTCGCCCCACGACTACGCGACCTCGGTCTACCACCAGACCTGGTTCGACGCCCCCGACTACCCGGCCAACCTGCCGGCCATCTGGGACAAGTACTGGGGATACCTGTACAAGCAGAACATCGCGCCGATCATGATCGGCGAGTTCGGCACCACCCTGGCCGCGAACGTGGACAAGATCTGGCTGCAGGAGCTCCTGAAGTACACGGGGACCGGGGTGAACGGGATGTCGTTCACCTACTGGTCGTGGAACCCGAACTCCGGTGACACCGGGGGCATCCTCAACGACGACTGGACCACCGTCAACCAGGCCAAGCAGGCCATCCTCCAGCCGTACCTGATCCCGCCGACCGGCGGCACCGGGCAGCCCTCCGAGACGCCCACGCCCAACCCTCCCGGGCAGTGCACGGTGACGTACAAGCAGACGAACTCCTGGCAGGGCGGCTTCCAGGGCGAGCTGACGGTGAAGAACACCGGCACCGGCACGATCAGCGACTGGAGGGCCACCTGGACGTTCCCGTCGGAGGTGACGCTGGTCAACGGCTGGAACGCGGTCGTGACCCAGTCGGGCACCACGTGGACCGCCAAGGGCCCCGACCACGCCAAGAACCTCGCCCCGGGCGCGTCCGTGGCCGTCGGCTTCACCGCCAACGGCCCGGCCGGCCAGCCCACCAACGCCACCTGCTCCTGACCCTCCCCATCGTCACGAGCTCCTGACCTTCTCGCCGTCGCGGGCGGACGCGCTCCCGCCCGCGGCCCCCGAACGAGCGCCCGCCCCGCGATCCACGACCAAGCACCGCGGGGCGGGCGCTCGCCTTCCTCCCCCAAGGACAGCGACCTCCGCCTCCCCCCCTTCTCCAAGGGACAGCACCCCCACGGCGCGAAGAAGGGCTGCGGGACCCCACGAGGACCGCTCGCCCCTCCCTCTCCCCCGAAGGGACAGCACCCAACGGCGCGAAGAGGGGCTGCGGACCCCATGAGGACGCCTCGCCCCTCCCTCTCCTCCGAAGGGACGGCAACCCCCTACGGCGGGAAGGAGGGTTGACCACGGGTCGTACGTAGTGGATAACGGATTCCGACAAAGGGAGTAAACCTGCACTGTTACGGAGACCCCGATGGCAAGCGCGGCTTCTCCCGCATTGGTCGGGCGCGACACCCAGTTGCGGCTGCTCACCGGCGCCATCACGGAGCCGCCCTCCGTCATCCAGGTGCAGGGCGAGGCGGGCATCGGCAAGACCAGGCTCGTCAGGGCGGCCATCGACCCCCTGCGCGAAAGCGAAGGCGGCCGGACCGTGCTGCTCGGCCACTGCCACCAGATCCGCGAGCCGCTCCCGTACGGCCCGGTGCTGGACGCGCTCCGGGACGTCGCCCCCGCGCTCCCTCCCCACGACCGGCTGAGCCCGCTCACCGGCGTCCTGCGCGGCCACCTGCCCGAGCTGGCCGGCCACCTCCCGCCCGCCCCCTCGCCGCCCGCGTTCGACGATCCGCGGGCCGAGCGGCACCGGCTGTTCCGGGCCGTCCACGCGCTGCTGGCCGCGGCCGGTCCCGTCGTCCTCGTCGTGGAGGACCTGCACTGGGCCGACGACGGCACCCGTGACCTGCTGCGCTTCCTCACCGACCAGCCGCCCGACGGGCTGGCGCTGGTGGTGACGTTCCGGCGGGAGGAACTGCCGGTGCCCGGGCTGCCGTTCGGGCACGCGTACCGGCGGACTCCCGGGGTGCGCGGCGAGGTGATCTCGCTGACCCCGCTCGACGTCGAGGGGGTGCGCAGCCTCACCGGCGCGCTGCTCGGCCGGTCGGCGCCGACCGCCGAGTTCGCCGCCCGGCTGCACGAACGCACCGCGGGAGTGCCGTTCGTGATCGAGGAGGTGGTGCGCTCGCTGCTCGACGACGAGGGCCGCTTACCCGAGCCGGACGCGCTCGACCGCATGGCCGTGCCGCTGCTGCTGCGCGAGGCGATGGCCGAACGGCTCGCGGGCCTGTCGCCGGCCGCGCTGCGCGTCGTACGCGCCGCCGCCGTCCTGGGGCTGCCCGCCGACGAGTCCTTGATCGCCGCCGTCTCCGCGCCCACCCCGTCCGAGCCGGGGCTGGGCCAGGCGCTGGAGGCCGGCGTGCTGCTCGAGCACAAGGACGGCCAGTACGGCTTCCGCCACACCCTCGCCCAGCAGGCCGTCTACGACACGATCCCCGGCCCCGAGCGCCGCCAGATCCACCACCGGGCCATGACCGCGCTGTCCGGACTCGACCTGCCGCCCCTCGTACAGCTCGCCCACCACGCCCGCCGCGCCGGCGACTACGCGGCCTGGCAGCGCCACGGCGCCGCCGCCGCCGACCACGCCGCCGCGCTCGGCGACATCCCGCTCGCCGTCGAGGTGCTCGAAGGGCTGCTCGCCGACCCCAAGCTCCCCCACGACGCCCGCGGCCCGCTCGCGCTCAGGCTCAGCAGGGTCGCCGCCATCGGCCTGTCCCACCGCCGCGTCGTACGCATCCTGCGCCACCTGCTGTCGGACGACTTCCTGTCCCCGCAGGTACGCGGCCAGGCCCGGCTCAACCTGGGCGTGCTCCTGTCCAACCAGGCGGGCGCGGTCGCCGCCGGACGCCAGGAGATCCTGGCCGCGCTCCCCGACCTGCACGACAGCCCCAACCTGGCCGCCCGCGGGCTGGCCCTGCTGGCGATGCCCGCGTGGGGCGGCGAGCCGCTCTCCATGCACCAGGAGT
Source organism: Nonomuraea sp. NPDC050451 (assembly GCF_044458585.1). Taxonomy (NCBI): domain Bacteria; kingdom Bacillati; phylum Actinomycetota; class Actinomycetes; order Streptosporangiales; family Streptosporangiaceae; genus Nonomuraea; species Nonomuraea sp. NPDC050451. Next base: position 186,323 of record NZ_JBITHZ010000007.1, read on the forward strand.
GGATGGTCCAGGCGGAGAAGCTCCTCGACGACCGCGACCCCGAGCTGACCGCCGCCGTGCTGGTCAACAAGGTCACCCTCGCCATGCTGGTCGGCGCGCCCGACGCCTTCGAACTGGTCGGGGAGCTGCCGGTCCACGACCCGGCCCCGGCCGTGCGCCGCCAGGTGGCGCGCGGCTACTCCAACCTGTACGACGCCGCGGTGGCGCTCGGGCACTACGCGGCGGCCGAGCGGTTCGCGGACCGGAGCAGGCGCATCGCCGAGGAGACCGGCGCGCTCTACCCGGAGTTCCTGGTGGAGATGTCGTCGATCCGGCTCGACCTGCTGACCGGCCGCTGGACGGGGCTGCGCGAGCGGGCCGTCGCCGCCGTCGAGATGACCTTCGAGGCGCCGCTGCTGGCGGTGGACGCCCGGCTGACCCTCGGCATGCTGGCCCTGGCCAGGGGCGAGTGGGACGAGGCCGGCGAGCACCTGGAGGCGGCCGGCGTACGCGACCTGGACTCGGGCTTCCTGCCCGTCGCCGCGGCGGCCTCCAGCGGGCTGGTGGAGCTGCACCTGACCCGCGACTCGCCGGAGTCGGCGCTGCGCGAGGCCGATCTGGCGGTGGGCAGGCTCCGGCGCAAGGGCGTGTGGGTGTGGGGCGACCAGCTCGTGCCGGCCGCCGTCCTCGCGCTGCTCAAGGCGGGCAGGCGCGGCGCGGCGGCGGATCTGGTGGCCGAGTTCGCGGCGGGGATCGAGGGCAGGAACGCGCCGTCCGCGCAGGCCGGGCTCGACGCCGCCAGAGGGGCGCTGGCCCAGGACGCGGAGGAGGCGGCCCGCTACCACGCCCTGGCCCGCGGCGCCTATGAGGCGATGCCGCGGCCGTACGGCGCGGCGCGGGCGGCCGAGTCCGAGGCGGTCGCGCGCTTCGCGCTCGGCGACCGGGCGCGGGCCGCCGACCTCGTCGCCGACGCGGGCGAGCGGTACGCGGCACTCGGCGCCACCCACGACGCGGCCCGCTGCCGCCACCTGCTGCGCGAGATCGATCCGACCGGGGCGCGGCGCAGGGGCCGGCGGGGCCGCAGCGGGGTGCTGTCGCCGCGGGAGAGCGAGGTGGCCAGGCTGGTCGCGCTCGGCCGGACGAACCGGGAGATAGCGGAGGTGCTGTTCCTGTCGCGCCGCACGGTGGACACCCACGTGGCCAGGGTGCTGCAGAAGCTCGGCGTGCGGACGAGGGCGGACGTGCGGGAGCCCCGGCCGGACGACCGGCCGGGGCTCGTGGAGAGCTAGACGGTGATGCTCCAGGAGTCGATGAAGCCGGTGTCACCGGCGTAGACGTCCTCGATGTCGAGCACCCAGGTGCCCGCCGCCTGCTGGCTCACCGGGACGGAGAACGTCCTGGTGCCGTACTGCGTGCAGGTCGTGCCGCCGTACCTGTCGACCGCGTACCAGGTGCCGCTCGGCCCGCGTACCCAGATGTCGAGGTCCTCCGCGCACGTGTGGCTGATCGTGATCGAGATCCGGACCGGTGAGGTCGCGGTGCCCGTCGCGGTGGAGGTGATCGAGCTCTGGGTGTTGTTGAAGTCGGTGATCGGATAGTTGGTGTCGTTGGTGAACGTCCGGCCGCCCGTGGTGCTCTGGACGGTCAGCGCGTACGTCGCCGTGTGCGTGGCCGTCACGCCGGTGCCCGTCACCGTGATGGTGTAGCTGCCGGCCGGGGTGGTGGGCGCGGTCGAGATCGTCAGCGTGGACGAGCCGCCCGAGGTCACCGAGGCCGGGTTGAACGTGGCCGTGGCGCCGGTCGGCAGGCCGCTGGCCGACGACAGGTTCACCGTCTGCGCGGTGCCCGCCGTGGTGGTCGTGCTGACCGTGGACGTGGCCGCCGAGCCCGCCTGCACCGTGCCGGACGTCGGGTTGAGCGCCATCGAGAAGTCACGCGTCGGCGGGTTCGAGCTGACGGTGAGCGCGTACGTCGCCGTGTGCGTCGTCGAGCCGGTCCCCGTGACGGTGATGTTGTACGTGCCCGCAGCCGTCGAGGAGCCGACCGAGAGCGTCAGCGTGGAGGAGTTGCCCGAGGTCACCGACGAGGGGTTGAAGCTCGCCGTGGTGCCGCTGGGCAGCCCCGACGCGCTCAGGCTCACGGTCTGGGCGCTGCCGGAGGTGGTCTGCGTGCCGACCGTGGCCGTCGCCTGGCCGCCGGGCGCCGCGCTGCCGGAGGTCGGGCTGAGCGAGATCGAGAAGTCGCTGGTCGAGGTGCCGCACGCGGGCTCGCCCGAGGCCGCCGCCACGCTGATCGCGCTCCACGCCGCCTTGGTGGTGTTGCACTGGGCGCTGTTGGCGCCGAACAGCTCGATCGCGGCCGCGACAGAAGCGGCGCGGACGTTGGTGTACCGCCAGGACGAGGTCTTGCGGGCCAGCGCGCCCATGAAGATCTTGCCGGCGTTCTGGATGCCGACGCCGGTGACCGACGAGGGGCCGCCGGAGCAGATCGGGCTGGACGGCTTGCCGCCGCCGGGGTTGTTGCCCTCGGCCAGCAGGTAGAACCAGTGGTTCAGCGGGCCTGCCGCCGCGTGCACCTCGGTGCCCGGGATCGAGGAGGAGTAGCAGTTCGGGTCGCCGAGCGCGCTCGGGTTGTACATGTTCCGGATCGGCCCGTCGCCGACCAGGTCGACCTCCTCGCCCACCAGGTAGTCGGCCGGGTCGTTGGCGTTGGCGGCGTACGCCTCGGTCAGGGCGCCGAAGATGTCGCCGGTGGCCTCGTTGATCCCGCCGTTCTCGTTGCCGGAGCCGGCGCCGCCCGGGGTGGTCTGGAAGATCGCGTGCCCGAACTCGTGCGCCACGACGTCGATCGGGGTCGCCTGCCGGGTGTTGGCCTGGTTGTGGCCGAAGTTGGTGTAGCTGCCGTTCCAGTAGGCGTTCACGTCGTTGAGCCCGACCCGTACAGGGAACCCGCGGCCGCTGCCGTTGATGCCGTTGCGGCCGAGCCAGTCGCGCAGCATGTCCCACTCGCGCTGCACCCCGTAGAGCGCGTCCACGCAGGCGGTCTCCAGGTTGGTGCCCGAGCCGTTGCCCCACGCGTCGTCGGTTCCGGTGTAGGCGCTGCCGTTCTGGCCGCCGCACTGGATGCCGGGCCTGGACGTGTCGGTCATCGAGTACGAGCTGCCGGAGCCGCTCGTCCCGATGGTGACCTGGCCGTAGTAGTAGCCGTTGCCGGTGCCGGCGCGTACGAGGTCGTACGAGTCGGCGATCTCGCCGGTACGCGCGTCCACGAACACGTGCTGGATGCTCGGCTTGCCGTCGGCGATGCCGCTGACCATGGCGTCCCAGGCCAGCCTCGGCTTCTCGCCCCAGGCCAGCACGACCAGGCGGGGCGCCGCGGTGTCGTCCACGCGCGAGAGCTTCGTCCTGGCGACCTCGGTGGCCTTGCCGGCGCTGATCGTGGCCCGGGTCGGCACGTCGCCCGGGGTGGGGCCCGTCGCCGCGACCGTGTCCCTGACGTTCCCCGCCGCGTCGGTGACCACGACGGCGTCGCCGCCGACCATCGGCAGGCCCTTGTACGTGCGCTCGTACGACACGTAGTACATGTCGGCCGCGCCCGGGGTGACCGCCACGCGGCTGTAGGCCTCGTCGGCGCCCCGGGTGAGCTCGTCGAGCTGGCTGGAGACGGCCTTGTCGGCCACCTGTGCGGCGAGCGAGGCGGGGTCACTCACGCGCGCCGTCTGCTGCTGCGGTGCGGCTCCCGGAGGGGCGGCGTTCGCGGGCGGCGTCTGTAACGCCAGTGTGGTGGCCGTGGCCACGCCGACGACCGCCGCGAGTAAGGCTTTGCGTTTCACGGCTGTGCTGCTCCTTTCGAAGATCTCCCTCGGGATCGGCGCGCTTCGTGAGCGCACGACGGCCCGCGCGCCGCACGGGGATCGCCTCGGCGGCGGGATTGCAGGGAGATTGGGGGGTGGGAAGCTAGCAGTGCTGTTGCGCCTTGATGCCGCGACGCTAAACGGTCACTCCCGACTGGGAAATACGTATACGCATCGGTAGGTATACCGATAATTCCGTTTCGACTGCTCAGTTAGGGGACAATCGGGGCGTGCAATTCGGCATCCTGGGCCCGCTCCTGGTGCACTCTCCCAGTGGCGACACCCTGGCGATCGGGGGTCCGCGCCCGCGTGCCCTGCTCGCGCTGCTGCTGCTCGACGCCGGCCGGATGGTGAGCGTCGAGAGGCTCATCGACGGCCAGTACGGCGACCGCCCGCCCGCGGAGGCCGCCAACGCCATCCAGGCGCAGATCTCCCGGCTCAGGCGGAGCCTGCCGGCCGGCCTGATCGAGTTCCACGGGGCGGGATACCGGCTGGCGGTCTCGCCGGACGACGTGGACGCGCACCGGTTCGAGCGGCTGTCCCGCGAGGGACGCCGGCTGCTGGCGGGCGGTCGTTTCCCGGGAGCCGCCTCCTCGCTCAGGGAGGCCCTGGAGCTGTGGCGGGGACCGGCGCTCGCGGACGTGGCCGACGCGCCGTTCGCCGGGCCGCAGGCACTCCGGCTGGAGGAGCTCCGCCTGTCAGCCATGGAGGACCTGATGGAGGCCGAGCTGGGCCTGCCCGAGGGCAGCCCGGTGGCCGCGCTGCAGGACCTGGTGTCCGCGCATCCGCTGCGCGAGCGACCGCGCGGGCTGCTGATGCGCGCGCTGGAGGCGGCGGGGCGGCCGGCCGAGGCGCTGACGGTCTTCGACGAGACGCGCCGCCTGCTCGCCGACGAGCTCGGCACCGACCCCTCACCCGAGCTGGCGGCCCTGCACCTGGCGATCCTGCGGGCCGAACGGCACCAGGTCCGGCGGGTCACGCCCCCGGCCCAGCTGAACCGGCTCGTCGGGCGGGAGGAGGAGCTCGCGCGGCTGGCCGCCCTGCGCGGCGTCCGCCTGGTGACGCTCGTCGGCCCGGGCGGCATCGGCAAGACCCGCCTGGCCATCGAAGCCGCCACCCGCCTCCTCCACCCGGAGACCGCCACCCAACTCCTCCACCCGAAGACCGGCACCACCGACGAACCCCTGGGGGCGGCCACCGGCGACGAGGTGGCGGCGCAGCGCGCCCGGGAGGCGTGCTTCGTGGACCTGTCGCTGGTGGAGGGGGGCGGGCAGGTGGCGGGGACGGTGCTGGCGGCGCTCGGGTTGCGCGAGTCGGCGCTGCGCGGGCTTCCCGACCCCACCGAACGCCTGGTGGCGGCGCTGGCCGAGCAGGACCTCCTTCTCGTCCTGGACAACTGCGAGCACGTGCTCTCCGAGGTCGCCACGCTGGCCCGCCGCCTCCTCGCCACCGCCCCCGGCCTGACGATCATGGCCACGAGCCGGGAGCCGCTGGGCCTCACCGGCGAGCACCTGGTCCCGCTGGCACCCCTGCCCACCGACCCGGCCGTCAAGCTGTTCGCCGAACGGGCCGCGGCCGTGCGGCAGGGGTTCGCGGTCGGGCCGGGCAACCTGGACGCCGTCGTGCGGATCTGCGCGGCGCTGGACTGCCTGCCGCTGGCCATCGAGCTGGCGGCGGCCCGGATGCGTACGTTCGGCGTGGAAGAGATCGCGACCCGGCTGGCCGAGCACGACAGGTTCCGGCTGCTGTCCCGGGGCGACCGTACCGCCCCCACGCGCCACCGGACGCTGCACGCGGTCGTGGAGTGGAGCTGGAGCCTGCTCGGCGCCGAGGAGCAGGCGCTGGCCAGGCAGTTCTCCGTGTTCGCCGGGGGCGCGAGCCTGGAGGCGGTGGAACGGGTGTGCGGCGCGGACAGCGCCGACCTGCTGGCCGACCTGGTGGACAAGTCGCTGGTCGAGACCGACGGCGAGCGCTACCACATGCTCGACACCATCCGCCTGTTCTGCGCGGAGCGGCTGGCGGAGACGGGCGAGGAGGACCGGCTGAGGGCGGCCCACGCCGCCTGGTTCCTGGAGTTCGCGCGCCGCGCCGACGGCCACCTCTACAGCGCCGAACAGCTCCAGTGGCTGGCCCTGCTCTCGGCCGACAACGCGAACCTGCAGGCGGCGCTGCGGTGGAGCGTCGAGCACGACCCGCCGACGGCGGCGCGGCTGGTGGCGGCGCTGGCCATGTACTGGTGGCTCAGCGGGCGACGGGGCGAGGCGACCCGGCATGCCGTGCGGCTCCTCGACGCCATCGGCCCCGACCTGGGGGAGGAGTACGTGCTGGTGGTGCTGCACGCCGTACCCGACGCCGAGTCCCCGCACTGGAAGCAGGCCCGGACGGTCATCGGCTCGTTCGACCGGCCGATGCGGTCCCGGTTCGGCCCGGCCCTGTGGGGGATGCTCGCGGGACCGCCCGCGCCCGGGGAGACGATGGCCGTACACGTGATCGGGTCCGATCCGTGGAGCAAGGCACTCGAACAGCTCAGCAGCGCGCTGCTGGCGCTGCTGCGCGGCCGCGTCGCCGACGCGGAGCGGGAACTGGAGTGGATGCTCGCGGAGTTCGGCGCCTTGGGCGAGCGCTGGGGGAAGGTGCAGGGGCTCGACTGGCTCGGGCTGATCGCGAGCTGGCGCGGCGAGTGGGGACGCGCCATGGAGCTGTGGCAGGAGGCGGTCGCCCTGCTCGAAGAGCTCGGGGCGATGGAGGAACTGGCGGACGTCCTGCACCGGCGCGCCGAGGCACACTGGCGGGCCGGGGACGCCCGGGCCGCCCGCGCCGACTGCGAGCGGGCCGGGGATCTGGCGCGCCGGCTCGGGCGGCCGGAGCTGACGGCGTGGGTGAATCTGCGGCTGGGCGAGATGGCCCGCCTGGAGGGTGACCTGGCTGAGGCGTCCCGCCGGCTGGAGGCCGCGTTCGCCGCCTCCGAGGCCGGCCTGTTCCAGGCCCACGCGGCCAGGTCGCACGTGCTGACGGCGCTCGGCCGCCTGGCCGAGGCGACCGGCGACGCCGCCGAGGCCGCGCGCCGGCACGCGGAGGCGCTGGCGATGACGCTGAAGTCGCCGCTGACCATCGACCTCGCCGACGCCGCCGAAGGCCTGGCGGGCCAGTGCCTGCTGGACGGCACGGAAAGCCCGGCGGACCGACGTCTGGACGCCGCGGAGGACCCGGCGGGCCGGCACCCGGACGGGGCGACGGCGGTGGACCGAGAGCCGGCGGAGCGGGCGGCGGCGCTGCTGGGCGTGGGGGTGGCGCTGCGCGGCATGGCCGTCGCCGGGGACCGGGACGTCGCCAGGATCGCCGCCGCCGCCACGGAGGTACTCGGGCCCGCGGGATTCGCGGTGGCGTACTCCAAGGGGGCGGCGATGAGCAGGGACGACGCGCTCGCCACCCTGATCGCGACCACGGGCGCAGGCCGCTGACGGAGCCCGCCCCGGCTGTCAGCCGACAGTCGCCCCGCTGTCAGCGGCGCTCGCGAAGCTGACGGACATGAAGAACACCAACGTCCTCATCTCCGGCGCCAGCATCGGCGGCCCCGCCCTCGCCCTCCTGCTGTCCCGCTACGGCTTCAACCTCACCGTCGTCGAGAAGGCCCCGTCGCTGCGCCCCGGCGGCCAGGCCGTCGACTTCAAGAGTCATACCCACCGCACCGTCCTGACCCGCATGGGGGTGCTCAAGGACATCGAGGCGCTCCAGACCGGCGGCGCCGACCAGGTGATCGTCGACGCGGACGGCCGCAAGCTGGCGGTCATCCCCGGCGAGTTCACCGGCGGCGAGATCGAGATCAAGCGCGGCGACCTGTCCAGGGTCTTCTACGAGCGGACCGCCGCGAGCTGCGAGTACGTCTTCGGCGACTCGATCACCTCGCTCACCGAGACCCCCGGTGGCGTGCACGTCACCTTCGAACGCTCCGCCCCCCGCACGTTCGACCTGGTGGTGGGGGCGGACGGCATCCACTCCAACGTCCGCCGCCTCACCTTCGGCCCCGAGTCCGACTACGTGAAGCACCTCGGCTACTACTACGCCCTGGTCGACGTCGAGGGTGACTTCGGCACGGTCTCGAAGATGTACAACGAGCCCGGCAGGATGGCCGCCGTCGGCGGGCCGAAGGCGCCCGCGTTCTTCGTCTTCGCCTCCGAGCGCCTCGACTACGACCGGTACGACATGCGGCAGCAGAAGGACCTGCTGACCCGCGCCTACGCGGGCATGGGCTGGCAGGGCCCGGCGCTCATGGAGGCGGTGCGCCGCTCCCATGACGTCTATCTCGACGCCATCAGCCAGACCTCCATCGACCGCTACAGCAAGGGCCGCGTGGTGCTGCTCGGCGACGCCGCGTACGGCAACACCCTGGCCGGCTTCGGCTCGGGCCTGGCCGTGGTCGGCGCGTACGTGCTCGCGGGCGAGCTCAAGCGGGCCGGCGGCGATCACCGCGTGGCCTTCGCGCAGTACGAGGAGCAGATGCGCGGATACGCCAAGGTCTCCAAGAAGGGCAGCGCGGGCCCCTTCCTCGCTCCTCGCACCCCGAGGGGGATCCGGATGCGGAACTGGATGTTCAAGAACAGCTTCCTGTTCGGTTGGATGATGAAGATGACCGACAAGTTCGCGAACGACATCGCGCTGAAGGAGTACTGAACCTTTCTCACATCTGTCGCATCCAACCCACACATGAACAAGATTCACAAGCTTGCCGCCCTGTCCGTGCTGCCCGTCGCCGCGGCCCTGATCGCCCTCCCCGCTCAGGCCGCGGAGCGCCCCGCCTGCCCCGTCCCGACCAAGGCGGAGGAGAAGCGGTCGTCCGACACCAAGGTCGACAAGCCGGCCAGGGGCGCCACCGCCATCAAGGGAGTTCGCGTCAACCACATCCCGAAGGGCTTCACGTACGGCGGGGTCGTCGTCAACAAGCACGACGGCATCACCGAGTACGGCTACCAGTGGGGCGACGACCGCCCCGACGTGGACCCCAAGCAGCGCTCGCTCTGGGTCAGGGTCGTGTGCTGGCCGAAGGCGAGCAAGCTGGCGCAGCTCAAGAACGGGCCGTTCGACATGGGGACGTTCTCCGGCGACACCGAGACCGTGAAGATCGGCGGCCGTCAGGTGCTCACCCAGGAGGGCGACGGCGCGCTCGGCCACGGCCGGTACGCGGGCTGGGTCGAGCGCAAGGGAGTCGTCGTCACCGTGATGGCCAGCACGCCCCTCGTCCCCGAGCTGTCGAAGATCATCAAGGGGATCAAGCTCTGAGCAGGCCGACCCCGCCCTCGATGCGCAGCTGCGGGGTGCCGTCGAGAAGGGGGATGTGAAGCTCGTCCTCGCCGATGTGCCAGTCCTGGACGGGCACCAGGCCCGGCCCGATCAGCTCGAACCCGTCGAACAGCCCCAGCACCTCCTCCCGCGTCCGGAACCGCGCCTGCGCGGGGGTGCCGGCCGTCGCCATCGTGAGCTGGGCGATCGCCTCGGGGGCGCTCTCCGCCATCGCGTGGGTGACCACCAGGTAGCTGCCCGACACCATGCGCTTCCTGAAAGCGGCCACGATGCCGCCGGGGTCCTCCTCGTCCATCACGTAGTGCAGCACCCCGACCATCAGCACGCACACCGGCTGCTCGAAGTCGATCAGGCCGGTGACGCTGGGGTCGGAGAGCACGTCGTCGGGGCGGCGCAGGTCGGCCTGGATGCTGGCGATGCCCGGCGAGTCGGCGAGCAGCACCTGCGCGTGCAGGCGCACCACGGGGTCGTAGTCCACATAGACCACCCGGCAGGCAGGGTTCACCGAGCGGACGGTCTCGTGGATGCTGGGCGAGGTCGGGATGCCGGTGCCCAGGTCGATGAACTGCCGCAGGCCCTGCTTCGCCAGATGGCGGACGGCCTCGACCTGAAACTTACGGTTGGCCCTGGCCACCAGACGGGTGTCCGGGGCGACCGCGAGGAGCTTTTCCGCCACCGCCCGATCGACCGCGACGTGGTCCTTGCCGCCGAGCAGATAGTCGTACACCCGGGCGGAGCTGGGAACCGTCGGGTCCACTCCGGGCGGAACGCGTTCTAGCTCGGTCACTGGGGGCCGTCTCCTTCCACGCGTGCGACTCCGAACGCCATACTACTCGGCAGTACCGCACGTCATAGGGAAGATTGAGCAGGCCCCCTTCGGCCGTACCGGCAGACCGAACAGAACAGGTTCTCGTCTGCCCGCCGATCAGGAGAAACGGGCCAGGAGCTCCTCGGCGGCGGCGAAGCCGGCGACCACGTCGGCCGCCGTGCGCCGCTCGCGCACCATCCCCACGGCCTGCCCCGCGTAGATGCAGGCGGTGTCGAAGTCCCCTTCGGCCCGCGCCGCCGCCTGCCGGGCCGGGGCGTCGTCGTCCACGGCCAGTTCGTCCTCCCGCCCGGCCCACCGGTCGAAGAACGCGTTGCGCAGCGCCCGCCCGCCGTACTCGGGCGGCCAGTCCAGGCGCTGGGCGATGTCGAAGACCCGCCCGTACGCGGTGCCCGTCTCCTCGGCCGCCAGCAAGCGCTCCGTGGCCGTCTCCGAGAGGGCCGTCTCCGCGCACCCCATGAAGGCCGTGCCCACCCAGGCCCCGGCGGCGCCGGCGGCCAGCACGGCGGCGAGCCCGCGCCCGGTCGAGATGCCGCCCGCCGCGAGCACCGGGACGCTCACCGCGTCGAGCACGCTCTGCAGCAGCGGCAGCGTGGCCACCGCGTCGCGCCCGTGGCCGCCCGCCTCGGCCCCGCGCGCCACGACCGCGTCCACCCCGGCCTGCTCGGCGGCGCGGGCCTCGTCGGTCGTGCCCGCCTGGGTGACGACCGTGATGCCCGCCTGCCGCAGCTCCTCCACATAACGCGCATACGGCCCGAAGCTCACGGAGACGATCGTGGGCCGGAGCTCGAGCACGGCGTCGAACTGGGCGGGGTTGCCGGTCAGCGCCCAGGCCATGAGCCCGATCCCGTACGGACCGCCGCCCGCGACGGCGGCCTCCTTGGTGATCCACTCCCCCGTGGCCGCGGCGGCGACCCCGATCATGCCGAGCGCGCCCGCCTCGGAGACGGCGGCGGCCAGCCGGCCCGCACCGACCCCCGCCATCGGCGCCCCCACCACCGGCACCGCCAGGCCGAACCGTTCGGTAAGCCATGTGCGCAAGGTCATTCCCCCCCTAGAAAACCCCTGTTGGGGCCAGTCTTCCATGGCCTTCCCGACCACTGGACCGGAAATACAGCCGGATGACCGATGCGCTCACGGCACACACCTGTGCATCCTGGTGGGGAACGGCTTTCGTTCCGCAGCGGAGAGGAGTCACGAGGGCCATGGACAACGCGGCAGGCCGCCCGACCGTGATCTTGGATAATGGCGTGGTCGGCAGGGTCATGCTGGCTCATCCGTCCAGGCGCGACCTCGTGCTCGTGCTGGGCATGGACGGCACCCTGCTCAGCTGCCAGCTCGACGACATCGCCTGCGTGGTCGGGGGCAAGCCCCTCTGCCGCGACGGCTGACCGGCGGGCCGGACACTCTAGGCACCGGTCACGATGCCGCCGATCAGGCTCGCGGCCGCGAAGTCGTTGGTGAGGCGGTTCTTGGTGAGCGCGAACGCGGTGCCGGTCGCCGTGTCGGCCCAGGCCGCGCTGCCGCCCGCGCCCGGCACCCCGAACACGGTCGGGCTCGCCTCGGCGGTCGAGCCGGGGCCGCCGATGCCGTACCCGAGCCCCCAGGACGACGGCATGCCGAACACCTCGTCGATCCCGCTGGAGGCCACCGCCGTCGCCTCGCGCAGCCGGTCGGGCGAGATCAGCCGCGTCCCGTCCACCTCGCCGAGCAGCGCGGCGTACATCCGCGCGATGGCCCGGGCCGAGGTCTTGCCGCCCGCGGGGATGTCGGAGGACAGGTAGTCGGCGCGGTTGCCCAGCTCGGCGTTCGGCATCAGCGACATCGGCCCCGCCTTGAACATCGGGAGGTCCGCCGGCATCTCGCCCCACGCCGCCGGGTCCACCGGCGCGTCCTCCAGCCTGGCCAGCCGGTGGTGCTCCGTCTCCGGCATCCCGAAGTAGAGCTCGTCGGCCACGCCCAGCGGGCCCGCCACGTCCTCCAGCAGCACCTGCGAGATGGGCTTGCCGGTGACCCGCCGGACGATCTCGCCGACCAGGAACCCGAACGTGTACGCGTGGTAGCCCACCTTCGTGCCCGGCTCCCACCACAGCTCGGCGTCCTCCAGCGCGGCGACCATCTTGTCCCAGTCGCAGACGTCCTCCGGGGTGGTGTCGAGCGGCACGCCCGGCACGCCGGCCGTGTGCGACAGAACGTGGCGCACGGTCACACCCTGCTTGCCGTGCCGCCCGAACTCCGGCCACAGCTCCACGACCGGAGTGTCGTAACCGAACAGGCCCCGCTCGGCCAGCACGTGGGCGACGGTCGCGGTGGCGCCCTTGCCGATCGAGAAGTTGTAGAAGGGCGTGTCAGCCGTGACGGGCCGCCCGGTCGCGGGGTCGGCCACGCCTGCCACCACATCCACGACCTGGACGCCGTACCGATAGACGGCCACCTGGAGCCCGCGCTCCTCGCCTGACTCGACGAGCCTGTCGGCGGTTTCCTGCACCTGCTGCTGAAGATCACTCATGACGTGCTTTGTCCTTTTCATCGCTGGAACTAGACGGTACGGTACTCACATCAGTACGGAACTGTCCAGTACTGTGTTTTCGTCGAAGGGCGAAGGGATGGGCATGGCACCGGAAGAGGACGGCCGCACGGCACGCAAGCGCAGGCAGATCATGGAGGCGGCCCGGCCGGTGTTCCTGCGCAACGGCTACGTGGGCGCGAGCATGGACGAGGTGGCGGCGCTGGCGGCGGTCTCGAAGCAGACCGTCTACAAGCACTTCACCGACAAGGAACAGCTGTTCACGAGCATCATCCTCGACACGACGACCCAGGTCGAGGGGCTGGCCAAGCTCATCACCGCGGCGCTCGACGACAGCGAGGACCTGGCCAAGGACCTGGGCGAGCTGGCCCGGCAGTTCCTCGGCGCGCTCATGCGGCCCGACGTGCTCCGCCTGCGCCGGCTGGTGATCGCCGAGGCCGACCGCTTCCCCGACCTCGGCCGCACCTGGTACCAGCAGGGCTTCGAGCGCTCGCTGGAGACCCTGGCCGCCGCCTTCGAACGCCTCGCCGGCCGCGGCCTGCTCCGCGTGGACGACCCCGAGCTGACCGCCCAGCACTTCGTGGGCCTGCTGCTGTGGATCCCGGTGAACAAGGTGATGTTCTGGGGCGGCGGCGACCACTACACCGAGGCCGACCTCGAACGGCTCTCCGAGGCCGCCGTCGCCGCGTTCCTGCGCGCGTACGGGGCCTCCCCGACCGACAGGGCTAGGTCAGATATTTCCTGAGCCCGGCGGCCAGGGCGACGGCCATGCGCTCGCGGAAGCCGGGGTCGGACATCTTGGCCGCGTCGCCGCGGTTGCGCATGTTGCCGCACTCGATGAACACCGCGGGACGCACGGAGAGGTTGAGCCCGCCCAGGTCGGTGCGGGTCTGCAGCCCGTCCACGCCGGTGTAGTCGGCGTACGGCAGGCCCGTGCCGTCCCGGTAGGCGTTCCTGATGTCCACCCCAAGCCGCCGGGACGGCTTGATGATCTGGTCGTTGTGCCCGGAGACCAGCCCCGGCATGATCACGTGGAAGCCGTGCCCGCTCGGCGTGGCGCCGTCGCCGTGGATCGACAGGACCGCGTCCGCCCTGGCCTCGTTGCCGATGGCGGCCCGCTCGGTGACGCACGGGCCGACGCCCTTGTCGTCGGGCCTGGTGAGCACGACCTTGGCGCCCATCTTCTCCAGGATCGGCTTGAGCCGGTCGGCGACGTCCCAGGTGAAGGCGTGCTCCGGGAATCCGGCGTTGGTCTGCGTGCCGGTCGTGTTGCAGGGCTTCCTGCCGGTGATGATGTCGACCTGCCGGTTGATCTCCTCGGGGTGCGCGGCGTTGCCGCCGTTGTGGCCGGGGTCGATCACCACGATCTTGCCCGCGAGCGCGCCTCCGCCCGGCTTCTGGCTGGCGGACGGCGCCGCGGGCAGCGCCGCCTCCTGCGAAACGGGCACGGCGGCGCCGCACGCCGTGGTCAGCGCGGCCAGCGTGACGACCGCCACGAATCCGGTCCGGTACGCGCACATGATCCCGACCGTACCGGCTGCCGCGCGGCAAACCCAAGACCCGCCTGACCTGCGTCTTCGTGTCGCGGCGCGGCTTCCCGCCATCCGAGAATTCCTCATTTTTTATTCGGCACTTTAACCATAAATCATCATTTTCCGGACTTGGGGATAAATGGGTCTACCCGGGCGATGACGTTCTTGGTAGACATTTCCGCTGGCGGCCATACGCTGCCGGCCGAAAGCGGGTCGTCCTTTTAAGGCGATAGTGAGCGGACCGATTCAAGGTGCTTGCCGATGATTTCTTCCTCGTCTCATGGGACACGACCGGCTCGGGCAGACCCCGCCTCCACGTGCAGGGTGTCGCTCTCGGCCTGGCGGGGGCCCTGATCGGGGAACTCGTGCTGCACCAGAGGGTCGCCGTGCGCGGCGTGCGGCTCGACGTGATCGACTCCGAGGACGTCACGGAGAAGGTGGCCAATCAGGTGCTGGCCGATATCGGGGATTCGCCGCACCACACCGACGTGCGCACGTGGCTGGCGTATTTTGCGCAGCGCTCGGTCGAGGACGTGGGCGGGCGGTTGGTCGCCGCCGGGCTGCTGGAGCGCGAGGCCCCCAAACTGCTCAGGCGCAGGCCGCCCCGGTTCTTCTCCGCCGACTTCAGCAAGGCCATGTGGCCCGCGACCCGGCTGCGGCTGGCGCTGGTCCGGCACTGGCCGCTGTCGCCGCAGGACATGGCGCTGGCCACGCTGGTGGATGCGTGCGACATGACGGAGACCGTGCTTGACGATCCGGCCGACCGGCGGGTGGCCCGCCGGTACCTGACCACACTGCTCGCCACGATGCCCGAGCCGCTGCGCGACCTGAGCCGCCACGTGAGTGCCGCCGTCGGCGACGCCGTACTGACCTACCGCACCTGAACACCCCCACCCCCCGGAGGAACCCGATGCGTCCCGTGAAGTCCGGGCCCGACCCCGTCGCCGGCGCGCTCGCCGCCGACCGGCTCGGCGCGCCCTCGGTCGTCTACTTCGTGCTCTCCGCCGCGGCGCCGCTCACCGTCGTCGCGGGCGTGGTCACCACCGCATACGCGGTCACCGGGATCACCGGGCTGCCCATCGCGTTCCTGGTGGTCGGGGTGGTGCTGGCGGTCTTCGCGGTCGGGTACGTGGCGATGGCCCGCCACATGGCCAACGCGGGCGCGTTCTACACCTACATCAGCCGCGGCCTGGGCCGGCCCGCGGGCATCGCGGCGGCCTGGGTGGCGCTCATCGCGTACAACGCGCTACAGGTGGGCCTGTACGGCGCGTTCGGGACGGCGGCCACGCCGCTGCTGGAGCGCTGGCTGGGCCTCACGCCGCCCTGGTGGCTCGTCTCCCTGGTCGCGTGGGCGCTGGTCGCGGCCCTGGGCCTGATGCGGGTGGACGTCAACGGCCGCCTGCTGGCCGTGCTGCTGACCGCCGAGGTGGCGGTCATCCTGCTGTTCGACTTCGCGGATCTGGCCCATCCGGCGGCCGCCGGGTTCTCGATGGAGACGCTGTCGCCGGGCGCGCTGTTCGCGCCCGGAGTGGGGGCGCTGCTGGTGATCGCGACGTTGGGGTTCGTCGGGTTCGAGTCGTCCGTGGTGTTCTCGGAGGAGAGCCGGGAGCCGCGCCGTACGGTCCCGCTGGCCACCTACTCGGCCGTGGCGATCATCGCGGCCGTGTACGCGCTGTCATCGTGGGCGATGACGGTCGCCACCGGGCCCGCGAACATCGTGGCCGTCGCGAACCGCGACCAGGCCGACACCATCTTCAAGCTGGCCGGGGCGCACCTGGGCGACGCCGTGGTGGACATCGCCAGGGTGCTCTTCGTGACCAGCCTGTTCGCGGCGATGATCTCGTTCCACAACACCACCGCCCGCTACTTCTTCGCGCTCGGGCGGGAGCGGGTGCTGCCGGCCGTCTTCGGCCGGACGAGGGCGCGCAGCGGAGCGCCCAAGGCGGGCTCGATCGCCCAGAGCGTGTTCGGGCTGGCGGTCATCCTGGTCTACGCGGCGCTCGGGCTCGACCCGCTGGTGCAGCTGTTCTTCTACGGCGGCTCGTTCGGCGGGTTCGGAGTGCTGCTGCTGATCTTCGTGACGTCCGTCGCGGTGATCGTCTTCTTCGCCAGGGAGCCGGGCGGGGAGACGTTCTCGCGGCGGGTGGCCGCTCCGGTGCCGGCCGCGATCGCGCTGGCCGTGATGGTGTGGCTGGCGGTGACGAACTTCGGCGCGCTGCTCAACGTACCCGATGGTGATCCGCTGACCTGGATTCTGCCCGGTGTTTACGGGGTATCTGCGGTAATCGGGGTGATATGGGCGTTCATCCTGCGTGCCGGACAGCCCGCCGTTTACTCCCTGGTGGGGTTGGGCGCCAAGGCCGCGACCGCCCAGGACGGCGTTTGACGAGACGAGAGGAGCCTGGGCGATGAAACAGCAGACGTGGGCGATGCGGCCGGTCATCCGTCACGCGACGGCGGACGACGCGGGGCGGGTGGCGGAGCTCATCGCGACCGCCTTCTCCGGGCTGAAGGTGGTGCACTACCTCGTGCCGGAGCGCAGGGAACGGCACCGGGTCATGACCGCCAACTTCCGGATCCTCGTCGACCACGCCGTCGAGCACGGAGAGATCCACCTCATCGACGACGGGCCCGCGGTCGCGGTCTGGTTCCCGCGCACCGCGCCGCTGCCCCAGCCGGCCGACTACGACCGCCGCCTGACCGAGACCACGGGCGAGTGGGCCGAGCGCTTCCGCGTGCTCGACGAGCTGTTCGAGGCGAACCATCCGGCGGAGCCGTACCACTATCTGGCCTTCCTGGCGGTGCACCCGGACCGCCAGAACGAGGGGCTCGGCTCGGCGCTGCTGCGCTACCACCACGCCCGGCTGGGCGGCGTGCCCGCGTACCTGGAGGCCAGCGACCCGCGCAACCGCGACCTGTACGCGCGCCACGGCTACCTGCAAGGGGAGCCGTTCGCGCTGCCGGACGGGACCCTGTTCTGGCCGATGCGGCGTCCCTGAAAGTTTCACAGTTTCCGCAGGCCGTTGACGGGACGGCGACGGGAAAGGAGGATCGGAGGGCTCCGATTGGGAGCGCTCCCACCCCCTAAGGACCTCCATGACCCGAAGCCGGGCCGCCTTACTGGCCCTCCTCACCATGGTCGCCCTGTCCCCCGCCGCGACGGCACTGGCGGACGAGGGACCCGAGCAGATCGTCAACGGCACCTTCGACGCCGGCACCGCCCCCTGGTGGAGCACCGGCAACACCACCCTCGCCATAGACGCGGGCCGGCTCTGCGCCGACATCCCCGGCGGCACCGCCAACCCGTGGGACGTGATCATCGGCCAGAACGACATCCCGCTGGTGGCGGGCGACACGTACGCGTACCGGTTCAGCGCCTCGGCGACCCCCGCCAAAGTCGGCAAGGCGCTGATCCAGCTCCCGGTGGACCCGTGGACGCAGTACCTGTCGGCGAACCCGGAGCTGAGCGTCTCGGGCAACGACTACTCCTACACGTTCACCGCCCCCGTGTCGCTGCCCAACTCCCAGGTCGTCTTCCAACTGGGCGGCAGCGCCGAGCCATGGAGGTTCTGCATGGACAACGTGTCGCTCAAAGGCGGCGCCGAGCCCGAGGTGTACGAGCCGGACACGGGCCCGCGCGTCCGCGTGAACATGGTCGGCTATCTTCCCCAGGGCCCCAAGAACGCCACCGTGGTCACCGCCGCGACCACGGCCCTGGACTGGGAGCTCAAGAACGCCGACAAGCAGACGGTCGCCAAGGGCCGGACCACCCCCAGAGGCGTGGACGCCAGCTCCGGCCAGAACGTGCACACGCTCGATTTCGGCTCCTACCGCAAGCCCGGCAAGGACTACACGCTGACGGCCGACGGCGAGACGAGCCGGCCGTTCGACATCGCCGCGGACATCTACGACCAGCTCCCCACGGACGCGCTGAAGTTCTACTACACCCAGCGCAGCGGCATCGAGATCCTCGACAGCCTCAGGCCCGGCTACGGCCGGCCCGCCGGGCACGTCGGCGTCGCGCCGAACCAGGGCGACGTGAGCGTCCCCTGCCAGCCCGGCGTCTGCGACTACTCGCTCGACGTCAAGGGCGGCTGGTACGACGCCGGCGACCACGGCAAGTACGTCGTCAACGGCGGCATCTCGGTCTACCAGCTCATGGCCGCGTACGAGCGGGACAGGGCGGCCTTCAAGGATGGCCAGCTCGCCATCCCGGAGAGCGGCAACGGCAGACCGGACATCCTGGACGAGGCCCGCTGGGAGCAGGAGTTCCTGCTGAGCATGCAGGTGCCGGAGGGCAAGCCGTTCGCGGGCATGGCCCACCACAAGATCCACGACCGGAACTGGACGGGACTGCCGCTGCTGCCGCACCTGGACCCGCAGCCGCGCGAGCTGCACGCCACCTCCACGGCCGCCACGCTCAACCTCGCGGCGACCGCGGCCCAGGCGGCCAGGCTGTTCGCCCCGTACGACCCGGCGTTCGCGGCCAGGAACCTCAAGGCCGCCCGCAGGGCGTGGGCCGCGGCCAAGGCCGACCCGGCCAGGTACGCCGACCCGAACGACGGCACCGGCGGCGGCGCCTACAACGACGCCGACGTGAGCGACGAGTTCTACTGGGCGGCGGCCGAGCTGTTCATCACGACGGGCGAGAAGGAGTTCAAGGACTTCGTGCTGGCCTCGCCGCACCACACGGGCGACATCTGGCGTGAGCGCGGCTTCGACTGGGGCAACACCGCCCAGCTCGGCCGCCTCGACCTGGCGACGGTGCCCAACGCCCTCCCCGACCGGGCGCGGGTGCGGCAGTCCGTGGTCGAGGGGGCCGAGAAGTATCTGGCGATCCAGCGGGCGCACCCGTACGGGCTGCCGTACAACCCGCCGGACTTCGACTGGGGCTCGAACAACCTGGTGCTGAACAACCTGGTCGTCCTGGCCACGGCGTACGACCTGACCGGCCACGAGAAGTACCGGGCGGCCGTGCGCGAGGGCATGGACTACATCCTCGGCCGCAACGCGCTCAACCAGTCGTACGTGACCGGCTACGGCGAGGTCGCCTCGCACAACCAGCACAGCCGCTGGTACGCCCACCAGCTCGACCCGGCGCTGCCCAACCCGCCGCGCGGCACGCTGTCCGGCGGCCCGAACTCCGGCATCCAGGACCCGCTCGCGCAGCGGCTGCTGAAGGGCTGCAAGCCGCAGTTCTGCTACATCGACGACATCGAGTCGTGGGCGACGAACGAGCTGACCATCAACTGGAACTCCCCGCTGGCCTGGGTCTCCGCGTTCCTGACCGACAAGAGCGGGCGGTCCGACTGCCGGGTGCGCTACACGGCGCGCGGCTCGGGCACGTTCACCGGCCAGATCGTGATCGAGAACACCGGCAGGCAGACCGTGGACGGCTGGGCCCTGCGCTGGTCCTTCCTGGGCGGCCAGCGCGTCCGGCAGGACTGGGGCGCGGCGCTGTCGCAGTCCGGCTCGGTGGTGACGGCCAGGAGCTCCGGCAAGATCAAGCCGGGCAGGTCCGTGACCTTCGGCTTCGTGGCCACGAACCCCTCGGGCCCCAACCCGCCCCCTGAGGTCTTCCACCTGAACGGCGAGCGCTGCGGGTGACCCCGCCCGCGCCCGGCGGCCTCTCAGCGAGGGGCCGCCGGGCGTTGCGGACGCTCCGTTCAACGTAATAATCTGGGCCATGCCCAGGGGAACCTCAGAAGTCAGCGAGCCGATGTTCTTCGTGCTCGCCGCCCTACGCGCCGGCCCGCTGCACGGCCACGCGATCAGCAAGTCGATCAAAGAGCTGTCGGGCGGCCGCGTCCAGCCGTCGGTCGGCACCCTCTACGGCATCCTGGAGCGCCTGAACGAGCGGGGCGTGATCACCGTGGACCGGGAGGAGACGGTCAACGGCCGGAACAGACGCTACTTCCGGATCACCGACGAGGGACAGTCGCTGGTCGAGGCCGAGGCCAGGCGCATGCAGGAGGCCGCCTCCCTCGTGCTGCGCCCCATCACATGACCGCTACCGCGCCCCAGCCCATGACGTCCCTCGAACGGCGCTACCGCCGGCTGCTACTGGCGTACCCGAGGCAGTATCGCGCGGCGCACGGCGACGAGCTGGTCGACGTCCTGCTGGAGTCGGCCGACCCCGGCAGGAACGTCCCGGCGCTCAGGGAGGCGTGGGGCCTGCTGGTGGGCGGCGTGCGCAGCCGCATCGTCCACCTGGCGACGGGCAGCGCGTGGGAGGACGGCCTGCACCTGGGCATCACGGCCGTGGCGGCGGCGAACCTGGCGGCGCTGCTCCCCTACGCGGGCGCGGTGCCGCTGTGGACGCTGCTGTCGGCGCTCGCGCTGCTGGCCGTCCTGCGCGGGCGGCTGCCGGTGGCCTTCCTGCTCACGCTCGTCGCGGGCGTGAAGGCGGTCGCGGTCGCGGGCGGCCGGCAGGCGTTCGAGCTGACGCTGATGCCGGTGTACCCGTCGGTCCTCACCGACCGTGCCCTGTTCGCGGACAGCAGCCCCTTCGCCGTGGCCTTCGCGTACGCGGTGGTGCTGCTCGGGCTGCTGGTGCTCATGTCGAGAAGGCGGGAGGCGCCGCGGATCCGGTCATGGTGGTGGCCGGCGGCCGTGCTGGCCGTCGCGTGGGCGGGCCCGCAGTGGATGGAGCAGGACACGATGTTCCAGATCAGCCTGAGCCGGATCGCGGCGGAGGCGGCGGCGTTCGGGCTGGCCATAGCGGGCTGCTACCTGGCGCGCGACCTCCGGTGGGCGCTCGCGTCGGGCATCTACCTGCTGGTGAGGTCGGTCGAGCTGACCGTGAACGCCGATCAACTGACCAGGCAACATCTGGCCTACTGGGGCGTGCTGGCCGTGCTGGCCCTCGGGGCCGCCTCCGTGCCGTTCCGGAAGCGGCGGCACTGTCTGGATTGACCATGCTTCGTTAAACGGAGTATGGTCTCCCGCCATGACGAGGAAGACGCTGCCTACTGCGCTGCTCGCCCTGGCCGTCCTCTGCGGCTGCGGGGGCGTCGCAGAGACCGCCGCCCCGCACTCCCCCAGCGCGGCGGCGGCGGCCAAGGACAAGAAGCACCAGCTCGAAGCGGCCAAGGCCGACTGCATGAAGCAGAAGGGCTTCAAGTACGTCGCGTGGGTGAAGCCGGAGATGCCGCAGAGCGACGAGGACCGCCGCCGGGACGCGGGCGACTACCAGGCCATGCAGAAATATCGCGAAAAATACGGCTTCGGGGTCTTCGCCGAGTTCGTCTATCCCAAGGAGATGGACGCCCCGCAGGCCCAGATCGAACGCGGCGCCGCGGACCCGAACATGAAGATCCAGGGGTCGCTCTCCGAGGCTCAGCTGGGCGCCTACCACAAGGCCAAGGACGCCTGCATGGTCACGGTGGCCAAGCAGGTTCTCGGCGTGACTCTGAAGTCGAACCTCGACTACTACAACCAGATAGCCCTGACCAGGAAGCGCGCGACCGCCGGCACGCTCGACAGCGACCCCAAGCTGGTGGAGCTGGCAACCGCCATGGCCACCTGCCTGAAGGGCAAGGGCTACGCCGTCACTGACACCACCCCGACGGCTCTGGCGAAGCGCGGCGAGAACGTGTTCTTCAAGGAGCAGGACAAGGTGGGCCGGGAGCAGGACGACAGCGTGCCCGATGTCGCGCCTCCGGCGAAGAAGGACCAGGGCCAGCAGATCCACATGCCGTCGCTCACCGCCGAGCAGGCCAAGCCGTACCTGGCCAGGGAGATCAAGGCCGCGCTCGACGACCTGGAGTGCGGCAAGGACTTCTACCCGGTCTACACGCCGCGCAAGTCGGCGATCGACGCGCAGGTCAGGGCCCAGTTCGCCTACTGACACCCATGACTGGAGGACGGACTTCGCCATGCTCACCAGACTCACCGTGACCGCCACCGCCCTGCTGGCGCTGGCCGCGCTCTCCGGCTGCGGAAGCGCCACCGAGAGCGCCGCGCCCTCGCCCAGTTCGACCGCCGAGGGCAAGGAGGTTCAGATCGAGGCGGCCAAGGCCGACTGCATGAAGCAGAAGGGCTTCAAGTACGTCGCGTACGTGACGCCGCACAAGCCGGGGACCGAGGACGACAAGAGACGCGCTTCTGGCAACTACCAGGCGATGCGGAAATTTCGCGAGAAATACGGTTTCGGGGTCTTCGCTCAGCACGTCTATCCCAAAGAGATGGGAAGCGCGCCAACCAGCCCCGACAGCGAACCCAACCCCAACATGAAGATCCAGAACGCGCTCTCCAAGACGCAGATGCAGGCGTACCGGAAGGCGTTGGACGCCTGCCAGGTCTCGGCGGCCAACCAGGTCCTCGGCCTGAAGCTGAAGTCGACCGAAGACTTCTACGACGCGCAGTTCAAGGCGTCCGTCCGGGCCCGCAAGGGCAAGCTGAACACCGACCCCGAGCTGGTCGAGCTGGCCGCCGCCATGGCCACCTGCCTGAAGGGCAAGGGCTACACCGTCGGCGACACCACGCCGGTCACCATGTCCGAGCTGGGGCAGAAGACGTGGCTCGGCAAGGAGGACAAGCTGGGCCGCGAGCAGATGGACGACGTGCCCGACGCCGCTCCCCCCGCCAAGGACGACAAGGTGCCGATGTACTACGCGCCGACGCTCACCCCCGAGCAGGCCCGGCCCTACCTGGCCAAGGAGATCAGGGCGGCGCTCGACGACCTGGAGTGCGGCAAGGACTTCTACCCCGCCTTCCTGCCGAAGGAGCAGGCGGTCCAGGGGCAGGTCAGCGCCGAGTTCGGCATGTGAACGCCCTCATGAGGTCACCGCGCAAGCTCCTCGCCGGCGTCGTCGCCGGAGTAGTGATCATCGCGGGCGCCGGCTGGGCCGTGGGCTCCCGGCTCCGCTCCCCCGCCGACGAGGCGGCCCGCCGCGCCGCCCCGCGAGCCTCGCTCGTCACCGCCGCCGTCGAGCGCCGCAAGCTCGTCAGCACCGTCGTGGTCAGCGGCACGCTGGAGTACGGCTCGCCCCTGCCGGTCAGCCTGGCCGGGGCCGTCGGCGGCACGTCCGAGCAGCAGCGGGCCACCCGGTCGCCGCGCCAGGGCCGGCTCAAGGAGGGCGCGGTCTTCATGGAGGTCAACGGCCGCCCGGTGTTCGCGCTGCGCGGGTCCGTGCCGATGCACCGCACGATCGCCCCCGGCAGCAAGGGGGACGACGTCAAGCAGCTCCAGCGGGCGCTGCGCAGGCTGGGGTACGGCGGTCCCGTCTCCGGCGTGTTCGACCGGGCCACGATCGCCGCCGTCACCCGCATGTACACGAAGAAGGGATATGAGGCGCAGCAGCCGACGCTGACCGACCGGCAGACGTACGACACGCTGCGCAAGGCCGCGCAGACCGCCCAGGAGACCCTCGCCACCGAGAAGAAGGCGATGGACCAGGGGCGCGACGTGCTGCCGCTCAAGATGAGGCTGGCCAACGCCAAGTCGGACCTGAAGGCGGCGGAGCGCGCCCTCCAGGAGGCCGAGGCCCGGCTGGTGACGCCGGAGGACGAGACCAAGATGGCGGCGGCGGAGGCGGCCGTGCGCGCGGCGCAGGAGAAGCTCGCGGAGGCCGAGCAGGCGCTGGCCGCGGCCAGGAGCCAGCCCACGGCGGCCGCCACCGCCACCCCCCAGCCCACGGCCTCCACCGACACGAGCCTGCTGGAGCTGCGGGTCCAGAACGCCCAGGCCGACCTGGCGGCGGCCCTGGAGGCGCGCGAGCGGGTCGCGGAGGAGGCGCGGCAGGCCAGGGAGAAGAGCCTGGTGGAGCTGCGCAAGGCCGTGCGGACCGCGAAGGAGGCCAAGGCCACCGCCGAGCAGGCGCTGCGCCAGGCCAGGCAGCTCTCCCCGACCAAGCTCAAGGTGGCCAACGCCGGGAAGGACGTGGCGGCGGCCAAGGGGATGCTGGCCGAGTTCGCGCGTACGTACGGGACCTCCATCCCGCCCGGCGAGCTGGTGTTCCTGCCGAAGCTGCCCGCCCGGGTGCGCAAGGTCTCGGTGAAGCAGGGACAGCAGGTCGAGAAGGAGGTCGCCACGGTGACCAGCTCGGCGTTCATGGTGACGGGGTCGGTGGAGGCGACGGAGGCCGAACTTCTGCGCACGGGCATGGAGGCGGCCATCGAGCTCGACACGGGCAAGACGTACAAGGCGAGCCTCACCGCGGTCGGCGACCAGGCCAAGGTGCCCGGCGTCGAGGAGGCCAAGGACGGGTCGGAGCCCGTCCTGCTCACGCCCGCCTCGATGAAGGGGCTCAAGCCGGGGACCGCCGTGACGGCGCGGGTGACGGTGGGGGCCACCAAGGAGCCGGTGCTGGTCGTGCCGGTGGCGGCCGTGATCACGGGGGCCGACGGGAGGGCCCGGGTGCGGGTCGAGTACGCCACGGACAGGACCAGGGACGTCGAGGTGCGCACGGGGCTGACCGCCGACGGGAACGTCCAGGTCGCCGGCGCGCTCAAGGAGGGCGACCGGGTGGTGGTCAGCGGTGCCTGAGCCGGTGATCGCGCTGGCGGAGGTCAGCAGGGAGTTCCCCGCCGAACCGCCGGTCCGGGCGCTCGACCGCGTCACGCTCCAGGTGGACAGGGGCGACTACCTGGCCATCGTCGGCCCGTCGGGCTCGGGCAAGTCGACCCTCCTCAACGTGCTCGGCCTGCTCGACCGCCCCAGCTCGGGCAGCTACCGGCTCGACGGCACGGAGACCACGACCCTGCGCGACGGGGCCAGGACCAGGTTGCGCGGCGACCGGATCGGCTTCGTCTTCCAGTCCTTCCACCTGCTCTCCCACCGCAGCGTGGTCGAGAACGTCATGCTCGCCGAGATCTACGGGAAGCAAGGACGTAAGGGCAGGCGGGAGCGGGCCCTGGCGGCGTTGGAACGGGTCGGCCTCGGCCACCGGACCGGGTTCGCGCCCGACCGGCTGTCCGGGGGCGAACGCCAGCGCACGGCCATCGCCAGGGCCCTCATGGGCGAGCCGTCCCTGCTGCTTTGCGACGAGCCCACGGGCAACCTCGACAGCCGCAACACCGAATCGGTGCTCGGCCTGTTCGACGAGCTGCGGGAGCAGGGGATGACGCTCATGGTCATCACCCACGAGCAGGAGGTCAGCGAGCGGGCCGGGCGCCGCGTGCGGATCACCGACGGCATCCTGGTGGAGGAACGATGAGCATCCGAGACCTGCTCGGGGAGGCCGTGGCCGGCATGCTCGCCCGGCCGGTGCGTTCGGCGCTCACCACGCTCGGGACCGTGCTCGGCATCACCACGCTGGTCATCACGCTCGGCGTGGCCGCCACCGCGGGCAACCAGATCGTCGGCCGCTTCGACGCGCTGGTGGCCACGGCCATCACGGTGGAGGTGCCGGAGTCGCCGGACACGCCCCTCGTGGAGTGGGACGCGATCGACCGGCTGACCAGGTTGCGCGGCGTCGAGTCCGTCGCCGCCGTGGCCGAGTCGGACGACAGCGCGAACCTGTCCGTGCGCTCCAACGACATCGTGGACCCCACCAGGGTCACCGCGCAGTCGTTGACCGTGCTGGCCGCGACGACCGGGCTGCCCGAGGCGGCGCGCGGCAGGATGGTGCAGGGCAGGTTCTACGACCTCGGGCACATCGAGCGGCGCGACCGGGTGGCGGTGATCGGCGACCAGGCGGCCAAGCTGCTCGGCGTCGGCCGCCTCGACCGGGCGCCGGCCATCTTCATCGGCAAGCACGCGTACACGGTCATCGGCATCCTGGGCGACCTGCGCCGGGAGCGGAACCTGAGCACCGCCGTGTTCGTGCCGCCCACGGTGGGCAGGCAGTTCGGGCTGCGGGACGTCACCAGGGTACTGGTCAACACGAGCCTCGGCGCGGCGGACCTGGTGGCCCGGCAGGCGCCCACCGCGCTCAGCCCGGGGAACGGCGACATGCTGCAGGTGATCGCCCCGCCCAGCCCCACCAGGGCGCGTGACCAGGCGCAGGACGACGTGAACGCGCTCTTCCTGATCCTCGGCCTGGTCTCGCTCGTGGTCGGCGCGGTCGGCATCGCGAACGTCACGCTCGTCACCGTGATGGAACGCGTGCCGGAGATCGGCCTGCGCCGCTCGCTCGGGGCGGCCAGGCGGCACATCGCCGCCCAGTTCCTGCTGGAGTCGACGCTGATCGGCCTCGCGGGCGGCGTGATCGGCGCCAGCCTGGGTGTCGTCACGGTCGTCGCGGTGTCGGCCGCCAAGCAGTGGACGCCGCTGCTGGACGTGCGCCTCGCGGTCGCGGCGCCGGTGGCGGGGGCCGTGGTGGGCCTGCTGGCCGGGCTGTACCCGGCGCTGCGGGCGGCCAGGATGGAGCCGGTGGACGCGCTCAGATAGCGTAGACGGCCGACAGGAACCGTATGAGCACCGCCTCCCTGGCGGCCGCGGGCAGCGCGTCCAGGATCGCGTTGACCACCGCCATCTCCGGCTGCCCCGCCTCCGGCCGCAGGTCCACCCCCACGGAGGAGGCCAGTTCGGTGAAGGCCGCCTCGTCGAGCGCCTCCAGGTCCGTGACCGCCACCAGCTCGACCAGCCCCTCGGGCAGCACGACGGGCCCCCGCTCCCGGGCGGCCTCGGCCGACTCGGCGATCACCTTCAGCATGGCCTCGACCCCCGCCAGCGTCACTCCGGTGACCGTGATGTGCAGGTTGGCCGGGATCCCGGCATACGAGAGCTGCGGCTGAAGGAACCAGCCCCGCTCCCGCGCCTCGTCCGCCAGTACGAACACGTCGATCCCGTCTCCGGCGAACGCCACCAGCGACGACTCCGGCTCGCCGAGCACCCGCAGCCCGGGGATCCGCGCGAGCCCCTCGCGCAGCTTGACCGTCGCCTCCAGGGTGTCCCGGCCCAGCTCCAGGTAACCCTCCCTGCCCAGCGCCCGCAGCGTGGCCCAGGCGCCGCCGAGCGGCCCGGCCGACCTGGAGCTCTGCACGGTCGCGTTGACGATCGTGTAGCCGGGCCACGCGGCGGAGGCGAAGTACGCCTTGCGCCGCATCGCGGGATCGGCGAAGAGCACGACCGAGGCGCCCTTGGGGGCGTACCCGAACTTGTGCAGGTCGCACGAGAGCGACGTGACGCCCGGCACGGACAGGTCGAACGGCGGGACCGCCGCGCCCGCCTCGCGCAGCCACGGCAGCAGCCACCCGCCGACGCAGGCGTCCACGTGGCACGGCACTCCCGCCGCCGTGGCCACGGCGGCGACCTCCTCGATGGGGTCGATCACCCCTTGGGGGTAGGAGGGCGCGGAGGCGACGACCATGATCGTGTTCTCGTCGATCGCGTCGGCCACGTCCCGCGCCCGCACCTTGTACGTCTCCAGGTCCACCGGCACGGCGACGACCTCGACGCCGAGATAGTGGGCCGCCTTGTGGAAGGCGGGGTGGGCGCTCACCCCGAGCACCAGGTTCGGACGCTGCTTGCGGGCGGCGTCGCGGGCGGCCTTGACCGCCAGCATGATCGACTCGGTGCCGCCGCTGGTGAAGATGCCGTGGCCGCCGCCGAGCAGGTCCGCGACCGCGCCGACGACCTGCCGCTCCATCTCGACCACGCTGGGGAACGCGGTCGGGTCGAGGCAGTTGACTTCCAGCATCTCGAAGTAGGCCCGCGCCGCCGCCTCGTGGACCTCGGCCCGGCCGGTGTCGTAGACGTACGCCGTCACCTGGCCGCCGCGCACGGGTAAGTCGTGCGACCTCAGCCTGGCCACCTCGGCCAGCAGCTCCTCGGTCGTCCTTCCTGCGGGGTTCACGTGGACTCCTTCGTGGGGCGGGCCCTCGTCCGGGGCTCGCCCGGGAGGCCGAGCGTGCGATGGACGCTCAGGTGCAAATGGGAGCGGAAGCGGCGCAGGGCGGCCCGGTCGCCGGCGGCCCTGCGGCGGCCCTCCGCGTCCAGCACGCCCCCCTTGGCGAACCCGTGCACGGACCAGATGACCATCCACATCGAGTATTCGAGATCGACCTTCTCGTCGATCAGCCCGCTCTCGACCGCGGGCCGGACGGCGGCGGTCACCGAGGCCACCAGGGGCTGCACGTACTCGCGCTCCAGTTCGGTGATGTCACTGGCGTCGGAGAGCCAGCGGTGCATCCACAGGGCGGGCACCTCGGGGTTGTCCACGCAGAAGTCGAGGTAGTCGTCCAGCAGCCGGTGGATGGCCGCGACGGGGTCGTCGCCGGGCAGCCGGGCGAGGGCCAGGTCCAGGGCCGCCTTCTCCGCCCGGTGCGCCCGCTCCATGACGGCGAGATACAGCTCGCGCTTGCCGCCGACGTGGTAGTTGACGGTGGCGATGTTCATCCCCGCGGCCTCGGCGATCTGGCGCGTGGAGGTGCCGTCGAAGCCGAGGGCGGCGAACAGCTGCGTCGCGACCTTGAGGATCAGGTTGACCTGTCCGCTGTCCATGCGGCCGAAGGTAGTGCCACCCTCGCCTTTCGGTCAATCACTTGATGGAGAGCCGGCTCAGTCCGGCGCCCAGTACTTCACCATGATCTTGTCGAGGTGCTGCACCACCGGCTGCCAGCTCGGCGGCAGCGTGTAGCGGCTCACGCGGTGCTTCTTATAAACAAGCGTGTACTTAAGGAAGTCCGCCCCCGGCGGGCTGCCCTCGGACCGCCCGAGCTTCAGCCCTTTGAGGTACGTGCGCAGCCTGCGCTCCTCCTTGCCGGTGAGGCACTTGTCGACGGTCGGCCCCGTACGGCGACTGAGCCGCACACAGCCGTTCGTGTAGACGATCACATGGTCGCTCAGCCCCGCGAACCCGCCTTGCTTCCGGTAGTCGATCAGCACCTTCTTCGGCGCGACGACCGCCTGCGCGGGGGCCGGGGCCGCGGACAGGGTCAGGGCCGGCAGGAGCACCGGCACGAGCACGATTCGCCACATCTTCTTCACACCTACTTGGACGGATGGGAGCGCCGAACGGCTCACCCTCAGCCGAACTGGTCGACGTTCTCCTTCGTGGCCGGTTTCACGGGCACGGCCACCGCCTTCGGGATGCTCTCCCCCTTGGCGGCCCTCACCGCGGCGTCCACCGCCTGCTGCCCCAGCATCCTGGGCTGCTGGGCGACGGTGGCGGAGAGCGTGCCGGCCCGGACCGCCTTGATCGCGTCGGGTGTGCCGTCGAACCCGACCACCTTGACCTGCTGCCCGGCCCGGGAGTCCAGGGCCTTGATCGCGCCCAGCGCCATCTCGTCGTTCTCTGCGAACACGCCGGCGAGGCCGGGGTGCGACTGGATCAGGTTCGCCATGACGTCCAGGCCCTTGGTCCGGTCGAAGTCCGCCGGCTGCCGGGCCACGACCTTGATGTTCGGGTACGCGGCGATGCCCTCGGCGAACCCCCTGCCGCGGTCGCGGGAGGCGGAGGTGCCCGGCACGCCCTGGAGCACGGCCACGTTCCCCTTCTCGCCGAGCAGCCTGGCCAGCTCCTGGGCGGCGGCCCGCCCGCCGGCCACGTTGTCGGAGGCCACGGTCTGGACCACGTCGGCGCCGTTGACGCCGCGGTCGGCGGCGATCACCGGGATGGCGGCACGGTCGGCCGCCTTGACCGCGGGGGCGGCCGCGTCGGAGTCGACCGGGTTGATGATGATCGCCTTCATGTTCTGGCTGGTGAAGTTCTGGACCTGGTTCACCTGCTGCGACGGGTCGTTCTGGGCGTCGGTGACGGTCAGCGTGGCGCCCAGCTTCTTCGCCTCGGCCTGCGCGCCGTCCCGGAACTGCACGAAGTACGGGTTGTTCAGCGTCGACACCGACAGGCCGATCTTGATCTCGCCCGCGGCTCCCCCGCCGCCGCACGCGGTCAGGGCGGCCAGCGCGGCACCCGCTATGAGCATCCGCATTGATCATTCCCCCTAAGTGGTTCCCCTGCGCCGCAGGGTGTCGACGAGCACCGCCAGGGCGATGACCACACCGATGACGAGCTGCTGCCAGAACGCCGAGACCGACAGCAGGTTCAGGCCGTTGCGCAGGACGGCCAGGATGAGCGCGCCGACGAACGTGCCGAGCGCCCTGCCCTTCCCCCCGGACAGGCTGGCGCCGCCGATCACGACGGCCGCGATGGCGTCGAGCTCGTACCCGGCCGCGGCCTGCGGCTGCGCCGAGGCCAGGCGGCTGGCCAGCACGATCCCGGCCACCGCCGCGAATCCGCCGGCCAGCGCGTACGTGATGAGCTTCTGGCGGTCGACCTTGATGCCCGACAGGCGGGCGGCCTCCTCGTTGCCGCCGATGGCGTACATGGCGCGGCCCGCGTACGTGCGGTTGAGTATCACGGCGGCGATCACCCCCATGACCACCATCACGATCACGGGGACCGGCAGAAATCCGCCGACCGTGTCGCCCAGGTGCGAGACGGCGTCCGGCATCGGGATCGGGCTGCCCTGCGAGATGACCAGGGCCAGGCCGCGGGCGATGCCGAGCATGGCCAGCGTGGCGATGAACGGCGGCAGCTTGCCGTACGCGATCAGGACCGCGTTGACCAGCCCGCACGCCACCGCGACCACCAGGGACACCAGGGTGGCCAGCGGCCACGGGAGGCCGGCGACGGTGGCGGTCCAGGCCAGGACGATCGCGGAGAGCGCCGCGACCGAGCCCACGGACAGGTCGATGCCGCTCGTCACGATCACGAACGTCTGCCCGAACGCCAGGATCGCGGTGACGGCGGCCTGGACGCCGACATTGAGCAGGTTCGTCACGCTCAGGAAGTCGGACGACAGCAGCGACAGCGCCACGACCAGCACCACGAGCGCCGCCAGCGCGCCGTTCTCGGCGAACCAGGCGGCCGCCGGCGACCGGCGGCCCAGGAGCGCGTCACTCGGCACGGGAACCCTCCACCTCCGCGACGGCCAGGGCCATCACGTCGTCCTGCGTGGCCCCGGCCGCGCGCAGCTCGCCGACGAGCCGCCCCCGCGCCATGACCAGGATCCGATCGCTCATCCCGAGGACCTCTGGCAGGTCGCTGGAGACCATCAGAACGGCGTCCCCTTCGGCCGTGAGCTCGTTGACCAGCTCGTAGATCTCGACCTTGGCGCCGACGTCGATGCCGCGCGTCGGCTCGTCGAGGATGAGCACGCGGGCGTCCGCCACCAGCCACTTGCCGATGACGACCTTCTGCTGGTTGCCGCCGGAGAGCGTGCGCACCTCCTGGTCCAGCCCGGCCATCCGGATGCCGAGCCGCTCGGCCGCCTTCGCGGCGGCCGAGCGCAACCTGGAACGGTCCACGAATCCGCCCCGGGTGGCGTCGCGCATGGTGACCAGGCCGAGGTTCTCGGCGACGCCCGCCTGCGGCACCAGGCCCTGGCCCTTGCGGTCCTCGGGCACGAGGCCGAGCCCAGCCTCCATGGCGGCGTGCACGTCGCCGGGCGGCAGCCGCGTCCCCCGCACGGTGACCTCGCCCGCGTCGTAGTGGTCCGCCCCGAACACCGCCCGCACCACCTCCGTGCGGCCCGCGCCCACGAGCCCGGCCATCCCGACCACCTCACCCGCCCGCACCTCGAACGACACGTCGCCGAACGCGCCCCTGCGGGTCAGCCCGGACACCTTGAGCAGCGAATCGCCTCGCCTGGCCGGCCGCCGCGGGTACTGCTGGTCGACGGGCCGCCCGACCATGAGGGCGACCAGCTCGTCCCTGCCGGTGTCCGCCGGGACCCGGGCCACGGACCTGCCGTCGCGCAGCACGGTCACGCGGTCGCCGATCTCGGCGATCTCCTCCAGGTGATGGGTGATGAACACGACCGCCACGCCCTCGTCGCGCAGTTGCCGCACGATCGCGAACAGCCGGGCGACCTCGCCAGTGGTGAGCACGGCGGTGGGCTCGTCCATGATCAGCACCCGGGTGTCCAGGGCCAGCGCCTTGGCGATCTCGATCATCTGCATGCGCGCGATGCCCAGCCTGGCGACCGGCGTACGCGGGTGCACGTCCACGCCGACCCGGTCCAGCAGGCTCTTGGCCTGCTCCTCCATGCGCCCGGTGGCCACGAACCCGAACCTGCGCGGCGGGCGGCCGAGCGCGAGGTTCTCCGCGACCGTGAGCTCGGGGACGAGGTTGAACTCCTGGTAGATGGTGGAGATCCCCAGCCGCTGCGCGTCGCCCGCGGTGCGGAGGTGCACCGGGCGGCCGTCCATCAGGATGCGGCCCTCGTCGGGGTGGTAGGCGCCGGAGAGGATCTTGATCAGCGTGCTCTTGCCCGCGCCGTTCTCGCCCAGCAGGGCGTGCACCTCGCCGGTGCGCAGGCCCAGGTCCACACCGTCGAGGGCGACCACGCCGGGGAAGGTCTTGCGCAGCCCCTCGGCCTTGAGAATCTCCTCGCTCACGTGGTGGTCCCTATCCGCTCACGGGGTAGGCGAACCACTGAAAGCCCAGGTCAGGGTTATTGCCTTGCTGAGTGGGGAGTGAAAATGGGATGACGTCCTCGCGGCTCCGCATCGGGGTGCCCGTCTCCCTGTCCGGCAAGCACGCCCGTTTCGGCGGGCAGGTCCGGCTCGGCCTTGAAGTCTGGCAGTCCTTCGACCCGTCCGTGGAGCTGGTCGTCGAGGACGACCACAGCGAGCCCGGCTCCCTCGACGTCGTGCTCCCCCGGCTGGCGGGGCAGTGCGACCTCCTGCTGGGGCCGTACTCCACGCAGCTCATGCGGCGCGCGGGGCGCATCGGCGCGGCGCTCGACCGGCTGATCTGGAACCACGGCGGTTCGGGCGACGACGTGCAGGCGGCCAACCCCGGGCATGTCGTCTCCGTCCAGACGCCGGCCGGCCGGTACGCCGAGCCGTTCATCCGCCGGCTCGCGGGGAGCGGCGACCGCAGCCCGCTGCGGATCGTGAGCGGCAAGGGCCGCTTCGCCCTGCAGGTAGCGGAGGGCGCCGCGCGGGTCGCGCACGCCGTGGGCATCCCGGTGGTCTTCGGCGGCCCGGTGGACGACTCCTGGAACCTCTTCTGCGCCGGGTCCTTCGACGAGGACGTCGAGGTCGTCAGGCGTGCCGGCCGCGCACGCACCATCTGCGCCGTGGCCGCCGGGGTGCGGGAGTTCGGCGCGGCCGTCGACGATCCGCGCGGGATCTACGGCGTCGGCCAGTGGTTCCCCGGCAGCGCGGGCGAGGTGGCCTTCGGGGTCTCCGAGCAGGAGTTCGTCGCCGCCTACGAGAAGAGGACCGGGGTGCCGCCGAACTACATCGCGGTCCAGGGGGTCGCCGCCGCGGTCATCGCGACGTACTGCGCCGCCCGGGCGGGGGGCACCGGGCGGGCGGAGCTGTGGTCGGCCGCCACCGGTCTGGAGGCGGCCACCCTGTTCGGCGACTTCGCGATCGACCCGGTCACCGGGCTGCAGACGGGGCACCGGACGGTGCTCACGCGGTGGGAGAGCCAGGGCCCCGTGGCCGCCTGAGGTCAGGCGGCCACGGGGTCAGGCGGCTCCGGCGGTCAGGCGGCTCCGGGGGTCACGATGGCGATGCCCAGGCACATCTCGTCGCTGGTCCCGTCGCCCCACACCACGTACCGGGGCGGCAGCTTCTGCAGCTGGGGCAGCTGGGCGCGCAGGCCCGCGTCGTGCGTGCACGTCACCCGTACGACGTCGCCCTGCCTGACCGTGACGGGCTTGGGCAGGACCCGCAGCGACTGGTCGTCGAAGTTGTACTCGGGCACGTCCAGGAGCGTCCGGGCCTTCGGCGTGCCGGGGTTGAGCTCGACCTTGATGGAGCGGCCGAGCAGGTGCATGTGGCCCGCCATGGCGTGGACCGTGGCGGTGCCCTCGACGGGCATGTCACAGTGCTGGGTCGGCCCGGGCTCGTTCGGGCCGCAGTACTTGGTGAGTATCGCCACCTGGTCCCTCAGCTCCTCGCCGAACCTGGCGCCGACGTCCTTGACCGCGGCGTCCCGGTCGCAGAGCGGTCCCGACTCCTTCGGCGTGCAGGGGAGCTCGACCGGGGCCTGGAACAGGGCGGTCTCCAAGGGCTGCAGGGTCTGGTCGGTCACCCGCAGGCGGATGCCCGAGCGGTCGGTGCCCGGCTTGCCCTCCACGCCCAGCAGGTTGTAATGGACCTGCATGACGAGCCGGCTGCCCGGCGGCAGCTCGTAGCCGTACTTGGGGTCGAGCAGCGTCTCGCTGGTGCCGGGGGCCCAGTGCGCCACCCACGAGGAGTCGCCGACGCCGTCGTCGCCGAAGCACGTCCAGCCCTGGCCGGGGGTGCGCCCGTCGATCTCGCGCGCCTTGGCGGCATGCTCGGGGTCGATCCTGAAGAAGATCGCGTGGTGGACGAGGTCGAGGTTTTGAGGCTGGAACTGGGCGCCGGTCAGGAACACCTTGCCCGCCAGCTTGGGGTCGATGAGGAAGCAGCGGTAGTCGTCCGTGCCGCCGTTGGGCGGATTCGGCGTGTACGGCTCCGCCATCGTCAGGTTGACGAACCGTTCACCGGCCCGCAGCGGGGCCGCCGCCGTGGCCTTGGCGGCATGTCCGGTGTGAGCGGTGTGACCGGCCGGCGTGGTGGTGCTCCGGGCCCCGCACGAGGCGAGCAGGACGACCGCGAGAAGGAGCACGGCCGTCCGGGCGAGTCGATTCATATGTCAACACTCGCCCGCGAAGCGGCTCCGGGCATCCTTCCACAGGACGCTTCCGATCGTTCCCTGGTAGGACTCCGGCATCCGACCAGGGTCGCCCCCTGGGACGGGAGACAGGCTCAGTCCGACCCGCTCAGCCACCTCTCGGCGAATATCCGGATCTCCTCGTCCTCCGCGTTGACCGCGTGCTCCATGAGGCCCGTGTCCTCGTCGGACAGGCGCGCGGCGGCCGCCGCGGCGAACAGCCGGGCCGTCGGGTCGGGCCCTTCGAGCCGGGCGAGGACGTCACGCGGGTCGGGTGCCTCGGCGTCCAGGCCGACCAGCCATTCGGCCAGTTCCTTGACCCGACCGGCCTCCAGGTGCGCCGCCCCGGCCGCCAACTGGTCCGTCGCGGCCGCGGCCAGGAAGCCGAGAACCTGCCAGCGGACGCCGGTGTCGTAGTCCGTGCTCAGGCTCATGACGCGGGCGATGGCAGAGCCGTGCCGGGCGTCGCCGTTGACCAGGACGACTTCGACCGCGTAGAACCGCACCTGGGCGAGCGGGTGGGCGAGCAGGGCCGGGATCTCGTCCATCATCGGGGCGGCGAGCTCTCCCAGCTCCGACAGCAGCCAGGTCGCCGTCCGCACGGTCGCGTCGTCGCCGCTGTGGAGGAGCTCGGCGAGGTTCCCGACGGGGTATCCGTCGTACAGCTCGCTCAGCAGGTCGTTGGCCGCCGGGCCGACGACGTCGCCGTCGTGCGAGTGCGCGCGGATGCGCTGGATCAGGTCGTCGCCAGTTTGCGTCTGCATCGGCGGTTAGTTTCCCCCCAGGAAGCGCTTGAGCATGCCAATTGCCCCCTTCTCCTCTTCAACCCTGTGCACGTGCCCACGATCGTTGTCGTTGTACCACTTCAGCTGCAGCTCCCGCTCTTGGACGCTCTTTTCCAGCTGCGCCTTGAGCGCCTCCGCCTCCTCTTTCGTCATATTGTCTGTATTTTTGGGGACTTTTCCATGGAATTTGATACCGTCGCTGTCGCTCCAGCCGCCGCGGCCGCCGCCACCGCCGCCGCGGCCCCTGCCGCCCCTCTTCCCGGCCATCTGGGCGATGCCGTCCTTGAGGGAACGGGGGCCCGACGGCCCCGGCCGTAGCGGGACGGTCCGGCCGCCCGCGCCCGCCAGGGCCGGGCTTCCGCCGCGGCCGCCCGGGCGGCGCAGGTCGTCGAGGATGCGGCGCATGGGACCGGTGATACGGCGGCGCACGATGGGGGCGATGACCTTGCCGGTGCCCTCGCTGCCCTCGCGCAGGACCTTCCCGACGATCTTGCGGCGCATGAGCACGCGCGCGGTGGCGGCCGTCGCTCCCACCGCCCCGCCGAACGCCAGCAGCCTGGCCAGCTCGACCGAGGTGTAGACCGCCTGGGTGCCCGCCGCCACCTTCACCGCCGACACCACCGCCGCGGCGCCTTCGAGCGCCACGGGAGCCAGCTTCAGCGCGGCGTTGGCCTGGGCGACGTGGCCGTTCTGTGCCCCCGTACGCTCCCAGCTGCCCTGCATGGCGGCGGCGGACTCGCCCCGGTAGACCTGCTGCGTGGCGCGGATCGACGAGTCGGCCCCCGCCGCCGCGGGAACCGTGTTCGCGTGCGACAGGCGCACGGCATCGCGCTCCGCCCTCGCGTCGTCCTCGTTGAGGGTCGGGTAGGGCCCGAGCATCTGCATGACCCCGGCTGCCTCCGGGGGAAGTGTCACGCCCACGCGCGGTCCAGGTCCTGGACTGCCTTGACGTTGGCGGCCTCGGTGTCGCCCGTGTTCTTCACCACGGCCTGCAGGCCCTCGCCGGTCGCGTCCATCTCCTGGGAGAGCCCGGAGAGCGCGGCCATGGACACGGCGCGGCATTCGGCGTACGTGCTGGCGAACACGGCGAAGAGGCCGTCGTCCCCCCAGGAGGACACACCATCCCCGCGTCCCTGCATCGGCGCGAGAGAGGCGCCGTAGTTCTCCCCATGGGTCCTGATCCGGGAGGCCTCCTGCCCCGCCGCCCCTAGAGCGATCTCAAGTCCCGTCATGCCAAATGACCATATAGGGACATATCTCAGTCCGCGTAACACTTCTGGTTAATGAGACCTACATCGCCCATTAATGATCTTGTCGGTGTATGTCTAGACTTGGCCGCCTGGTCCGCTCTCCTGACGATCGGAGGTCACCATGTCCTTCCCCACGCCCGAGCACGACGCCGAATACCTGGAAGAGTACGTCGCCCAGGGCCGGCGGATCATCCGTGACCTGCGCGCGGCGCAGGCCGCGATCCGGCAGCTGGAGGGCGTGGCCAAGAGCAAGGACGGGCTGATCGAGGCGGCCGCCGACGGCCAGGGCGGGCTGACCCGCCTGCGCATCGACCCGCGCGCTCTGCGGCTCGGCGAGGCGGCGCTCGGACGCGAGGTGACCGCCGTGCTCCAGGCGGCGCAGGAGGACGCGGCCCGCAAGGCGGAGGAGATCGCGGACGAGGCCATGGGCGCCGCGAACCTGCCCGAGCCGCTCGACGAGACGTTCGTACGCCAGCGGGTCGAGCAGGCGGCCCGCGATCTTCTCTAGGCTCGGAGGCAAGTGTGTTCGGCCATCCCTACGACCCGGCCAACATCAGGGAACAGGACCTGGACGAGGCCGGCCGCCAGAGTGAGCAGATGCTGGCCTGGCTCGAGACGGCCCAGGAGGACCTCGAAAAGATCGTCGGCACCGGCGAGGCGGCCTCCGGCCAGGTCAAGGCGACCGTCGACGTCAACGGGCGCGTCCTGGACGTCCGGTACGGCCCTCGCGCGACCCGTCTGAGCAGCCACGAGCTGGCCGAGCAGACGCTCGCCGCGGTGGGCGAGGCGTGCGCGGACGCCCAGCGCCAGACCCATGACTTCATGCGCGAGGCGCTGCCCGGCTACGACCCCGTGGAGGCGAACGCCCATTTCGAGCGCCTGCTGAACGACTGGGACTGACCTCCCGTTCACGGAGGCGGCGTGGGGAACGTCGCCTCGACGCGGAAGCCGCCCTCCCGGTCCGCCCCGGTCTCCAGGGTGCCGCCCACCAGCTCCACCTGCCGCCGCAGGTCCGGCAGCCCCATCCCGGGCCCGGCGCCGCCGACCCAGGCGTCCGGCTGGCCTGGCGTGTTGCGCACGGTGATCCGTACCGATCCCGGGACATAGCGCACGCGCACCCGCGCCTCCGCCCCGGGCGCGTGCTTGCGGACGTTGGTGAGGGCCTCCTCGACCACCAGGTACGCGGTGCGCCCCACCACGCCCGAGACGGACACCGGCGTGCCGTCCACCACCAGCTCGGCGGGGACGCCCGCGCAGGCCGACTCGGTGACCAGCGGTCGCAGGTCGGGCAGCGGCAGCCCCAGGTCGAACCCCTCCCCGGTGCCGCGCCGCAGCAGCGCCACCATGTGACGCAGCTCGTCCAGCGCCTCGAACCCGGTCGACCGGATCTCCTCCGCCGCCGCCCGCGCGCGCTCGTCGCCCGCCGCCATGGCCAGCACCCCGGCCTGCAGGACCATCCGGCTGACCCGGTGGGTGACGACGTCGTGCATCTCGCCCGCCAGCCGTTCGCGCTCGACCCGCTGGGCCCGCTCCGCCAGCTCGCGGCGCAGGCGCTCCCTGACGGCCACGTACATGCCGTACAGGGTGGCCAGGGCGAGCACCGTCTCGGTGCGCAGGATCAGCGGGAGGCGGTCGGGGAGCGACAGGACGGCCAGGCCCAGGATGATCACCGGCAGCCAGCGCTGGATGCCGTGATGCCGCTCCGCCGCGAACGCCATCGCGCCGTACGCGGCGAAGGCGCACGTGGGCGGCCAGACCGGCGCCGCGTCCGGCAGCGGCACGTGCCAGACCACCGACAGCACGGGCAGGGCGATCGCCGTCCCCGCGCTGACCCAGGCGACGGTGAGCGGCGCCCTGCGCGTCCAGAGCACCGGCACCGCCGCCGCGAGCAGGACCACGAGGACCGGGCCGGTGTAGCCGGTCGCCAGCGTCAAGCCTCCCGCGGCCAGGACCGCGACCGCGTCGATCGGCCGCGGACGGACACCGTCCACCGGCTCATCGTACGATCACGCACCGGCCCTGCCCAGCCTCCGACCGGACGGGGTCAGGTCTTGGTGATGCGGACGGCGTCGGCGATGACGTAGCCCGTCGCCGAGGTCCACCGGCTCACCCCGACCACGTTGTACGTGCCCGCCGCCAGCGTGTACGTGCCCAACACCCGCCACTGCCCGCCGCCGGTGCGCTGGTCCACGGTGACCGTCTGGTTCCCGCCGGAGGCGGCGACGATGTACGGCGTCGCGCTGTTGTAGCCGGTGTCGGCGGGGTACCACACCTCCACCCGATAGGTCCCGGCACTGGGGATGGTCGTCTGGTACCAGGCGGGATCGCTGGCCGAGACCGGGTTGGCGAAGCGGTAGTCGGCGCCGTGCAGCTGCCCGGAGAAGGCGGACGTGCCCCAGTTCGAGCTGGCGGTGAAGCCCGCGTCCGAGTTGTCGATCACGACGCTGAACCCGTCGCCGGACGACCCCACGGGCTTGCCCGCGCTGGGCTCGCTCTCCTGGTGCGTGCGGTTGAGGGCGGTCACGTAGTACGTGAACGCCCCGGAGGCGGCCGACGAGTCCGTGAAGGACGTCTTCCGGGTCGTCGTGACCAGGTTGCGGGCGTCGGCGAAGGAGCACGGGTCCGCGGTGGACTGCAACCCGGTCACCCGGTACACCGCGTAGTACGTGCCCGAGCCCGTCCACGCGAGCTGGACGCCGGTCGAACCCTGGGTGGCCGAGGTGATCGCGGGCGCGGGCGGCGGCGCCGCCGAGCCGCGGGCGGGCAGCAGCGCGGGCCGGGTGTAGTGGGTGTTCACCACCCGGGTGATCGACCCGATCCGGTCCGCCTTGACGTCCTTCGCGCTGAAGAAGATGTCTCCGGACACCTCGGGATGCCGGCGGTTGTCGGTCAGGTGGTCGCTCAGCTCCGCCGGGTTCTGCCAGGCGGTGCCCTGCCCGGTGGCTCCGGCGCGGTAGGCGGCCTGACCGATCACGAGCTGCACGCCGGTGCCCCGCACCTGGTCGGACCACCAGGCCGTGAGCACCTCATAGGCCGCGGCGGAGAAGCCGATGTTCCAGTAGATCTGGGGCGCGATGTAGTCCACCCAGCCCTGCTTGACCCACTTCCGGCTGTCGGCGTAGATCTCGTCGTACGACTCCAGCCCGGACGTGCGCGAGCCCAGCGGGTCGGTCGCGACGTTGCGCCAGATGCCGAACGGGCTGATCCCGAACGACACGTGCGGCTTCGCGGTGTGGATGCGCTGGCCCAGCTCCTGCACGAGCAGGTTGACGTTGTTGCGCCGCCAGTCCGCGATCTTGCTGAACCCGCTGCCGTGCTGGGTGAACGTGCCCGCGTCGGGGATGGTCTGGCCGTCCACCGGATAGGGGTAGAAGTAGTCGTCGAGGTGCACGCCGTCCACGTCGTACTTGGAGACGGCGTCCATGATCGCGTCCTCGATGAAGGCGCGTACCGCCGGGATGCCCGGGTTGTAGTAGAGCTTCCCGCCGTACGCGAAGCGCCAATCGGGGTGCTGCCGCGCCGGGTGCGTG
Source organism: Nonomuraea sp. NPDC050451 (assembly GCF_044458585.1). Lineage (NCBI taxonomy): Bacteria > Bacillati > Actinomycetota > Actinomycetes > Streptosporangiales > Streptosporangiaceae > Nonomuraea > Nonomuraea sp. NPDC050451. The sequence continues at coordinate 226,449 of NZ_JBITHZ010000007.1, forward strand.
GACACGAGCTTGTTCGGGTCGGCGTGGTTGGCGATCCGGTACGGGTTGAACCAGGCGTGGAACTCCAGGTTGCGGGCATGCGCCTCGTTGACCATGAAGGCCAGCGGGTCGTACCCGGGGTTCACGCCCTGGGTGCCGCTCAGCCACTGCGACCACGGCTCGAACGGCGACGGCCAGAACGCGTCGGCCGTGGGCCTGATCTGCACGACCACGGCGTTCATCCGCTTCTGCACGGCCACGTCCAGCCACGCTCGGAACTCGGCCTGCTGCTTCGCCGCGGTCAGCCCCGTGTCGCTGGGCCAGTCGATGTTCGCGACCGTGGAGATCCACATGGCCCTGAGCTGGCGTTTCGGGGTGGCGGGGTCAGGCGTGCAGGCGGCCGCGGCGGCAGAGAAAGTGGAGGTCACGATGTGGACGAGTGCGGCGAAGGCCGCGAGGGCGGTGCGCAGCGCGATCACGAAGAGAAGTTTCAGCGCATTCAGAAAGAAGTGCAATAGTCTTCACCACTTCGGTGGGGCCCAATCTCGGGGCGCAGAACACGCACCACGTCGGGCGCGCCCGCTCTCTTTGAAGCGGCACTCAGACCTCTTCCCCTGACCGACCTCGACACCGGACGACTGCCGTCAAAGGGGCGAAAAGTTTCACCTAACACGCGAGTAATGTCAATTATCGACATATGTCAAGACGTGCCATACGGTGGGCGCGTCTAGCGGTCCACCGGAGGTAGCGGGTTCCGCGCGCCTGTGGTGCGCCGCTTACCACCAACGAGGAGCACCCCATGACTCTCGCCCACACGCGATTAGCCGCCCTCGCCACCTCGATCCTCGCCGTTCTCCTCATCGCCGCAGGCCAGCCCGCCCTGGCGGTGGCCAAGGACAGCCCACTCCAAGCGGCGTTCGCCAAGGCGGCCGCCGCGCAGGACGTCCCCCGCGACCTGCTCGTCGCGCTCGCCTACGCCGAGACCCACCTCGACGGCCACAAGGGCGAGCCCAGCGCCAGCGGCGGATACGGCGTGATGCACCTGGTCAGCAATCCGACCAACCACTCGCTCGAGAAGGCCGCCGAGCTGACCAAGCTCCCGGTCGACCAGCTGAAGGCCGACGACGAGGCGAACATCCTCGGCGGCGCGGCCGTGCTGCGTGCCCTCGCCGACGGGCTGGGCCTCGACGAGACGGCCAGGAAGGACGCCGGGCGCTGGTACCAGGCCGTGGCCAAGTACGGCAACGCCTCCTCGCCCGAGCTGGCCCGCCTGTACGCCGACGCCGTGTACGAGCAGCTCGGCCTCGGCATCGACATCCGCGGCGTCCAGGTCAAGCCGCAGGAGGTCACCGCCGACCGGGGCGAGCTCGCCAAGGCCCGGCAGCTGAACGCGCAGGCCGAAGTGGCCAGCCCCGACTATCCGCCGGCCGCGTGGGTGGCCGCCAGCTCCAGCAACTACACCGCCTCCAGCCGCCCGTCGGCCTACGCCATCGACCGGGTGATCATCCACGTCACCCAGGGCTCGTACGCCGGCACCATCTCCTGGTTCCAGAACTCCGCCGCGCAGGTCTCCGCCCACTACGTGGTCAAGTCCTCCAACGGCGCCATCACCCAGATGGTGCGTGAGAAGGACATCGCCTGGCACGCCGGCAACTGGACCTACAACACCAGGTCCATCGGCATCGAGCACGAGGGCTACGTCAACGACGCCTCGTGGTTCACCGACGCGATGTACCGCGCTTCCGCGGCCCTGACCAAGGCCATCTGCGACAAGTACGGCATCCCGAAGGACCGCAGCCACATCATCGGGCACAACGAGGTCCCCGGCGCGACCCACACCGACCCGGGCTCGCACTGGAACTGGACCACGTACATGAACTACGTGACCGGTGGCGGCACCCCGTCGTGGTCCACGACCATCGACAACACCACCTCCGGCCAGTTCACCGCCAGCGCGAACTGGAGCACCTCCACCTACTCCAGCCAGCGCTACGGCACCGACTACCGCTACGCCGACCCCGTCGCCGCCAGCGACCCGGCGTGGTACTCGGCGACCATCCCGAGCGCGGGCACGTACCGGGTCGAGGTCTGGTATCCGGACGATCCCGGATACAACAGCTCGGCGCCGTACATCGTGGCGGCGTCGGGCGGCAACCAGACCGTCTACGTCGACCAACGCTCCGGCGGAGGGGCCTGGAAGAGCCTGGGCACCTTCTCGCTCAACGCCGGCACGTACAACGCCGTCGGCGTGAGCCGCTGGACCTCGGGCACGGGCTACGTCATCGCCGACGCCGTCCGCATCAGCCGGGTCTGAGAATCACCTCGTACGGCCCGCGTCCCCTCCGCAGCATGGGCGCGGGCCGTACCTTCACGTCTCAGGGCGACATGCCGAGTGGTGTGTTGCGGTCGCCCTCGGCGTGCCACCAGATGCCGGCTTGTCCTGAGATACAGCGGTCCTGCTTTGCGACGGCTGGCCACCGCGCAGGACGAACCCGATGACCTCGCCGCGGTGGGGGCATCCGTACCGTCAGCGTGCCGGTGGGGTGGTGTCCGAGAGTCAGCCAGTCTGATCACCGGATCGGACCAATCGGCGTTCCCAGGCCAGGGCCGCGACCACACCGACAGCATAGGCGACCAGGTCCCATGGGTCGGGGAACGCACCGACCAGGACACCGCCGATCCCCGGCGGGGTCATGCCGACTATCTGGTAGAACTCGACGGCGGCGGCGATCGCGGCCGTGGCCAGGGTGCGGCGTGCGGCGGTGGTGCGCCACAACAGCCCCAAGAACGCGTAGACCAGCATGGTGGCGCCGACGTCGCTCACGTAGCCGCGGATGAACGGTTGTCCCGGGCCCCGGTAGAAGAGGACGAACGCGCCGATGGCGAGGGCGACGCCACCCAGAAGGACCATGGCGCGGCGCATGAGATTGACATCTTCTCCGAATCTCAACGATCAGGACGACCTGATCATAGAGTTCGTCCCCTATGGGAAACCACGCCCGCCGGGTCCGCAGCGCGAACACCTCGACGGGCCGGGAACGGTCGACGTCTGACATTCCGTAGGCGTCGGCCAGGATCCGGCAGCGGCGCGGCACGTCCATCTCCCGCAACAGCGGATCGGCGTCGACGGGGTCGCACAGCGGTGGCCGGTACATCAGATGAGAGCCTGCCGGCCGCCGGCCTCCCAGGCCCGCAAGAGACGGGTCAGAAGTCGAATTCGCCGATTTTCGCGCCGCCCACGAAGGCGCGGAAGACGCCTCCGCGCACGATCATCGGCGGGACGTCGGGCTGCTCGGAATCCCGGATCGCGTACCGGTCGCCGCTCAGCTTGGCCGCGTAGAGGCAGTCACCTCCGTCTGGGCCGGAGAGCGTGGACTTTGTCCACTGCGCGGCGTCCAACTCAGCGCGCAACTCGTCACTGATCTTCATACCTTGCCGCCACCTCACGTACTAGCTGCTGGCTCACGTGTATGGGATGTGCCCATGTGTGAATTGCGTCATATATGACGTTAACCCGCCTTACCGTCTCCTCGCGAGCGGATACAGCGCCCTGCGCGGCGGCATCGATACTGACGTGATCCGGCATACCGTCACCCTGGGCGAGGGCGAAGCCTCCGAGCACACCTGCTGTGGCACCCACTTCCAGTGGCACGATCTGGAACGAGACATTGGGCCGCTCGGCCATCTTTAGCAAATGCCTCAGCTGCTCGCGCATCACCTCCTTTCCGCCAACCGGCCGAAGGAGCACGCATTCGTCGATCAGAGCCCAGTACATGGGTGGATTCTCGCGCTCGAACACGGACTGCCGCCGAAGCCGCGTTTCGACGGCTGCTTCGACCCACTGCTCGGTGGCCCACGGTGCGACAGAGAGGATGGCACGTACATAGCGAGCCGTCTGGAGGAGCCCCGGGACCACGAGCGGTTGCCACGTTCGTATGGTGTGCGCCTTCTCCTCCACCTTCGGCCACTCGCTGAACCACTTCGGAGTGGACATGACCGTTGTGTTGGGCAGGAGCCCGAAGAGCTCCCCGTTCAGCCCCAGAACCGCTTCGGCCGCCAGGGTGAACTTCTTGCTCGGCCTCCGCTTACCGCGCTCGATCAGGCCGACCAGGCTCTCGCTGCATGAGAGCAGGTCTCCCAGAGCCGTCTGGGAAAGACCTGCCGCGTTACGTGCCTTCTTCAGTACCTCGCCGTAAACCTCTGTCGTCATGCCATTGCCCTTTCTCAGGACCCGGACAAGCGCCAGCACGTCCGTCTGGAAACGGACTGTGACGTGCCGATTACAAATTAGCCCGGCGGCGGCACTCTGGGGAGTGCTTCCAGACACATGCTCAGCCTGTTGTCCGAGCCAAATACCGGCACAACAGAACAAAGGCGGTGATTTTGTGCGGGCAAGAACCACATCAGCAGAGCTCGCCGATGTCGTCCTATGGCGCGATACGACGCTGCGCCGAAACGACAAGACGTCGTGGCAGGCGCGGCAGGCGACCGGGCTTTGGCTCACCGACAGCCATCCGACGGTCCGCTCCGACGCGCTCCAGATCGTCTCCGAACTGGTGGCCAACGTCATCCAGCACGTCCCGGGCGGCAGGCGGCGCGACTGGGTCAGGGTCCGGCTGGGCTTCGGCGACGGCTTCGTCCGCCTTGAGGTGATCGACCCGGGCGCTCCGGAACCGGAGCCGCGCTTCGTCCCTCGCCAGTTGGGCCCCATGGAGGAGTCGGGTCGTGGCCTCGGCATCGTGGCCCGGCTGAGCGCCAGATGCGGCGCGCACGTCACCGAGGAGGGCCATCGCGTCGTGTGGGCCGACATCGTAGCGGGCGTGCCGTGACGGCGATCAGGAGGATTCCCGGCTGGGAGATCATCGAAGGCGCCGGAGGCGGCTACATAGCCATCCGCACCGTTCTGGTGTCCGAGCACAGCCCGCTGTCCAACGTACGGTGCGGCGCGACCCTGCCGGAGTTGTTCGAGCATCTGGAGGAGGAAACGCGCGGCAGGGCCAACTCGAACGGACGGCGGGGCAGAGCCCGTGATCGAGCAGGATGACCAGTCAGGCGGTGGCGCCGCCGTCGATCACGTGGTCCTGGCCCACGACGAAGCTCGACTCCGGCGACGACAGCCACAGCGCCGCCGCGGCGACCTCCTCGGGCGTGGCGACCCGGCCGATCGGCAGCGCGCCCCTCATGCGCTCGTCCCGCTCCTCCCGGGTCTCGCCGGGCCGTGTGGCCATGGGCGAGTCGATCGGGCCGGGGCTGACGGCGTTGATCCGTACGCCGTCGGCGATGTGGTCGCGGGCGGCGGTGCGGGTCAGGAAGCTCACCCCGGCCTTGGAGGCGGCGTACGCGGCTGCCCCGGGCAACCGCCAGTGCGCGCCGAGGTTGGAGGCCACGTTGACGATGACCCCGCCGCCGTGGGCGCGCATGTGGGCGATCTCGTGCTTCATCGACAGGAACACGCCCTTGAGGTTCACCGCGAGGGCGGTGTCCCAGACGTCCTCGTCGTAGTCGGCCAGCGGCGCGAGCATGCCGAAGACGCCGGCCGCGTTGAGCGCGACGTCGAGCCCGCCGTACCGGGAGACCGCGGCGTCGACCATGGCGGCGACCTCGGCCGACCGCGTGATGTCCACGGCGAAGGCGCTCGCCCGCCCGCCTCGCTCCTCGATCAGCTTCACGACCTCGGCCAGCCTGGCCGTGTCACGCCCCGCGACCAGCACGGAGGCGCCCTCACCCGCGTACGCCAGCGCCGCGGCCCGTCCCAGGACGCCGCTCGCACCGGTGACCAGGGCGACCTTGCCCTCAAAACGACTCATCTATTCCATACCAATCGTTCTCAAATTTGGACGGCGACCATGGCCTGGTCGACCGCGTCGCGCAGGCGGCGCGGGTCGGGGTCGGCCCTGCCGAGCACCCTGATGCCCTGCAGCAGCACGAGCAGGAACCTGGCCAGCGCGTACGGGTCCTTCTCCGCCGGGATCTCGCCCTGCGCCCGCGCCCTGACCAGGGTGGCGGCGAGCATGGTCTCCAGCCCCGCCCAGCTCTCCGCCACCTTGCGGGACACGGCGGCGTCGCGCGAGGCGAACTCCACCGCCGTGTTCACCACCATGCAGCCCCGCCGCAGCTCGTCGGCCAGGCACTCCGCGACGTACGAGTCGAGGAAGGCCCGGACGGCGGGCAGCGCGGGCCCCGGCCGCGACAGCCGCTCGACGACGTTGTGCTGCTCCAGGTAGCGCTCCAGCGCCTTCAGGTAGAGCTCGCGCTTGCCGCCGAAGGTGCCGTAGATGCTCGCCCGCGCGATCCCGAGGTGCTCCACGAGGTCCGCCATCGACGTCGCCTCGTATCCGCGTTCCCAGAACAGCTCCAGGGCCTTCTGCAACGCGACCTCGGGATCGAACTCCTTGCTCCTTGCCACGGCGTCAAGCTACCACATTCGAGAACGATCGATCCAGTTACCTAGGAGTGAGCACCCATTGCCAGGAGCCGTCCGGGTCGGACCAGCGGTTCGCGCCGAGCTGCGTCATCCGCTGACCGTCCACGCTCACCAGGACCAGCCCGCTGTCGAACTTGCTCTCGCACGACCCGGCGCACCCCAGGGCGATGACGTTGTCGTCGTCGGCCCAGGCGTGCAGCCGCAGCTTCAACTGCCCGACCACCTGGCCCGTCCCCGCATCCATGATCTTGGCCGGCCTGCCGTCGGGGCCCAGGACCAGGCGGCCGTTCGGGGAGGTCGCCGAGATACGCGAGTAGTCCACGTATCGGTCCCCCTTTGGCCACTCCGTCTGCTCGCCGTCGAGGGTGTAGAACACCCGGTCCGGGCTGGTGTCAGTGGGCGCCCAGATCAGCGTGCCGTCCAGGCTCCAGCCGAGGTCCTGGCGGCTGTTCATGTTGGAGGGCTGTCCGTCTCCGGCGAACGTCCCGGCGCCCATCGGCGGCAACTCGTGGTAGTTGGCCGTGCCGGCCTCGACGTCGACGACGTAGTAGCCGGTACGGGGGCTCCCGATCGGTTCCGCCTGGTCGCCCTTCCCCTGCAGGATGTTCGGATAGCTGGAGTACGCCGTGGCCAGGACCTTGGTGCCGTCGGGGGACCATGTGACCGACCCCACCGGGTGCTCCAGGTCGATCCATTTCAGGATCTGCCGGGTGTTCAGGTCGAGGATGCCCAGCCGCCTGCTGATCAGCTCCCCATCCAGCACGGCGGCGACCTGCAGTCCGGGGGCCACGTCCACCCAGGCCCACGAGGTCTCCTCGTAGCCGTCGGTGCGCGGGTCGTACAGCGACCACCTGTACACGACCCGCTGCTCGTTGTCCGAGATCCGCTCCCGGCGGGTGGTGTAGTACGCGGACACGGCCATGCGGCCCGCGGCGATCAGCTTGACCGGGGGAATGTGCTCCGTGTCGGTCCGCACGTCGGTCGGCGCGGGCGACGGGCGAGGGGGCAGCGTGACGCCGGTGGCCGCGTGCATGGTGGCCTGCGGGTCACGTACGGCCGGCGCGGTGCCGCGCAGGCCCACGGCGAACACGGCGATCGCCACCACCAGCCCCGCGGCCAGCACCACCATGCCGATTGAGCCACCTCCAGTTCCCGGGCCAGTTCGGGGGCGATCTCGCGCAGGCGGGCCAGCGACCTGTGCGCCGTGCTCCTGACCGTGCCGACGGAGCAGCCCAGCGCCCGCGCGACGTCCTGTTCGGGCAGGTCCTCGAAATACCGCAGCACCAGCACGGTGCGCTGCCGCGCCGTCAGCCGCGCCAGCGCCGACCGCAACACCATGCGCAGCTCGCTCTGGTGGTTGAGGTCCCGGTCCGCCAGCTCGGGCGGCGCCGCCTGCACGACCTCGCCGCGCCGCGTGCTCGCCCGCCACCAGCTGATCTGCTGGCGGTACATGATCTGTTTGGCGTACGCCTCAGGCGCTTCCACCCGCCGCCACCGGCTCGCCAGCTTCGCCAGCGCGGTCTGCACCAGGTCCTCGGCCGCGTGCTGGTCACCACCGGTGAGCAGGAACCCGAGTCGCATGAGTGCGGGGGAGCGCGCAGAGACGAACTCGCGGAAACGTTGCTCGTCCGCGACGTCCACGATCACCTCCAGGGGATAGTCATCACCCCCTCAGACGCCCCCCGGCCGCCCCGCTATGCGTCACGGGGCCAGGGGGTTGGGTACGGGCACAGCCCGCATGTCGCCGCCCCCGGCGTTCAGCCAGCGCAGCAGCAGGTTGGCCTTGGCCGGGATGTGCGTGGCGGCCAGCAGATCGCGGAGCTCGTCCGGGTCCCCGTGATCCTTGCCGCACCCCGTGAACACCGTCCTGGCCCGTGCCCACAGCTCCCCCCACAGCCCCGGATGACGCTCGGCCAGGGCTCCCGCGATCTCGCAGAGGTTGTTGGTCACCAGGCAGTACACCAGCCGCTCCCAAGCCCGCGCACTCCCGACGCCCTTCAGCGACGGGTGCCGCTCCGCGACGAGCTTGACCCCCTCGTGGTCGCGGAAGACGGCCTGCTCGGGAAGCCCGCGCTCGTCCACAGCGATCAGCACGTTCTGCAGGTGGCACTCCAGCACGACCCCATGGCGGAAATAGGCGTGCAGGAGCGGGGGCACCACGTGGTCGAGGTACCGTTCCCACCACACGAGCGCCAGCTCCTCGCCCAGCCCGTCGATCGGGTTGCCGGGGAAGCCCTCGCTGATCCCCGCGGCGAGCAGCACCGTCAGCCCCGGGCGCACGTGTTCGCGCAGCCCGTCGCGGACGATCACCGCCAGCGCCTCCCCGCCGTCCCGGTCCAGCTCGGCGCTGCGGTAGCCGCGGTCGCGCAGTACGGCGGGCCGCGCCACGTGGTCGGGCAGGTCGTCGAACGCCTGTCCGACGACCTCGGCGACCACGGCCAGCCTGTTCAGGTCGCGCAGCCACAGCCGCCGGATGTCGTTCGTGATCCGCACGTCCAGGCTGAACTTGCAGAACAGGTCCAGCTCGGGCAGGTACACCGTACGGATCGACGAGGTCGGCGACGCGAGGACCCGGGTGACGCCCACCTGGCGCAGCGGCGGGCCGCCCAGCAGCTCCACCTGCCAGGGATGCGCGGGCAGCAGGGCCAGGCCGTCGCCGGGAGGCGGCCCCAGCCGGTCGAGCGCGCCGGCCTCCCCCACCTCCACCAGCTGCTCGGCCGGCACGCCGAACAGCGGCAGCGCGAAGCTCGCGTGCGCCTCCGGCGAGTACGGGAGCCAGGCCCCGGGACCGGACCCGCCGCGGGCCTTGGGCGCGGGGTGGTAGCGATGGCCCGCGACCAGGGCCTGTTCGGAACGCAGGTAGAGGTCCGCGGGCGGCGTCGCGGCCCGCCTGGCGGCCAGCAGGGCGGCCATGACGTCCCGGCTGTGCGTGATCTCGGCGGGCAGCGTGTCGTTGTCGACCCCGGTCCCCGCGCGCAGTTCGGCGGCCGTCAGCGCGACCAGGTCGTCCAGGGAGAGCGGGCGCCAGCCGTCGGGAGTCCGCTGCTCGGCCCGGTCCGGGAACCGCCCGCCGGTGACGCGCAGGAGCTGATCGGTCGCGGGCAGCAGGAAGGCGCCGGCGCACGCGGGCCGGGCCACTTCGCGGATCAGGCAGTTGAGCAGTGCCGTCATCGCGAGGTCTGCGCCGTCTGTCCATGCCTCTCGCGGGAGAGGAAGAAGGCCGTCGGTAGGTGCCATGGCGACCTTATCCCTACCCTTTGTCCCTATTGGTGCCAACAGGGTAGCCACTGGGTGGATTTTCTGGAAATGGTGGGAAATATGAGGCGTTGGGAGGCGGAATTCGCGGCCGACCTTTCCCTGGTGCGCCCGGACCTCTCGGCGGCGTACATCGCGGCCCTCCCGGACGCGCGGGCCGCCGTGCTCGGCCGCCTCTGGCGCAGCCTCCTCCACGAACCGCTCCCCGGCCTCGCGGGCACGCGGGGACAGGCCCGCGTCGCGCTGGCGGACGGCCGCGTGCTCACCGGGCGGGCGCGGGAGCCGTACGACCTCGGGGGCGAGCCGGCGCTCTGGCTGGACGGCCACCCCCACACCCACCCCGCCGAGCTGCTGGCCGCCCTCGGCCTGCCCGGCACCGCCGGGCTGGTCGAGGACCTGGACAACAGCGTGGCCTCGCTGGCGCTGTCCCGGGCGGAGCCCGCCCGCGTCCCGGCCACCCCGGAGGAGTACGAGCAGAGCGTGGTGGACGGCCATCCTTACCACCCGGGCTGCCGCAGCCGCCCCGGCGTCTCCGTGGCGGAGCAGCTCACCTACATGCCGGAGCACCGCGCCGTCGTCCACCTGGACCTGCTCGCGCTGCCCGCCGCGGACTGCCTGGTCTCGGGCCCGTGGCCGGCCGCGCTCACGGACGGCGACCGGCTCCTGCTCCCCGTACATCCCTGGCAGAGCGCCCATGTCCTGCCCGCGCTGGGCCTGCGACCGCACGTCGCGGGCGCCGTCCCGGCCCGCCCGCTGATGTCCGTACGGACCCTCGCCCCCCTCGACGGCGGCCCGCACGTCAAGACGGCGTTCAGCACCCGGATGACCTCCGGCGTCAGGGACATCTCCCCCGGCTCGATACGCGACTGCGTCCACCTGTCGGACCTGCTCTCCACCCTGTCCGCCCGGCTGGGCGGGCGGCTCGGCATCGCCCGCTACCTGGCCGGCGCCGCCGGGAAGGTGAACGGCGATTACAGCCCCGACGTGTCGGCCATGCTCCGCGAGCCGACCGGGAACGCGATCCCCGTCGGCGCCGTCACCCGCGCGACGGTGCGGGACCCGGCGGCCTGGCTGGCCGCGTTCGCCCGCCTGACATGGAGGGACACCCTGGGCCTGCTGGCGCTCGGTGTGGCGCTCGAGGCGCACGGCCAGAACCTGCTGGTCGAGCTCGACCGGGACGGCATCCCGCGCCGGCTGGTCTACCGCGACCTGGCCGACGTCAGGATCAGCCCCGCCAGGCTCGCCCGCCACGGGATCGAGGTCCCGCCGGTCAGCGCCCGGCTGCTCACCGACGACCCCGGGACGCTGCACGCCAAGCTCTTCGGCGGGCTCGTCGGCACCACGTTCGGCAGCCTGATCGCGCTGTTCTGCCAGGGCGACCGGGCCGCCGAGTCCCGCCTCTGGGACCTCGTGGCCGCCGCCGCACGCGACGCGTCCGGCGAGCTGCTGTGCGCCGAGGACCGCGGGGCCCTGTTCGGCCCGCACCTCACGGTCAAGGCCCACCTGCTCAGCCGCCTGGAGGGCGCGCCGCCCGGCGACAGCTGGACCAGGCTGCCCAACCCGCTGCGCGCCTGACGGGTCAGCGCTTGTTGGATCAGGGGGCGAGTTCGGCGATGGGGAGGCGGCGGAAGGCGATGCTCTCGTACGGGCCGAAGTCGCCGGTCTCGAACAGCAGGCCTACCGTGTCCCCGTCCACCCGGACCAGGTCGGAGTAGGCCGCCGGCAGCCCCGAGACCGTGTGCGCGACCCGCCAGGTCACGCCCAGGTCGTCGCTGGCGCGTACCGTCATCAGCGCCCGCGCGTCCGGAGCGGCCGGCCCCGAGAACAGGAGCACGTCCGGCGACGAGCACCACAGCGTGCTGCCCTCCACCACCGGCCCCACCAGCCCCGCCTGCGACCGGAAGGGCAGCAGGAGGGTCTGGCCGCCGTCGGCCGAGTAGGCGTCGGCCCTGGTACCGGGGGCGGTGGACTCGGTGCGCGTGTTGAGGTAGAGGCGCCCGTCCGGCAGCTCGGTGGCCGTGGTCTCGTTGACGTTGACGTATCCGTCCGGATTGTCGTCGACGTACCCGATGCGCCAGGTCTGGCCGCCGTCGTCGCTCAGCAGCCCGTGGCCTCCGTTGTACTTGCCCTCGGTCCCGTTGTCGGACCCGCCGGGCGGCAGCGAGTGGTTGGCGGGCACCACGATCCGCCCGCTGCGCAGCGCGACTGCGTGCCCCGGAGCGGTCGCGTACCAGCGCCACTCGGAGCGCTTCACGCTGCCGGTGATCTCGCGAGGCGCCGACCACGTGACCCCGTCGTCCGAGCTGACCTGCACGAAGACCCGCCGCCCGTCGGCCGCCGCCACCTGGCCGCGCCGGATCTTGTCCTCGGTGGCCTGCGGCCCCTGCCTGACGAAGACCAGCACGATCCGCCCGTCGGCCAGCGCCACGGGCGCGGGGTTGCCCGCGGTGCCCCGGCGCGGCTCCGTGGCGACCACCTGCAGTGCGCCCCAGGTCCTGCCGCCGTCCGTGGAGCGCCTGAGCACGACGTCGATGTGGCCGGAGTCCCCGGCAGAGGCGTGCCGCCCCTCCGCGAACGCCAGCACGGTGCCCGCCTTCGTCACCACCGCCGCGGGGATCCGGTACGTGTTGTAGCCGTCCGTCCGCTGCCGGTACGGCACCGACGTCGGGTAACGATCCGCCATGCGGGCACGCTACGGCCGCCGGGTGAACGCGACGTGAAGACGAGTGTGACGAGCGGTGGAGGAGGGATGTAAGGGACAGAGGGGGGCGCGCCCAACCGGCCCGTCCTCGGCATGGCCGCGACGGCGGCATGAAAGAGTTCATCTCATAAAGCGAGTGCTTCTGGAGGCGTGGTGGCTGACGAGTTCGACGTCATCGTGATCGGTGCCGGTCCCGCCGGTGAGAACGTCGTGGACCGGGCCGTCCGCGGCGGTCTGACCGCGGCGATCGTCGAGGAGCGGCTGGCCGGCGGCGAGTGCTCCTACTGGGCATGCGTCCCGAGCAAGGCGCTGCTGCGGCCGGTCGACCTGATGGGCGAGGTGGCGCGGGTCCCCGGGCTGACGCTGGAGCCCGTCGACGTGGAGGCCGTGCTGGCCCGGCGCGACGAGGCCGTCTCCAACTACGACGACTCCGGGCAGGTGGGGTGGGTCGAGGGCGTGCCGGCCGAGTTCGTACGCGGGCACGGGCGGCTCGACGGCCCCAAGCGCGTACGCGTCACCACCGAGGACGGCGGCGAACGGGTGCTGACGGCCCGGCAGGCCGTCGTCCTGGCCACCGGCAGCACGGCGGCCCTCCCCCCGGTTCCCGGACTGGTCGAGGCGGAGCCCTGGACCAGCCATGAGGTGACCGCTGCCCGCTCCGTCCCCGAGCGGCTGGCCGTGCTCGGCGGCGGCGTGGTCGCCTGCGAGATGGCCCAGGCCATGCACGGGCTCGGCGCGCGGCAGACGACCGTGCTGGTACGCGGCGGCGGGCTGCTGGCCAGGATGGAGCCGTTCGCGGGAGAGCTCCTGGCCGAGTCGTTCGCGGAGGCGGGCATCGAGGTGCGCACCCGTACCGACGCCGCCAGGATCGAGCGCCCCGAGCGCGGCGGGAAGGTGACGGTCCACCTGTCCGAGGGTCCTCCGGTGGAGGCCGACGAACTGCTGGTCGCGACCGGCCGCCGGCCCGCGACGGGCGACATCGGGCTCGGCACGGTCGGCCTGGCCGACGGGAAGTACGTCGAGGTGGACGACAGCATGCGGGCGACCGGCGTCCCCGGCGGCTGGCTGTACGCGGTCGGCGACGTCAACGGGCGCGCGCTGCTCACGCACATGGGCAAGTACCAGGCCAGGGTCTGCGGTGACGTGATCGCCGCGCGGGCGCGTGGCGACGAGCTGCCCGCGATGCGGGATCTGGCGGACGGGTTCGGCGCGCCGCAGGTCGTCTTCACCGACCCGCAGGTCTGCGCGGTCGGCAGGACCGAGGCGGCGGCCCGCGAGGACGGGTTCCGGGTGCGCGTGGTGGACTACGAGCTGGGCTCGGTCACCGGGGCTTATCTACTGGGCGACGGCTACCGGGGCCGCGCCAGGGCCGTGGTGGACGAGGACAGGAAGGTGCTCCTCGGCGTCACGTTCGTCGGGCCGGGCACGGCCGAGCTGCTGCACGGCGCCACGATCGCGGTGACGGCCGAGGTGCCGCTGGAGCGCCTCTGGCACGCCGTCCCGTCCTTCCCGACGGTCAGCGAGGTGTGGCTGCGCCTGCTGGAGGCGTACGGCCTCTGACCCCCGCGCCACCGCAAGCGGGTGGGCGTCAGGGGCGGGGGCCCGGGGTCGAGAAGCGCGGGTACGGGGACGGCGGGGAGCCGCGGGCGGAGTCGTCCAGCATCAGCTCCGCCACCGTCTCCTCGACGCTCTCCCGCAGCTCCACCCGCGACAGCAGGTCGGTCAGCCGCAGCACCGACAGCAGATGGTCAGAAGGCCGGACCAGGATGATCCGGCCGGTCCCCTGCTCCTCCATCCGCTGCATCGCCATCGCCAGCACCCCAATGACGGACGAGTCGTAAAAATCCAGATCAGCAAGATCGAACACGAGCACGGGTCCCACGCTCCAGTCCCACACAGCGTTGATACAGGCACTGAAGCGGACCCGGCCCGCGTGGTCGAGCTCGCCTCCGGCGCGCAGGACCGTGCAATGGAGGTGCCGGATCGTCTCGATGTACAAGCCGTTCCTCACCTAGAACGACTTCCCCAGGAGCGGGGATATCACGGATTATCGCGATTTTTTAGAGCTCCGGGTGACCGAGCGGCCCTTCCAGCAGCTTGCGCAGGATCGCGGCGAGCGTCTCGGCGTCCTCGGGAGTGAGCGGGGAGGCCAGGCGGGCCAGGTTGGCGGCGTGCTCGGTGAGCGTCTCGTCGATGATCCGCAGGCCCTCGTCGGTCAGCCGGACGTGGAAGCTGCGCCGGTCGGCGGGGTCGAGGCTGCGCTCGACCAGCCCCGCCGCCTCCAGCCGGTCGAGCCGGTTGGTCATGCCGGCCCGCGACATCATCAGCACCGCCGACAGCTCCGACGGGATCAACGTGTACGGCGGCCCGGCCCGGCGCAGCGCGGCCAGCACGTCGAACTCCCCCTGCCGCAGCCCGCGCTCGGTGAGAACCCGGTCGACCCGCGGCTCCAGCACGCGCATCACCTGGGCGAGCCGCCCGAAGACGCCCATGGCCGTCAGGTCGAGGTCAGGCCGCTCGCGCCGCCACTCCTCGATGATCCTCTCGACCGCGTCGCCCATGATCCCGCAGTTTATTCGAGCAGGGATGGTTCACACCCGTACTAGTGCGCGGCGCCGGACTCCAGCGTCGGCACCGCGCCCAGGCACTGGCCCATGACCACCAGGTACGGCGAGTTCGTGGGGCTGGGCAGCGTGAGCTCGGTGATGTTGCCGTCCGTGCGCTGCTCGGGCAGCCCCACGTCCCCGTCCCTGATGCTGAAGACGCGCTCCACCGGCGGCGCCGCGATGCCCAGCAGCTTCCTGGTGGCGTGGCGCATCCAGCGCAGCTCGCTGTTGACCCGCCGCCACGTCGCCGGGATGAGGCTGGCCGGCTCCGCCTTCGTGCCCAGCCTGAACGTGACGCGGCCGCTCGACCCGAACGTGTCCTTCAGCACCGGGTTGACCACGAACATGCCCGCGCGCAGCACGCGCGTGCCCTGCCGGCCGCGGTTGGCCAGGCCGCCCGCGCTGATCAGCGAGGACACCTCGCAGCGCAACCCGTCGAGCGTGTCGGGGTCGAAGTCCACCGCCGGCGGCTCCTCGAACACCACCTTGTCCAGCCGCAGCCCGGCCGCGCCGTCGGCCACGACGTGCCCTGACACGGCCTGGCGCAACTCCTCGCTGACGCCGTCGCCCTCCATGATGTCGAGCACCTCGACGCAGACCAGCCCGTCGTCGGGGATCTCCTCCGCCGTCAGGTCGAAGGCCACCTGGGCGTGCGCCCGCCGCCCCCTGAGGAGCACGCACTGGCGCAGCCGCCCCTGGGAGCGCACCTGCACCAGGCGCGGCTGCGAGACGACCACGTCGGTCTTGCCGGCGTACCAGCCGCTCACTGACCGCTCGTCGGTCGACAGCGACACCAGCACCCGCAGCGCGCGCCCCTGCGCCGAGACCTTGAACCCAGCCAGGCCCGAGGTCTCGAACCTGCCCACGATCGAGCTGCCCCGCTGCAGCCTGTCGGTCACCTGCAGCGCGGCGATCTGGCCGCTGCGCAGGTGGACGGGCGGGATCGCGGGGAGGATCAGCTGGTCCAGCTCGGTGGCGGATCCTGGGGTGCTCATGGGGTACTCCTCGTGAATGACGACTCTTCCGGCTCGTGGAAGCTGCTCATGGGGTCTTCGTCGTGACGGACGACATCGCCGAACCGCGGGAACCGGTCAAAGGTGTTCCTGATGAACGGCCCCGCCGGGTCGTGGAAGTCGAACCGCGTGAGCATGGGTTCGCGCCTGGTCCACATGCGGGCGACCGCGCTGTAGAGAGGGTCGCCGTCGCGCTCCACGTGCCACAGGTTGACGGCCAGCGCACGCGCGTAGTCGACGCCGTACTCCCAGTGCGGCAGGAGCTGGGTGGGCACGTCCGCGCCGCAGCGGCGCAGCCAGAGCCACAGGCGGGCGCGGTCGCGCTGCTCGGGCTCCAGGATGGACTCGCCCTTCTCGTGCTTGGCGATGGCCTCGTCCAGCCACAGGCGGATGTCCGACGGGTCGCGGGCCACGTACGCGCCGCCGCAGGCGCTCCCCACCGACCAGCCCGCCTGGACGACCGGGATGCCGAACGCGGGCAGGTCGCTGTCGCTGAACGTGACGCACACGTCCGCCATGCTCCACAGGAGGTTCGTGGACAGGGCGCCCGTCACGCACCTCACGCGGGAGTGCGGGTAGCCGACGGGATCGAGGAACAGCCAGTTCGCCGACGGGTCCGACGAGGCGAAGTCCACCGTCGACTGGAACAGCTCGGTGTCCTCCCCCGGCGTGTGGCCGAAGACCGCGATGGTCGGCCGCTTCGGGTCCAGGCCCAGGCGGGCGCAGCCGTAGTCGCGCAGCTGGCGGCGCTCGGTCTCCGTGCGGATCTGGTAGCCGCTCTTGGCCCGCCAGGCCGTCCGCTCCGCGCCCGGCCTGATCGTGTCCCGGTACGGCCAGACGTGCCGCTCGAAGAACGCGCCGACCCTGGCCGGCAGCTCCTCGCGGAACGAGCAGGGCCCCTGGTCGGGGAAGATCGCGTACGCCTTCAGCGACCCCGTCCCGTGGACGTGCACGACCGGGATGTCCCTGGTCACGTACGGATCCGCCCGGCTGGTGACCAGCGCGGCCGGCGGCACCCGCGGTCGCCCGTCCCCCTCGGCCCCGAACATCTCCGCCAGCCTCCGCCACTCCGGCTCGACCAGCGCGAACAGCCGTGCAGAGAGCAGCTCGCAGACCGCCTTCGCGACCATGAGCGTCCGTACCACGACTCTGATGTCCTGGTCGAACGCCTCGGCCACGACGCAGCTCTCACCGCTGGGGCTCTCGCCCCAATATGTCCTCGCAGCGGCGAGCAACCGATCGAAATGCTCGCCATCTCCGACACGACGCATAAGTCCCCCCACCACGACCGGTAGGAAACAGACATTGCCAGACGGGCGGACGCCCACCCCCGTGTCAACACGCTTCTTTGCCCGCACCTGGCAGAAACTGAAGATCGTCACACGTGCCACAGGCGCCCCACCCAGCACGATCCGGCGTTACAACGCCAGAGACGGAAAAATCCCGCTTCCCGCGCGAACAAACTCGCTTCAAGCGGCGTCCAAGCTTTTACCGAGAGCACGTCATGGCGGGGTTTAGGATGCACCCTAATGCCACGAGGGGGAGGTTTTACCACCATGGGTTCCCGTATGTCGAGTATCGCGCGCCTGACCGGGGCGGCGGCAGCGGCTGGTGTGGTCGCCGCGGCCATCGCGCTGCCCGCGGTCGGAGGCACCGGAGCGATGTTCGTCTCGGCATCCGAGGACCTAGGCCTCAAGGCGCGGGACCTCAAGGAGCCGCCCCTCGCGGAGAAGACGACGGTGCTCGACGCCACGGGCAAGCCGATCGCGACGTTCTACGAGGAGTACCGCGAGAACGTCAAGCTCGACGACATCGCCGAGATCATGAAGACGGCCATCATCTCGATCGAGGACTACCGCTTCTACGAGCACGGCCCGATCGACATCGAGGGCACCATCCGCGCCCTGGCCAAGAACCTCACCTCGGGCGGCATCGCCCAGGGCGGCTCGTCCATCACCCAGCAGTACGTCAAGCAGGTGCTGCTCAACTCGGCCAGCACCACCAAGGAGAAGAACGCGGCCCTCGAGGCCAGCTACGCCCGTAAGCTCAACGAGCTGCGGTACGCGATGGCGATCGAGGAGAAGTACACCAAGAACGAGATCCTCGAGAAATACCTGAACATCGCGTACTTCGGCGCCCGGGCCTACGGCATCGAGGCGGCCGCCAAGCGCTTCTTCGGGGTGAAGGCCGCCGACCTGACCCTGGCCCAGGCCGCGACCTTGGCCGGCGCCGTGCAGGACCCGCTGCAGACCGACCCCAGCCGGGGCAAGGAGTTCAAGGCCCGGCTGCTGTCCCGGCGCAACGTCGTGCTCGACCGGATGGCCGAGCTGAAGAAGATCACGCCGGAGCAGGCCACCGAGGCCAAGGCCACCAAGCTCGGCTACAAGGGCACCCTGCTGCCCGGTGGCTGCGAGGCCAGCGACTACCCGTACTTCTGCATGTACGTCCGCAACGAGATCCTCAGCAACAAGGACTTCGGCGCGACGAAGAAGATCAGGACCCAGTTCCTCAACCGGGGCGGTCTGACCATCCAGACCACGCTCGACCCGAAGATGCAGAAGGCCGCCGAGCTGGCCATCAAGAAGCACGTACACGCCTCCGACAACCCGGTCGCCTCCGAGGCGCTCGTCCAGCCGGGCACGGGCGCGATCAAGGCCATGGCCGCCAGCCGCAAGTACGGCACCAACAAGCGCAAGAACGAGATGTCCTACAACCTCGTCGCCAACGCGGTGCACGGCGGCGGCACCGGCTTCCAGGCGGGCTCGACGTTCAAGACGTTCACCCTGCTCACCGCGCTCAAGCAGGGAATGAAGATCAATGAGGGGATCTCGGTGGGCGAAGGCTACCGCGCTCCCGCCTACTGGTCGTTCAAGAACTGCAAGGGCCAGAACATGGGCGAGCCCAGCTTCACCGTCACCAACGCCGAGGGCGGCGGCGGTGGCTTCAAGTCGCTGGCCACCGGCACCTGGGGCTCGGTCAACACCTTCTTCATGGCGCTGGAGCAGAAGGTGGGCCTGTGCAACGTGGTCAAGACGGCCAAGTCGCTGGGCATCGAGCGCTCCGACGGGCTGCCCCTGCAGGAGTACGAGACGTTCACGCTCGGCATCAACGAGATGGACCCGGTGACCGTGGCCAACGCGTACGCCGCGATCGGCGCGCGCGGCAAGTACTGCGAGCCGATGGCCATCTCCTCGATCAAGGACCGCTACGGCAAGGTCACGAACTACAAGCCCAAGTGCAAGCAGGCGCTCGACGCGGAGGTCGCGGACGCCGCCTCGAGCATCCTTTCCGGCGTGTTCACCAAGGGCACCATGAAGGGCGTCGGCGGCATCGGCCGGCCGGCGGCCGGCAAGACCGGCACCACGGACGAGCAGTCCACCGCCTGGTTCGCCGGGTTCACCCCCGACCTCGCGGGAGCGGTCAGCATCGGTGACCCGCGCGGCGCGGTGACGCACAAGCTGAACAACATCACCATCGGCGGCCGGTACTACGGCTCGGTCTTCGGGGCCTCCATCCCCGGGCCGATCTGGAAGGACACCATGCTGTCCGCGCTCAAGGGCATCCCGGCGACGGACTTCACCCCGGTGAACACCGCGCGCTTCGGCGGCTGCGGTTCGAGCTGCCAGCCCCAGCAGCCGGTGCGCCCCCAGCCGGACGACACGGACGGTGGGCTCGACGAGGCGCAGATCGACACGACCGTGACTCACTGACCGGATACGGCGAAAACAGACATGTAAATATTGCGCGATCGGCGTTCGGCACAAAAACAACTGTCGGTTACCAGGGCCTCTAGCTGAGCAAATTCGGAGTGCGTCCGCACAGTGGGACGCACTCCTAGCAAAGGCCCTATTAACAGCGCCGAAACATTGGTAACGTGGGAGCGCTCCCAGGATCTTTCCGCGAGGTGCTCCATGACCGAGCAGCCCACACTGGCACAGGTGGCGGCCGCTGCAGGGGTTTCCCCCGCGACCGCATCTCGAGTCCTCACGGGCTCGGTGCGGGTCAGTACCTCGACCCGCCGGCAAGTCTACGACGCCGTGTCCCGCATGGGATACGTCCGCCAACGAGCCCCCCGGGGAACGGCCGCCAAGACCATGGCCGACGGCGTCACGGCGGTGATCTGCGACCACCTCCCACGCCTGTTCTCCGAGCCCTACTACGCACGGCTCCTGTCCGCCGCAGGAGCCGTGATCGCCGAACACGGCACCCACCTCATGGTGACCACCGTCACGCCCACGTCATCCGTACTGCCCGCACTTTCCGGCGCGGTGCTGATCGTGGGCGCGCGTGAGCGCCATCCCCTGGCGATCAAGCTGTCCACCTCGGGCGTCCCGGTCCGCAACATCGGCCGCCCGCCACACGACCTCAAACTCCCGTACGCCGACGTGGACAACCTCGACGGCGGCCGCCAGGCGGCGGAGCACTTCCTGTTATCCGGCCGCCGAAACGTCGCCGCCATCGGCGGGCCACCGTCCTTACCCGGCGCGCGCGACCGATTAGAGGGCCTGGTACGCACCCTGCAGTCGGCGGGCGCGCCCGACGTGCCCGTGGCCTACGGGGACTTCACCGCGGCCTCAGGCACCCACGCCATGCAGTGGCTGTTACGCCACGCCCCAGGTCTGGACGCCGTCTTCGTCGCCTCGGACCTGATGGCGGCGGGCGCGATCCAGGCACTGCGCAGGGCCGGGCGCAAGGTGCCGGCGGACGTGGCGGTGATCGGGTTCGATGACGCCCCGGTCGCCAGGCACACCGTCCCGGCCCTGACCACCATCCGCCAGCCCGTCGAGGAGCTCGCCACCGTCGCCACCCGGCTGCTCCTGACGGGGGCCGCGGGGATCGACCCCGTACTCCCTACGGAACTGGTCGTCCGTGAGTCGGCTTGAGCCGGGGGACATACTGGCCCGCAGGTATCTGTTGCTGGATCCGCTGGCCCGCGGGGGCATGTCGGTCATCTGGCGTGCCTTCGACCAGTCGCTGCACCGGATGATCGCCGTCAAGGTGCTCACCGCCTCACTTCATGCCGGCGGCGGCGAGCGCCTCAGCGCCCGCAGCGAGGCGCGCGCCGCCGCCCGGTTCATCCATCCCGACTCCATCGACATCTACGACTACGGCGAGACCGTCACCACGAACGGCGGCGTCGCCGCCTACGTGGTGATGCCGCTGCTCGACGGCACGCCGCTGGCCGAGCGCATCGAGCAGGGGCCGCTGCCGTGGACCGAGGCCGCGGCCATCGCGCTGCGGCTGGCCCGGGTCCTGATGGCCGGGCACGCCCGCGGCCTGGTCCACAGGGACGTCACGGCCGAGAACGTGCTGCTCACCGCAGACGGGCCCAAGCTGCTCGACTTCGGCATCGCGGCCTGGGCCGGAGACCCCGACGACGACCGCGGCACCCCTCCCTACGTCGCCCCCGAACGGCTGCTCGGCGCGCCGACCCATCCCGCGGTCGACGTGTACGCCCTCGGTGTGCTGCTGCACACCATGCTCACCGGTCGGACGCCGTACCCGGAGACGACGTGGGAGGAGATCCAGGCGGCGCGCAGGACCTATCCCCCGCCGCGCGTCGCCGGCGTGCCGTACTCCGTGGCCTCGCTCTGCCAGCGCTGCCTGGCGGACCGGCCGGACCGGCGGCCGACCGCGGCCGAGATCGTCTCGGCGCTGACCTCCGCGCTCGGCGCGGCGAGCCTCGGGCGGCACGTCAGACGCGGCCTCACGGTCGCCGGTTCGGCGGCCGTCGCGCTCTCGGCCCTGCTGTGGTTCCAGCAGACGGGGCTCCAGCAACAGCAGCCGCCGCAGCAGCCGCCGGAGGTGGCGGTCAAGACGTCGCCGACCGCCAGGCTCATCGAGAGCACGCCGGCCGCGGCGTCCACCGTCGAGCAGGCCGTGAACGGCTTCAACACGGTGCTGGAGGCCAGGACGCCGTGCGGCGCGACCGACGCGGACGTGGTGCTGGACCTCAAACAGGTGCTGCACGCCGCGGTGGGACCGCACGGCCCGTCGGTGTCGCGGACGGACAACCTGCGCCAGAAGCTGTCCGACCGCTTCGGCGAGGGTCGCCTCGCGCCCGCCTGCCTGAGCGAGCTGCAGGCCAGGCTCGACGACATCGACGCCGCGCTGGACCGCGATTGAGGAGGGGTACGGCAGCACCCGCCGTACCCCTCTAATACGCGGTCCGTACCCCTCGCAAAGCACGCCGCGTGCCACATCCCCTGATGGGAGCGCTCCCAGGGTAGCGCCTGCACCGGCTATGACCAAGATCGAATGAAACTTTCACGGCGCGTTGTCGACGTCGTGCGGGGCGTGATTCAATGCGCTGGCCGGGCGGGCTGCTCGTGGGGCAGGTTTCCTCAGTCGTCAGCGCAAGGGAATCCCCATGAGGTTATTCAAGTCGGCGGCGATCACCGCCGTCATGGTTCTGATCACGACTGTCCTGATGGTGCCCACGCAGGCACTGGCGCACGGGGTGTCGATGTTCCCCGGCGCGAGGACGTTCCTGTGCTGGCAGGACGGCCTGCGGGAGAACGGCCAGATCATCCCCTACAACCCCGCGTGCGCGGCGGCCGTCTCGCAGAGCGGCACGACCCCGCTGTACAACTGGTTCGCGGTGCTGCGCTCCGACGGCGCCGGCCGGACCACCGGATTCATCCCCGACGGGCAGCTCTGCAGCGGCGGCACCGGCGGCCCCTACGACTTCTCGGCCTACAACGCGGTGCGCAGCGACTGGCCGCTGACCCACCTGACCGCGGGCGCGACCATCCAGATGCGGCACAGCAACTGGGCCAAGCACCCCGGCGCCTTCAACTACTACATCACCAAGAACGGCTGGAACCCCAACGGGCCGCTGAAGTGGTCCGACCTGGAGCCGTTCGGCAGCGTCACCAACCCGCCCGACACCGGCCCCGCCGGCGCGCTCAACTACTACTACTGGAACGCCCAGCTCCCGTCCGGCAAGACCGGCCGGCACATCATCTACACGCACTGGATCCGCTCCGACAGCAACGAGAACTTCTACAGCTGCTCCGACGTCGTCTTCGACGGCGGCAAGGGCGAGGTCACCGGCGTCGGCCCGGGCCAGGGCACACCCACCGCCACCCCGACGGTGACGCCCACGGTGACGCCCACGGCCAACCCGGGTGCCTGCACCGCCACCTGGAAGGCCACCGACACCGGCTGGGCCGGCCACTTCCAGGGCGAGGTGACCGTGAAGAACACGAGCACCTCCTCGATCAACGGCTGGACCGTCAAGTGGACCTACTCCGGCGGCCAGGGCTTCGACGGCTCGCCATGGAACGGTGTGCTGTCCGGGCAGCCGCCCAACGTGGCGGTCAAGAACGCCACCTACAACGGGCAGCTCGCGCCGAACGCGACCACCACGTTCGGCTTCAACGCCACCGGTTCGATCCCCAACCCGGCCCCGGCCCTGACCTGCACCAGCCCGTGATCAAGTCACGTCGCGGGCTTGCCGCGGCACTCGTCACCCTGGCCAGCCTGACCCTGGCCGGGGTGATGTTTTTCGCCGCCCGCCAGCCGTCGTCCCAGCTGAACCAGGAGCTCGCGGCCCAGGTGACGCTCATCCTCGAGCAGTCCTCGCTCGACGAGCACCACGCGCACGGGCACGACTTCGACTCGCGCGTCGTGTGCGCCGTGGAGCCCTTCGGGTTCGATCCGCCCGACGCGACCTCCCTCGTCCAGGTGCAGTGGGTGTACGCCCACCACATGTGCGCGGTCACCGGCGCCGGCACCGACTGGGCCACCTCCGTACGGGCCGCGGGCCCGATCGCGGTGCGCGTCGGCATCCCTCCCCTGGTCAGGGTGCCGGAGCCGGGCGTGGGCTATCCGGACCGCGTCAAGCGGCTCATCCCGGCCCGCTACCACGAGGCCGCCTTCGCCGAGTTCCAGGACGAATCCGCCATCGACGCCGCCCGCCAACGCTTTGCGGGAGCGGCAAAAACCCAGGCCAGATAAGTGCGAGGGAGCGCCGTCGCCTGGACTGAGGAGCGCAGGGAGCGAAGCGACCGGAGCGACGAGGGAAGGCGACGGCTCGCAGCGACCGAGCCCGCCTCTGCGGAGCAGAGGCCATAAACACGGACGCGGCCGGCTGGAGGTACCGGCCGCGTCCGTCCCATCCGGGCGGGATGGTGTCGTTAGGCAGGGATGATGTTTCGCCTCACCTCCTCATACGCAGCCGTACGACGGGCGGTTCAGTTGGCACACGTGTACCCGGACGGCACGGACGTGTTGCCGCTCGGCCGGCTCGCCTGCACCCCGAAGCTCGTGCTCGCGTTGGGCGCCAGCGTGCCGTTGTAGCTCAGGTTCTTGGCCGTCACGGTCTGGCCGCTGACCGTCACCGCGGCGTTCCAGGAGCCGGTGAGCGTGTGGCCGGCCGGCAGCGTGAAGGTCACCGTCCAGCTCGATCTGGTCGACGTGCTGGTGTTGGTCACGGTTACGGGCTGCAGGACGTACCCGGTGCCCCACTGGCTCTGCACGGTGCCGGTGGCCGTGCAGCCGCCGCCGGTGCCACCGCCGCTGAGCGTGGTGAACGACGCCGTCGGCGACGCGGCGGACTGGTTGCCGGCCGCGTCCCTGGCCTTGACGTACACCTGGTACGTGGTAGCCGGCGACAGCCCGGTCAGCGTGATCGAGTTCGTCGCGGTCGAGCCGAGCGAGGTCCCGGTCGAGGTGTAGACGTCGTAGCCGGTCACGCCCACGTTGTCCGTGGAGGCCGTCCAGGACAGGTTCGCCCCCGACGAGGTGATGCCGGACGCCGACGGGGTGCCGGGTGTGCTCGGCGGGGTCGGGTCGGTGGTGCCGCCGCCGTAGATCGAGGCCTGCTTGGAGGTGGCGGCGATGCCGTTGGCGCCGTTGAACAGCCGCTGGCCCCAGGAGGAGAGCTGGGTGACGTCGAAGTTGGTGACCTGGTCGAGGTATTCGACGCCGCCGCCGTTGCCGCTCCACGACCAGCCCAGGTAGCCGAGGCCGCGGCTCACGGCCTGGGCCATGATCGTGTCCTCGTCCGGGTTGCCGTCGGAGTGGTTGAAGCCGAACTCGCCGACGACCAGCGGCAGCCCCGCGGTCTTGAACGCGTCCATGTACGCGTTGATCTCCGCGGCCGTGTCGAAGACGCCGTACATGTGGATGGAGAAGATCGTGTTCTTGGCCGGGTCGCTGTCGAAGACCGCCTTCGCGTTGTCGCGCATGCCGAACTGCCAGTCCTGACCCCAGTTGGGCGCGTCCACCATCAGCGCGTGCTGGAAACCGTTGCTGCGCAGCTTCTGGATCGCGGCCGTGGTGGCGGCGGCCCAGCCCGGGGTGACGGCGTTGTTGCCGATCGGCTCGTTGCCGATGTTGACGATGACGTAGTCCTCCTGGCCGACCAGGGCGGACTTGACGCTGATCCAGTAGTTGGCGGCCTGGTCGAGGGTGTAGGCGCCGCTCTGCTCGCCGTACCCGGTGGTGTCGTGGTTCTCCAGCACGCAGATGAGCTTGTTCTGCTTGCAGAGGGAGACGACGTTGGCCACGTCGGAGACGCTGTTGGGGGTCCAGCGACCGCCGCTCAGCACGACCCGCACGGTGTTGGCCTTCAGCGACTTGATGTCCGCGAACGCCTTGGTCTGCGACGTGTACCACGTGTGCGCGTGGCTGGTGCCGCGCATGACGAACTCCTGGCCGTTGGCCTCGACGATCTTCGCACCGCTCACGTGAATGCCGACGGCGGCGTTCGCGGGGGTGACGGGGGCGACGAAGAAGGCGAGGAGGCAGGCCAGCGCGATGATCAGTGATCTCATGTGCTGCCTTTCACTGAGCTGTGGAACCGCCCCCGCCGCTACTGCGGCGGGGGCGGGGTCTTCACTCAGGCGGGAGTGCAGGTGACGGGGTCGGGGACGGTGGGGGTGCCGTTCGCGATGAAGCCGAACGTGGTGGTGGCGCCCGGGGCGAGCGCCCCGTTGTACGCCTCGTTCTTGACGGTGACGCCGGACCCCGACTGGGTGTGCTTGCCGCCCCAGAGCTGGGTGATCTGGTTCGCCGACGTCCAGGCGACCGTCCATCCGGTGGTCGCCGAGGTGCCGTTGTTCTTCACCGTCACCTCGGCCTGGAAGGCGCCGCCCCACGAGCTCGTCACCTTGTACGTCGCCGCGCACCCGCCGGTGGGCGTCGGCGTCGTGTTCGTCGTGGTGAACGCGGTGCCGTCGGACGACGCCGAGGCGTTGCCCGCCGCGTCCCGCGCCACCACGGAGGCGGTGTAGGAGGTGGTCGGGGTGAGCCCGCTCAGGTTGAAGGACGCGCTCGTGGCCGTGCCTACCTTTTGGGACCCCAGGTAGACGTCGTAGCCGCTCACGCCCACGTTGTCCGTGGAGGCGGTCCAGCTCAGCTTCGCCGTCGAGCCCGTGATCTCGGAGACCGCGGGCTTGCCCGGCTTGCTGGGAGCTGTCGTGTCCTGCTCCTCCGGACCCGGGGGCTCACCCCAGATCTTGGTCGCGCCGCTGTAGAGAGTGATGTTCCCGGTGCGCACCGGCGTCGCGCCGGGCGTGGTGGGGATGTTCCGGTACGACCAGTCGTTCGCCGGGTCCCACGTGCCCGTGCTGGCGATCCTGAACTGCACCTCCCTGCGCTGCTGCGACTGCCCGGCCGGGGCGATGGCCTGCCCGGAGCAGTCGATGTTCACGTAGTACGTGGTGCCGCCCGCGGTTTGATGGTCGCGCTCACTTGGCCCTCGCTGGTCACGCAAGCTACCGCTCTCGGGCCTGAGCGTTCGCCGCTCCGCGTACATCGTGGGCGCCTTGCACTGCGTGTAGGCCGACGACACGGTGATCTGCGAGGCTGTCGTCGTGCCGTCGAGCGTGAAGTAGTAGCGGAACGAGCCGTCGGACAGGACCCTGGCGGGCCAGGCCGACTGGTTGCGGACGATGGCCTTGATCTCCGTGAAGTTGGTGCCCGAGGCGTTCACGCCCGCCTCGACGAAGAGCTCGGGACCGTCCGGGGTCTCCGCCACCGGGAAGTTCGCCGCGGGCGCGCCGCCGTACTCCTTGTAGAGCCGGGCCAGCGCGCTGGTGAAGCCGGCGTTGTAGTCGGTGGCGACCTCGTTCATGACGTAGTCGTCGCGCTTGTCGGTGTAGGCGTCGTTCGGGTCGGGCGGTCCGCCGACGAGCGCGCCGTACAGGGTGTGGCGGGTCTGCTCGGGGTTGGTGATCTGGTCGGTCCACGAGCCGTGCGCCGTGCGGTGATGCGGGTTCTTGGGCGGGTTGGCGCCGAACCCGATCAGGTACGAGGAGTTGCGCGGGTTGTCACCGAGCGCGTAGTTGATCTGCCGCACCGCGAAGTCGTGGTAGCGGGCCTTGCGGGTGGCGTCGGTGATGGTGTCGCTGTGGACGAACGCCGCGAAGGAGGTGTTGGCCGCGTACCGCAGCGAGCCCCACCGGTCGAGCACGGCCTGGCCGCCCGGCGAGTACGCCACCTTCGCGCCGTTCACGCCGACCGTCCACCAGTCGAGCCAGCGGTTGGCGTCGTCCAGGTAGCGCTGCTTGCCGGTCAGCTTGTGCAGCAGCACGTACGCGCCGTACGACTTGTCGTCCCACGCGATCGTCCACTTGTACGACTTGGTGGTGGTCTGCGGCTCGTTGCCGAGGTTGTCGTACCCGGTCTCGGCCTTGGCCAGGTAGGAGGCGTCGTTCGTGGCCCGGTAGAGCCAGATCGCGCCCCACACCAGCTCGTCGTTGTAGCCGCTCCACGAGTTGTAGTAGCCCTGCGCGTCGGTGATGCAGTCGGTGTACTTCTTCCTGACGGTGTCGGCGAAGGAGTACAGCTGCTTGGCGTGCGTCAGCAGCGTGTCAGCATAGGTCGGATTCGTCGGGCGGAAGACGATCGAGGAGGCGGCCATCGCCGCCGCCGTCTCGCCCGCCAGGTCGGACCCGCCGCACGACGCGTCGATCTTGTACGCGGGCCGCGTCATCTGCATGGCCTCGGCCGGTCCCCACCAGGCGTGGTCCGTGCCGCCGTTGCCGACCTGGCCGTAGAGCACGTTCGCCGACGGGTGGGCCTTGATGAAGTAGTCGTTGACGAACTTGAGGTTGTCGAGCAGGTGCGTGAGCTGGCCGGAGTTCGCGTACGCGTCGCGGTACTCGACCGCGCCCCAGGCCAGCATGGTCGTGGAGAACGCCATCGGGAAGCCGAACTTGACGTGGTCGCCCGCGTCGTACCAGCCGCCCGTGAGGTCCACGCCCACGTCCTTGCCGTCGTTCATGCCGGAGTCGCCGCGCCAGCCGACGCGGTTCCAGCTCGGCAGGTCGCCCGACTGCTGGGCCTCGTAGAACCACAGCGCCTTCTGCAGCGCCTCGCCGTACGCGAACGCCGGCGCGGCGGCGTGGGCCGCAGGCCCCGCCCCCATCGAGATGAGGGGCAGGACCAGCGACGCCACGGCGATCAGTGCTTTTCTCACGGGAAGAGCCGCCCGTACTCGGCCAGGGCGACGGCGACGTCCACCTGCGCCCAGAACCGGTGGTAATTGAAGACCGGCGCGGGGCCCGTGCCCTTCAGGAAGGCGTCGACCTTCGCCCAGTCGGGGTCGTTCTTGTAGAAGGACCTGATCGAGATGAACGTCGAGCTGGAGTTGATCGTGTCGCCGTTGGGCATCTTGCCGCTCCAGCCGGACGGCACGTAGACCGGGTCGTCCACGCGGTTGTAGTCGGTCTTGGTCTCGGGGACCGACACGCCCTTGGCGTCACGGTTCTTCCACACGCCGTCGAGCAGCGCCTTGGCCATGTTCTTGGCCGCCGTGTTGTTCGCCTTGGCCGCGTAGTACATGAGCACCTTGGCGTACGCGCCGGCCACGCCCACGTCGTTCGTGTAGTCGGCGATCGTCACGTGCAGGCCGGGGTTGGCCGGAGGCATCCCCGAGGTGGCGGTGAAGTCACCCACGGGCTGGCCGGTCCACCGCAGCGTGGACGGGATCTGGTACGTGCCGTCCGCGTTGATCGTGGTGTTGTTCATGGCCCAGGTGACCCACTTGTCGAGCACCGCCTTCGCGTCGGCGTTGCCCGAGGCGTAGTAGAGCTCGGCCACCCGCTCCATCGTCCACGCCTGGAAGCCGAACCACTGGTTCGACGGCGGGTCGTGGTAGACGGGCTGCCAGTCGTAGGTCAGGCCGTGGAACTTCGGCAGGCCGCTCGGCGGCGCCGCGTAGTGGCCCTCCCAGCTGTTGGTCGCGCCACCGGCGATGGCGCCCTCGGCCGACTGCAGCCAGCCGTAGAACTGCAGCTGCCGGGTGAGGCTGGTGCTCCAGTCGGCCACACCGGTGCTGCTCTTGGGCTTCAGCTCGGTCACGTTCGCCAGCGCCCAGGCCGCGAGCGGGTTCTGGTAGCCGGAGTGGTTGTGGCTGGAGCCGATGCGCCATGCCCAGCCGGCGCTGGAGTCGGTCGCGCCGCCCCAGGCGTAGTACCAGTTCATCAGGTAGTTGGAGGCATCCTTGCCGGTGCCGGCCGCGCACTGCGGGCTCGTGCAGCCGGGCTTCTTGAAGTACTTGTCGTACATCGCGTAGCGCAGGTAGTCGCCCATCTTCGCGGCCTTGCCGACCGAGCCGGAGATCTGCGACTCCTTGCCCTGCGCCTTGGCCCACGTCTGCGCCCAGTACGCGGCCTGCACGGCGCGCGCGTCGGCGTCGGGGGCGTTGGTGTACTTCCACTGCTTGGCGTAGGAGCTGTCCTTGATGAACAGGTCCAGGAACCCGTTGGGGCCGCCGTGCTTGAAGGTGTCGCAGGACGGCTGCGGGATCGTCTCGAAGACCGACTCCTCCGGGCCGCGCTGGTAGGTGTTGATGTAGGCGGGCTTGGTGGTGCCGTCGCCGCAGCGGCCGAAGCCGTAGGTGTTGTCGACGTCGAGCAGCCAGTGCATGCCGTAGATGTCGCGGGTGCCGTACGCGCTCTGCAGCTCGTTCGCGATCGGGTCGACGCCGGGCGTGACGCCGGAGTCGAGCGCGGTCGGGTAGTTGCTGATCTGGTTCCACTCCGGCGCGTACGTGGCCGGCTTGTTCGGCGTGTAGAAGGAGTTCGTCGGCTGGTCGGCCGTGGCCGGGATGATGTACTTCTCCATCGAGGCCCACGCGTTGTTGAACTTCGACCAGTCGCCGGTGACCTGCCCGTAGACCGCCTCCAGCCACAGGTAGTAGCTGTAGGCCTCGGACGTGGTCTCGTGCCCGTGGTCCGGCGCCTCGACCATGAACGTCTCGATCGAGTGGTACGGCACGCCCTCGGGCGAGAAGTAGCCGTTGGCCGGGTCGTGGAGCTCGTTGTACATCTCGACGAAGCGCTGGACGTAGGGGTTGTTGCCGCCGACGTCGTCGTCCGCCTCGCTGGCGGTGACGTCGACCGCGGTGTAGCCGGTGGCGGTCACCCGGAACACGCCGTTGCCGGCGGTGGTGTCGCTGTCGTTGGCCGCCGCGAGCGTGACGTTCTGCGCGGTGTTCCAGTTGGCCGGCGTGAAGATCAGGCTGGCGCCGCTCGAGACGGTCAGGTCGGTGTCACCGCTGAAGCGTGACGTGGTGACGGTCACGTTGGCCGAGGGCGCCTGCGACAGCTTCACGCTGAAGCTCGCGGTCCCCGCCTCCGGCACGGACAGGGTCGTCGGGCTCACCACGAGCGCCGGGCCCGTGTTCTGGGAGACCGTGATCCCGACCGGCGCCGAGGTGGTGGTCGCGCCGCCGTTGTCGGTGGCCCGCGCGGTGATCGAGTAGCTGCCGGCCGCCACGTTCGTCCAGCTGTAGCTGTACGGCGTCGAGGTGTCGGTGCCCAGCAGCGTGGAGCCCTGGTAGAAGTCGACCTTCGAGATCGTGCCGTCGGAGTCGGACGCGTTCGCCGCGATCGGCACGGTGGCCGGGGCGGTGAACGTCTGCCCCGCGGTCGGCGAGGTCAGCGACACCGAGGGCGCGGCGTTGGCACCGCCGCAGGTCACCCCGTTCACGCTGAACGTGGTCGGGTTGGGGTTGCTGCCGGTCCAGGTGCCGTTGAAGCCGATGGACACGGACGCGCCGGTGCCCAGGCTGCCGTTGTAGGGCATGTTGGTGCCCGTGACGCGCGTGCCTGACTGGCTCCAGTTGGCGCCCCAGCCCGTCGGGGTGTACTTCTGCCCCGTGGTCGGGAAGTCGAAGCCCAGGTTCCACGAGGTGATGGGGTCACCGGTGTTCTTCAACGTGATGCTCGCGGTGAAACCACCCTGACCGGGGCTGCTGGTCCATTGGTTGGCCGTGTACGTCACGTCGCACGCCACGGCCGCCTGCGCGGGTCCGGCCGACACGGCCGAGGTCACACCGGCCACGAGGACAAGCGTCGCGGCCACCGCCAGCCGCCGCGATAAGCGGGAGAGAAGGGAAGGAGGTCTGTACTTCACGGGGTCTCCATGGGAGTAGAGGAGTGGGAGCGCTCCCAAACGGGATTGTGGGTGCCCCAACGCGTATGTCAACGGAATGGCGGTTCGGTAACCCCCGTGTTTCCTCTCACCAGGGTGCCCGGGATGAAAGTTTCATCCGCGTTCCGGGGCATTCAACGAGCATGCGGGGCGGCGGACACCTCCGCGAGCATCGCCCTCTGTACACGGATGGAACCACGGCAGACCATGGGAGCGCTCCCAGCCCTCTAACACTGGAGATGATCGCTCGTGAGACTCCAACGCGGCCTCCGCAAATGGGCCGTGACCGTGACCGCCGCGAGTGTCGCGGCCTTAGGGCTCGTCGTCGGCCAGAGCACGGCCGCCAACGCCGCCGTCGCCTGCGACGTGACCTACTCTGCCAATTCGTGGACGAGCAGCCCCGGCCAGGGCGGTTTCACCGCGAGCATCACGTTGAAGAACACCGGTGACCCCATCACCTCGTGGAACCTGGGCTTCGACTTCCCGACCACAGGTCAGAAGTACACCCCGACGGGCTGGGGGGCCAACTGGAGCCAGTCGGGCACCCGTGTGACCGGGACGAACATGCCGTACAACGGCAGCCTGGGCACCGGCGGCTCGGTCTCCATCGGCTTCAACGGCACCTGGACCGGCAGCAACCCGAGCCCGACCACGTTCACCGTGAACGGGGTCACCTGTGGTGGCGGTAACCCGACCACCCCGTCGGTGGTCACCTCGGCCAGCTCGGTCGCGGTGAACGAGGGCGGCACGGCCACGTTCACGGCCAAGCTCTCCTCCGCGCCGTCTGCCAACGTGACCGTCACCACGACGCGGGCCAGCGGTGACACCGACCTGTCCGTCAGCTCGGGCGGCTCACTGACCTTCACCCCGTCCAACTGGAACACCGCCCAGACCGTCACCCTGGCCGCGGCCCAGGACTCCGACACGACCGCGGGCACCGCCTCCTTCACCGTCGGCGGCACCGGCGTCACCCCGGCCACGGTCTCCGCCACCGAGGTGGACGACGACGCCGTGGTGGAGCAGTCGATCATCGTGACGCCGACCGCGGTGACCGTGCCCGAGGGCGCCACCGCCACGTACACCGTGCGCCTGGCCGCCGCGCCGACCTCGAACGTGACCGTCACCTCGACGGCGGGCACCGGCGACACCAACATCACCGTCTCCAGCGGCGGCAGCCTCACCTTCACGCCGTCCAACTGGAACACCCCGCAGACGGTCACCCTGGCCGCCTCCGAGGACTCCGACACGGCCAACGGCAGCCGCACCGTCACCGTCGCCTCGACCGGCCTGACCTCCAGGACGGTCACCGCCACCGAGGCCGACAACGACGGCGGCACCCCCGGCGGCCACGTCGAGAACCCGTACGCCGGCGCCACCGGCTACGTCAACCCCGACTGGAAGGCCAAGGCCCAGGCCGAGCCCGGCGGCTCCGCGGTGGCCAACACCTCCACCGCCGTCTGGCTGGACCGCATCGCGGCCATCGCCGGCTCCTCCTCCGCCATGGGCCTGCGCGCCCACCTGGACGAGGCCGTCAGGCAGGACGCCGCCAACGGCTCCACGCCGCTGACCGTCCAGTTCGTCATCTACGACCTGCCCAACCGCGACTGCTCGGCGCTGGCCTCCAACGGCGAGCTGCTCATCGCCGAGAACGGGCTCAACCGCTACAAGGCCGAGTACATCGACCCGATCGCGGCGATCATGAGCGACTCCGCGTACTCGAACCTGCGCATCGTCACGATCATCGAGCCCGACTCGCTGCCCAACCTGGTCACCAACCTCAGCTTCGCCAAGTGCGCCGAGGCCAACTCGACTGGCGCCTACGTCGACGGCGTCCGCTACGCGCTGAACAAGCTGCACGCCATCACCAACGTCTACACCTACGTCGACGCCGCCCACCACGCCTGGCTCGGCTGGGACTCGAACTTCAACCCGACGGTCAATCTCTTCTACAACACCGTGGCCGGCGCCACCGCCGGTGTGGACAGCGTGGACGGCTTCATCGTCAACACCGCCAACTACGGCGCGACCACCGAGCCGTACTTCACCATCAACACGATGGTGAACAACACCTCGATCCGGCAGTCCAAGTGGGTCGACTGGAACTGGTACGTCGACGAGCAGTCGTTCGCCACCGCCCTGCGCAGCGCCCTCATCTCCAAGGGCTTCAGGAACGGGCTCGGCATGCTGATCGACACCTCGCGCAACGGCTGGGGCGGCACCGCCCGCCCGAGCGGGCCGAGCACCTCGACCAACGTGGACGAGTTCGTCAACCAGTCGCGTACCGACCGCCGCATCCACGCCGGCAACTGGTGCAACCAGAGCGGTGCCGGCCTGGGCGCGCGGCCGACCGCCAACCCGGCGGCCGGGTTCGACGCCTACGTCTGGATCAAGCCTCCGGGCGAGTCGGACGGCGCCAGCTCGGACATCCCGAACGACGAGGGCAAGAAGTTCGACCGGATGTGCGACCCGACCTACCACGGCAACAACCTCAACGGCAACAACCTGAGCGGCGCGCTGCCCAACTCGCCGCTGTCGGGGCGCTGGTTCTCGGCGCAGTTCCAGGAGCTGCTGAGGAACGCCTACCCGCCCGTCAACTGACGACAGTCAGGGCCGGGGGCCATCGCCCCCGGCATGAGCCCGAGCGACCCGCCTGACCCGGGTCTCTCGGAGGGACCCGCCTGACCCGGGTCCCTCGAACACCCGAAGGGGCCCCGTACGCGGGGCCCCTTCACCTACTTCTGCGCCACTCCGAGACGATCTCGTCGACGTCGAAGGGCATCAGGTTGAGCGGCGGGCCGGACAGCCCCGTCCTGATCGCATCGCGGATCTTCTGGTTGATCTCGCCGAGGATCCGCCGCACCTCGGTCTCCGACCTGGCTCCGCGCGCGTCGGCCAGCGCCTCCTCCGCCTGCTTGCGCAGCGCCAGCGTGGGCGGCAGGGGCATCGACAGCCCTTCGCTCTCGATCTTCTGCTTGATCCACCACATGTCGTCGTGCGGCCGGTTCGGCAGCGGCTTCCCGGCCCCGGGCAGGTCGTCGAACTCGCCGCGCTCCTGCGCCTCGCGGATCTGCCGGTCGACCCAGCTCTCGAACGGCATGCCCAGGGGTTTCCGCTCGGTCAAGACGGCCTCCTCAGGCCAGGTTGTGACTGGGGGTCAGCGGGCCACGCCAGCCGAGCATGGCCTCGGTCATGCGTACGGACGCGACCGTGGCGGCCACGTCGTGCACCCGCAGGATGCGGGCGCCCTTGACGATCGAGAAGACGTTGGCGGCGATCGTGCCCTCCGTCCGCTCCCCCTGGGGCCGGTCGAGCGTCTCGCCGATGAAGTCCTTGTTGGACAGGGCCACCAGCGTCGGGTAGCCGATCGCGGTGATCTCCTCCAGCCGCCGGGTGAGCTCCAGGGAGTGGAAGGTGTTCTTGTTCAGGTCGTGGCCGGGGTCGATGACGATCTTGTCAGGGGCGATCCCGGCCTCCAGCGCGTACGCGACCCGCTCGCGCAGGTAGCCGGCCACCTCGGAGACGACGTCCCGGTAGCTCGGCCGGAAGACGCGCCTGCCCGGGCCGCCGAGGCTGTGCGTGACGATCACGCTGACGCCGGACTTGGCGGCGAACTCCGCCATGCCGGGCTCGCGCAGGCCGTTGGTGTCGTTGATCACGTCCGCGCCCGCCTCGACGGCCGCCCGCGCCACCTCGGGCCGGTGGGTGTCGACGGAGATGACGGCGTCGGTGGCCTTTCTGACGTCGGCGATGACCGGGGCGACCCTGTCGATCTCCTCGTCCGGACCGATCTGCGTCTGAGCGGCGCTGAAGGCGAACCCGCCGATGTCCACCCAGTCGGCCCCGTCGTCCACGGCCCGGCACGCCGCCGCCACGGCGCTGTCGAGCTCGAACGTACGGCCCTGGTCGTGGAAGGAGTTGGGCGTCCTGTTGACGATGGCCATGATGGCGACCTGACGCGCGAAATCGAACTCCCGCCGCCCGATGCGCCGGACGGGCGAGATGATCCCGGGGGAAAGCGCTTCGCCGCTCACGTAGTGAGCCTACCTGCCCCTCAACCGCCCGGGACGGGGCGGGGGTCAGGCGGTGAAGCGGCCGAAGGGGCGGCAGCCGGCCATCACGCGGATGCGTTTCATGGCCTCGTGGGCCGCGCGATCGGGCCCGGTCGGCAGCCGCATCGTGAGCAGGACCGTCGTCCCCTCGGGACCGGTGTCGAAGTCGGCCGTGTCGCACAGCCGGCGGATGAGGTAGATCCCCCTGCCGCCCTGGGCGAGGTCGAGCGGGCTGGTGCTGCCGTTGACGTACCCGTCGGGGATGCCCACCCCCTCGTCGGACGTCTCCGAGCGGATGACGCCGTTCACCGTCCACAGCTTGAAGTACCCATGCCCGCCCCCGTGCTCCACGGCGTTGACGACGCTCTCGTGCACGGCCAGGACGAAGTCGTCCAGCCGAGGGCTGCTCAGCCCGCAGTTCCTGGCGCACTCGGCCACGGCGCGGCGCAGCCTGGTGACGTCGTCAAGGGTGAAGGGCTGAGCCATCAGGGTCCGCATGCGCTCCCTCCGTGTCGTCCGACAGGGCGGCTTTTGCGCTTCAGGACCTCGCGTCGTGTGTCACGTTCCCCCGGAGGAGACGACTTACACCCCGGACGCCCCACCGACACCGGCGGCGAGCTCCTTGACGCGGCCTACGGGCCCGCCGTCGGGGGCCAGCGGCGCGGTGTCCATGCCGGCCCCGTCGTGCAGCCCCTCGAACAGCTCCCGCATGGCCTCCCACGACGGGTGCCGCGGCGTCCACCCCAGCACGTCCCTGGCGCGGTCGGTCTTCATGATCGGGGCCCGCAGGACCAGGTCCAGCAGGCCGGGCGCGGCCGGCAGGAGCCGCATGTGCCAGGCCGCCGCCATGACCGTCCTGGCCACGGTGGGCGAGACCGGGACCGTACGGGTGCCGAGCAGCTTGGCCAGGTCGGGCGGGTCGAGCACGGGCGCGGCGGCGAGGTTGAACGCCCCCCGCACGTCCTTGGTGACGGCCAGCAGGTACGCCTCCGCCGCGTCCTCCGCGTGCAGCGCCTGCAGCCGCAGGCCCGGGATGTCGGGCACGAACGGGACCCGCCCCTCCTTGATCAGCCATCCCGGCACGAACGGCCCGCCGAACAGCCTGCGCTGCTCGGTGGCGGCCGCCCGCTGGAAGACGAACCCCGGCCGCATCCGCACCACCCGGATGCTCGGGTGATCGTGTTCGAAGACGTCGAGCACCCGCTCGACGTACGCCTTCTCCCGCCCGTACGCGGTCCCCGGCCAGCCGTGCGTGGGCCAGCTCTCGTCCACCGCCCGGTCCTTGGGCCCCGGTGAGTACGCGCCCACGGAAGAGGCGTGGACGAGCGCGGGCACCCCCGCCTCGGCGACGGCGCGGAAGACGCGCATGCTGCCGAGCACGTTCGCCCGCCAGGTCGTCGCCGGGTCCCTGGTGGGCTGGAACAGCCACGCGAGATGGACGACGGCGTCCGCCCCGTCGAAGATCCGCGTCAGATCCGCGGTCGCGACGTCCGCCTGCCGCCAATCGGTGCGGTCGATCCGCCACCCGGGCAGCCGACGGGCGACCCCGACGATCGAGGTCACGCCGTCGTCGGCGGCCAGCGCACGTACCACGCTGGTGCCGACGTTCCCGGTTGCCCCCACCACGACGACTCTCATGGGTGCTTCGCTGCCCGCCGATCGGGCAGCGAAACCCCTATGACCTGCCAGATTATGGCTGGAGCAGGATCTTGACGGCTCCGTCGGACTTCTTCTGGAACATCTCGTACGCCATGGGCGCCTGTTCCAGGGGCATCCGATGGGTGGCGAGGTCCATCACGCCGAGCGGATCCGACTCGTCGGTCACCAGCGGCATCAGCGCGCCGGTCCACCGCCGGACATGGGCCTGCCCCATCCGCATCGTGATGCCCTTGTCGAACATGCGCAGCATGGGCATGGGGTCCGTCATGCCCCCGTAAGTGCCGACGACGGAGATGACGCCGCCGCGCCGTACGCAGTCGATGGCCTGGTTGAGGGCGGAGAGGCGGTCGACGCCCGTGTGCGACATGAGCGGCGCGGCCACCGCGCCCGGCAGCATCGTGGTGAGCGTCTGGGCGAGTCTGGCGGCAGGGGAGCCGTGGGCCTCCATGCCGACCGCGTCGATGACGGAGTCCGTGCCGCGCCCGGAGGTCCGCTGGCGGATCTCCTCGGGGACGTCGGTGATCTCGCTCGCGTCGATGACCTCGGCGCCGTATCGGCGGGCCATCTCCAGTCGCTGCGTGACGCCGTCCACGCCGATCACCCGGTAGCCGAGGTGGCGGGCGATGCGGCAGCACATCTGGCCGATCGGGCCGAGGCCGAAGACCGTGACGCTGCCGCCCTCGGGGAGCTCCGCGTACTCGACGGCCTGCCAGGCGGTCGGCAGCACGTCGGACAGGTAGATGAAGCGCTCGTCCGGCGGCCCGTCGGGCACCTTGATCGGGCCGAACTGCGCCTCGGGCACCCGCAGGTACTGGGCCTGCCCGCCGGGCACCTGGCCGTAGAGCTTGGTGTAGCCGTACAGGGCCGCTCCGGTGCCCTGCTCGCGCACCTGCGTGGTCTCGCACTGCGCGTAGAGCTGCATGTCGCACATGTGGCAGTGGCCGCAGGAGATGTTGAACGGGATGACCACGCGGTCGCCCGGCCTGATGTTCTCGATCGCGGAGCCGACCTCTTCGACGACTCCCATGGGCTCGTGCCCGAGGATGTCGCCCTCGGCCATGAACGGCCCGAGGACCTCGTACAGGTGGAGGTCGGAGCCGCAGATCCCGGCGCTGGTGACCCTGATGATCGCGTCGTTGGGCTCCTTGATGACCGGGTCGGGAACCTCCTCGACCCGTATGTCGCGCTTGCCGTGCCAGGTGACTGCCTTCATGGTGTCTCCTTACGAAAGGGGCACAAATGCCGCATACCCCCGCATAAGCCATCAAACCGGCGGCGACTCTGGGCGGCCTCCCGACACGCCAGGACCGCGGCAAAGGGCGAACGCTCAACACCAAAGTGCTTTACACGCTCCGTATTGGGTGAGTAACTATTGGTAGCTGACGCCTGACAGAAGGAGCCGCGCGCATGCCGGTGAGCTTCACTCAGCACAACGTTGGATCACGCATCGACCGCCGCCTGGCCGGTTTCCTCGAGACCTGGCGAGCTCCCGTCGACGACCCCGACGTCGAGGCGGCGTACCAGCTGCTCACCGACTTCGTCCTCAACGGCGGCAAGCGCATCAGGCCGCAGCTGTGCTACTGGGGCTGGCGGGGCGCCGGCGGAGGTGACGGCGACGAGATCATCACCGCCGCCGCGTCCTTGGAGCTGTGCCACGCCGGCCTGCTCATCCACGACGACATCATGGACGGCAGCGAGCTGCGGCGCGGGCGGGCCACCGTGCACAGGAGCCTGGCCGGGCTGCACCGCGGCCCGGGCTCGGACGCGTTCGGGCAGGCGGGCGGCATCCTGCTCGGCACACTCAGCCTGGCCTGGTCCGACACCATGTTGTCGTCGTGCGGCGTGGAGCCGCACCGGCTGCGGGCCGCGCACCACGTGTTCGACACCATGCGCACCGAGGTCATCAGCGGCCAGTACCTCGACGTCCTGGCCCAGCTCCGCTCGGGCGCGAGCGTGGACGAGGCGCTCACGGTGATCCGCTTCAAGACCGCCAAGTACACCGTCGAGCGGCCGCTGCAGATCGGTGGCGCGCTGGCCGGGGCCTCACTGGAGCTGCTGGAGTCCTACTCGCGCTTCGGCCTGCCGCTGGGCGAGGCGTTCCAGCTGCGCGACGACGTGCTCGGCACGTTCGGCCAGGAGTCGGAGACCGGCAAGTCGGCCCTGGACGACCTGCGCGAGGGCAAGCACACCGTGCTCGTCGCGCACGCCGTACGGCTGGCCACGCCCGCCCAGCTCACCCATCTCAGGAGCTGGCACGGCAACCCGGAGCTGACCGAGGAGCGCGCCGAAGAGGTGCGGCAGATCCTGCGCGACACGGGAGCGCTGGCCGAGGTCGAGGAAATGATCGAAGACCGCGTGCGCGAGGCCGTGACGGCGCTGGCCGCGGCGCGGATGGAGCCGGAGGCGGCGAGAGCGCTGGCCGTGCTGGCCGACCAGCTCGCGCACCGCACCAAGTAGGGGGTTCCCCGATGGGACAGGTACTTCTCGCGGCCCCGCGCGGCTTCTGCGCGGGCGTCGAGCGTGCGATCAGCACCGTCGAAGAGGCGTTGAGACGCTTCGGTCCACCGGTCTACGTGCGCAAACAGATCGTCCACAACACGTACGTGGTCGACGACCTCACCCGGCGCGGCGCGATCTTCGTCGAGGAGCTCGACGAGGTCCCCGACGGCTCGCTGGTCGTCTTCTCCGCCCACGGCGTCGCGCCGGCGGTGAAGGACGAGGCGGGGCTGCGCGGCCTGCGGACGATCGACGCCACGTGCCCGCTGGTCACGAAGGTCCACAAAGAGGCCGTACGCATGGCCGGGGCGGGCTACGAGATCGTGCTCATCGGCCACGCCGAGCACGAGGAGGTCGAGGGCACGTTCGGCGAGGCCCCCGACCGCATCCACGTCGTGGACCCGGCCAGGCCGGACGAGGTGACGGCGAGCGGCTCGCGCCCGATGAGCTGGCTGTCGCAGACCACGCTGGCCGTCGACGAGACCATGCAGGCCGTCGCCGAGCTGCGCAAACGCTTCCCCCAGCTGGTAGACCCGCCCAGCGACGACATCTGCTACGCCAGCCAGAACCGCCAGGAGGCGATCACCAGGATCGCCCCGCGGTGCGAGCTGGTCATCGTCGTCGGCTCCGCCAACTCGTCCAACTCGCGGCGGCTGGTCGAAGTGGCCCTCGGCGCGGGCGCCGGCGCGGCCTACCTGGTCGACCGGGCCGCCGACGCCGACGAGCGCTGGCTCGACGGCGTGCGCACCGTCGGGGTCAGCTCCGGCGCCTCCGTCCCCGAGCGGCTGGTCGGGGACTTACTCGGCTGGCTCGCCGCCCACGGATACGACGACGTGGAGCCGGTGACCGTGACCGAGGAGACCCTCACGTTCTCCCTGCCGCTCGAAATCCGATCCACCCGCAACCCCGGCTAGGTCCCAAACCCAGATTGGTGGTGCAGCACGATGACCGAAACGACGAACCCGACCACACCCGAGGCCGTCAACGGCAACGGACAGCTCAGCCTCAGCACCGAGGCCGCCAGACAGCTCTCGACCACGACCAAGACGGCGCCGCAGATGCAGGAGATCACCTCCCGCTGGCTGCTGCGGCTGTTGCCGTGGGTGCAGTGCTCGGGCGGTGTGTTCCGGGTCAACCGGCGGCTGACGTACGAGCTGGGTGACGGCCGCATCACGTTCAGCACGACCGGTTCGGACGTGCGGGTCATCCCTGCGGAGCTGACCGAGCTGCCCATGCTGCGCGGCTTCGACGACACGGAGGTGCTGGGGGCGCTGGCCGATCGTTTCGCCCAGCGGGAGGTGGAGGCCGGCGAGGAGATCGTCTCCGAGGGCCGCCCCGTTGACCGGCTGGTGCTGATCGCCCATGGCCGGGTGGCCAAGGTGAGCCGCGGCGCGTACGGCGACGAGCAGAACCTCGGCGTCCTGGCCGACGGCGACTATCTCGGTGAGGCGACACTGACGGAGGGCGGCCGTTTCGACTTCACCGCGCGGGCCAAGACCAAGACCACCGTTCTCACGCTGTCCCGGCAGGACTTCGAGCA
This sequence comes from Nonomuraea sp. NPDC050451, assembly GCF_044458585.1. Taxonomy (NCBI): domain Bacteria; kingdom Bacillati; phylum Actinomycetota; class Actinomycetes; order Streptosporangiales; family Streptosporangiaceae; genus Nonomuraea; species Nonomuraea sp. NPDC050451. The sequence goes on from NZ_JBITHZ010000007.1 coordinate 267,561, forward strand.
GCTCGCCGAGCAGGCGCCCGGCCTGCGCGAGCACCTGGACCAGTGGCTTGCCGCGAGCGGGGAGCACGCCCACAACGACTACGGCGAAGCCGCGATCGACATGGCGGCCGGCCACAGCGGCGAGCCCGTGCTGCCCGGCACGTTCGTGGACTACGAGCAGAGCCCGCGCGAATATGAGCTGAGCGTGGCGCAGACGGTCCTGCGGGTGCACACCCGGGTCTCCGACCTGTACAACCAGCCGATGAGCCAGCTCGACCAGCAGCTCCGCCTCACCATCGAGGCCCTGCGCGAGCGGCAGGAACACGAGATGGTCAACAACAAGGAGTTCGGCCTGCTCCACAACGCCGACTTCAGCCAGCGCATCCGCACCCGCTCCGGCCGTCCCACCCCCGACGACCTCGACGACCTGCTGGCCACCGTGTGGAAGGACCCGGCGTTCTTCCTGGCGCACCCGCAGGCCATCGCGGCCTTCGGCCGGGAGTGCAGCAAGCGCGGCGTCTACCCGCAGTCCATCGAGGCCTTCGGGCACAAGGTGCCGGCCTGGCGGGGCATCCCGATCTTCCCGTGCAACAAGATCCCCATCTCCTCCACGTACACGACGTCGTTCCTGCTCATGCGTACCGGCCAGGAGAACCAGGGCGTCGTCGGCCTGCACCAGACCGGCATCCCCGACGAGTACCAACCGAGCCTGTCGGTCCGGTTCATGAACATCAACGAGAAGGCGGTCATCTCCTACCTGGTGAGTGCGTACTACTCGCTGGCGGTGCTCGTGCCTGACGCGCTCGGCGTGCTGGAGGACGTCGAGGTCGGCAGGAACGGCTGAGCGAGGGACCGGACGGCCGGCACCGCCTGCGCGCGGTGCCGGCCGAGTACTTACCTGAAGGAGTTGCCATGAGCCAGCCGTTCGAACTGCCGGACTTCTACATGCCGTATCCGGCTCGGCTGAACCCGCATCTCGAAGAGGCTCGCGCGCACTCCAGACAGTGGGCGCGCGAGCTGGGCATGTCCGAAGGCTCGGGCATCTGGGAGGAGGCCGATCTCGACGCCCACGACTACGCGCTGCTGTGCGCGTACACGCACCCCGACTGCGACGCCGTCGAGCTCTGCCTGATCACCGACTGGTACGTGTGGGTCTTCTTCTTCGACGACCACTTCCTGGAGGTCTTCAAGCGCACCGGCGACCTGGCGGGCAGCAAGGCGTATCTCGACCGGATCGCGCAGTTCATGCCGATGGGCGATGACCTGACCATGCCCGAGCCCACCAACCCGGTCGAGGCGGGCCTGGCCGACCTGTGGGTGCGTACGGTGCCCAGCAGGTCCGCGGACTGGCGGGCGCGCTTCGCCGAGAGCACCGGAAACCTGCTGAACGAGTCCCTCTGGGAGCTGGCCAACATCAACCGGGGGCGGGTGGCCAACCCGGTCGAGTACATCGAGATGCGCCGCAAGGTCGGCGGGGCTCCCTGGTCGGCGGGGCTCGTCGAGCACGCGGTGGGCGCCGAGGTGCCCGCCCGGCTCGCCGGCACCCGGCCGCTGCGGGTGCTGAAGGACGCCTTCTCGGACGCGGTTCACCTGCGTAACGACCTGTTCTCGTACGAGCGGGAGGTCGGGGACGAGGGCGAGCTGAGCAACGGCGTGCTGGTCCTGGAGAAGTTCCTGGGGTGCGGCACGCAGGAGGCCGCGGACGCGGTCAACGACCTGCTGACCTCACGGCTGCAGCAGTTCGAGCACACGGCGCTGGGCGAGCTGGGCCCGCTGTTCGTGGAGTACGGCGTCGACCCGCTCACGGCGGCCGGCGTGCTGGCCTACGTCAAGGGGCTGCAGGACTGGCAGTCGGGCGGTCACGAGTGGCACCTGCGCTCCAGCCGGTACATGAACCAGCGGGTCGCCGCCCGCAAGCCGCTGGGCATGCCGTCGATCGTCAACCTGCTGGGGGCCAAGCGGCTGCGTAACTTCACGTACATGCCGTACCAGCGGGTGGGGCCCTCCCGGATCCCCGATCTGTACGTGCCCTTCCAGGTCCGGCTGTCGCCCCATCTCGACGCCGCCCGGCGCAACACCGTGGCCTGGTGCGGGGAGATGGGGATGCTCGACTCGACCGTGTGGGACGAGGGGCGGCTGGTCGACCTCGACCTGCCTCTGTGCGTCGCGGGCATGCATCCCGACGGCGATCCCGAGGAGCTGGACCTGGGGTCGTACTGGATGGCGTGGGGCACGTACGCGGACGACTATTTCCCGGCCGTCTTCGGTCGGTCACGCAACCTCGCGGCGGCCAGGATCGCGGTGGAGCGGTTCTCGGCGTTCATGCCGCTGGACGGCTCGCCCGCGCCGCCGCCCGCGAGCGTCCTGGAGCGGGGCCTGGCCGACGTCTGGGCGCGTACGGTGGGGCCGATGTCGCCGGAGGGGCGCCGCGAGCTGCGCGAGGCGGTCGAGAGCACGTGCCTCGCCTGGCTGTGGGAGCTGGGCAACCAGTTCGCCAACCGCATCCCCGACCCCGTCGACTTCATGGAGATGCGCAGGCAGGCCGCCGGCAGCGATCTGACCATGGGTTTCACCCGGCTGCGGCACGGCCGGCGGCTCCCCCGTGAGCTGCGCGAGAGCGGGCCGATCCGGTCGCTGGAGAACACCGTCGCCGACTGCGGGACGCTGATCAACGACGTCTTCTCCTATCAGAAGGAGATCGAGTTCGAGGGGGACCTGCACAACGGCATCCTGGTGGTGCAGCACTTCTTCGACTGCGACTACCCGACGGCGCTCGGCATCGTGACCGACCTGCAGGCCTCGCGGATGGGCCAGTTCCAGCACATCGTCAAGCAGGAGCTGCCGATCTTGTGCGACGACCTCGGCCTCGACGAGGAAACCCGGCGGGACCTCGACGCGTTCGTGGACGGGCTGCGCAACTGGGTGGCCGGGGTGTTCCACTGGCACCACAACTGCTCCCGGTTCGACGAGGACTCGCTGCGCCGCCACAACCGGGTGCCCGAGCGGCGGCTGGGCGGGCCGACCGGTCTCGGCACCTCGGGGGCCTACGCGGGCAGGTGATGGGTACGGGGCTCGTAGAACCAGCCCATCATGCGGAGCAGTCGCCGCTGGTACGGCGTGACGTTGTGCAGGCGGATCCACCGCTCCGCGGGCGGCAGCATGGGCATGACGAGCACCCGCAGGCCGGAGACGTCGATGAAGGTCAGCTCACCCGTGTCGACGACGATGTACGCGCCCTGGCGGCAGCCCTCCAGGGTGCCGGCCACCGCGGGACTGTTGGAGGCGTCGATCTCGCCGACCAGCGCGACAGACGGCGGTCCGGGCGCCGCGCGCACCGTGATCGTCAGCTGCCCATCCTGGTAGAGCAACCGCTCTTGGACGCTCACGCTCTTCGCCCCCCAACACGCACGCTCTGGGGGTGTAATCCTGCTCTGGCAAATAACCAAAACCCAGGTTACACGAAGTATGTTTGGCTATGTAATTTTCGCCGGAAAATGACCGAATTACGGGGAAATTATGAAGGGCACGGCATGGCCGTGCCCTTGACTGCTGCGGATGATCCGACTCGAAACGGTGCCTCGCCGGCCCGGGGAGCGCTCCGGTAAGGTGCCGCCACGGGGGCCGTGGCTACCGGAGCGCCCTCACGTCAGGCGTGCGCGCTCAGTTGTTGTCGCCCACGTGGGACTGGTTGTTGAGCAGGTTGATGTCGAGGTCCTGCAGGTGACCGATGGTCGCGGCGTCGATGTACTTCACGGAGTCGTTGAGGACGTCGTTGGCCAGCGTGAGGTCGTCGAGCAGGCTCAGCTGGCTGAGGATCTGCTGCTTCTTGTTGAACGCGTTGGGACCGACGTCGGCGGAGGCGCTCGTTGCCGAGAACCCGAGCAGGCAACCCGCGATCGCTGCACCAGCGAGAATGCGACGCATCATTTCTTGTTTCTCCTTCGTCGGAATTGGCGCGGGATGCGCGTCATCTGAATCACTCGCACCGGGCTGCGAGATTCCAGGAATAACATTCTCGCGACGTCTCGACGGGTCGCAACCCGACTGTGCTAAGCCGGAGTCAAATGCGCGCAGCATTTCCTTGATTGTTGATCATGGATCGTCCGGATATATACGACTAGACCGGATTTGCCCTGGGGTGGTGCGGGGGCAGTTTTTCAGCTTATGGCCATACGGACACCCCGTATGGCCAAAGTCCGTTTTATCGCCATAGAGAAGGAGGAATGTTATCGGGAGAACGGGCCGGCGGAGGCGCGTCGACGGGAGCGCTGAATATGTCATGAATGGAACACGGCGGCTACTGCCAATAGCACTGGCACCGGCGATTCTGTGCGCCGTTCCGGCCATTCCCGCGGTCGCCCAGCGATCGGCGGGCGGAGCGATCGCGGTACGTGCGGCGATAGAGATGATCGGCGTCCCGTACTCGTGGGGCGGCGGCGGGGTGAACGGCCCCGGGTTCGGCACCGGCAGAGGCGCCAGGACGTGGGGATTCGACTGCTCGGGGCTCACGGAATACGCGTGGGCGCGGGCGGGGGTGTCGATCGGCTCGACCACGCGGGAGCAGTGGCGCTCCGGGATCCGGATACCCAAGGAGCGGGCGGAGCCGGGGGATCTGGTCTTCTTCGACAACAACTCTCACAGTCCCGGGCCCGAGCACGTCGGCATCGTCGTGGACGCGACGCGGATGGTGCACGCCCCGTACACCGGCCAATCCATACGGGTGGACCCGCTCGGCAGGCGTACCATCCTCGGCGTGGTCCGGCCGAGCAACGCCGGGATGAACGGCCACGCGCTGAGCTCCGCGACCCCGGACGACGGCGACGCCCCGAGCTCCGCCGCCGTGAACGGCCACGCGGCCCAGGTCGTCCTGCAGTGATCGACCTGGGCCGCGGAACGGCGAGCTCGGTGCGCACCGGGCCCGTTTTTGCGGTTCACCTCAAGGCACCAGGAAGACGACCTTGGCCGGGCGGAATCCCCTCCCGGGAACCGCCGATCGGCTTCCTGCCTACGCCACGAGAGGAGCCGTCAGTTGTTGTCGCCCGTGTTCTCCTGGTTGTTCAGGATGTTGGCATCGATGTCCTGCAGGTGGAGGAGGGTCAGGATGTCGACGTACTTCACGGAGTCGTTGAGGACGTCGTTGAGCGCGGTCAGGTCGTCCAGTGCGCTCAGCTGACTCAGGATGGACTGTCCGCTGTTGTGCGGGTTGGGGCCGACGCTGGCCGAGGCTCCCGTTGCGGAGAAGCCGAACGCGGTGGCCGCGATTGCTGCACCGGCCAGAATTCGACGGATCATGTGTGCTTTCCTCCATGGATCGGCGCCGGAATTCCAGCGCCTAGTCGTTTGTGCAGGGCTGTGAGGTGCCGGAAATAACCATCGCGGCAGGCGGCCGGAACTGCAACTCAAAAAGCCCTCCTCGTGGTCAAGGCGACACCTCGTTTTCTTGGCACGGGTTTTTCACGCCCGTCGCCGGAACGCGACTCACTCCCGGAGTTCTGAGCCCTTTCAACGGGATTCGTTTTGGCTCTTCTCGCACATGACGGGTCGATCCTGCACTGCCGTTTAGGAAACGATCGCCCGAAACTTGAGAAGCGCTCCTACGCCTCCCGGCGTACCCGGAGTGCCCTCCGGGGGCTGACGTGCCGGGCGAACAAAGCGGCGAGGATGGCCGGCGAGTTCACTCAATGCGGAGGTGAGATCGATGCGGCCGCGTATCCGCAAGACGGTCATGGTTATCCACGTCATCGCGTCCGTCGCGCTGGTCGGCGAGGTGTGGGGCCTGGTCGTGCTGAATACGGCGGCGGCCCTGACAAAGGACGCCGGGCTGGCGCACGCGGCCTATCGGCTGATGCCCGCCTTGGTCTTCGCGGGCGGCATACCGCTCAGCCTCATCGCATTGATCAGCGGCATCACGCTGGGTCTGACCAGCCATTGGGGGCTGTTTCGCTATTACTGGGTGGCGGCCAAGCTCGTACTCCTGGTGGCCGTGATCTGCGTGGGCATGTTCCTGTTCGACCCCGAGGGAATGGTGACCGCCACCGAAGGCGGCGCCGCCGTCCCCGCCATCCGCCAGTGGGGGCAGGTGGCCGCACTGGGGACACAGATCGCCATGCTGATGACCGCGGCCACACTCTCCGTCTTCAAACCCCGCCGCAAACTCCGGTGACGGCCGAGTGGGTGGCGGAACACAAAAACGACCATGAATTCCACCCCGCCGTCGGCCGCCCACGTCCCACCGCGGGGAAGGGTGCCCAGGACGCGCGCCCGAAGGACGACGGCCCGAAGGACGCCCGCACGGACGACGCCGCGCACGGCCCTAAGGACGCCCGCACGCCGCTTCGGGGCCCCACCGCCGTCCCCAAGCGCCACACCGGCCGTCGGTGAGCAGCTCGGTTACGAGGGGGTGGTGAGGTGGTCGAGGGTGGTGGAGAGGTGGTGGAGGGCGGTGAGGCAGTCGCGGGCCACGTCCGCCCCCAGCGCCTCCACCAGCCGATCGGCGAAGGCCTGGTGGCCGGGGGTGATCTGGGCGATGGCCGCGCGCCCGGTGGCCGTGGGCTGGAGGAGCTTGGCGCGCCGGTGCGCCGGGTTGGGCTGGTATTCGGCCAGCCCCCGCTCCACCAGCAGGTCGGCGATCCGCTGCACCCCCTGCCTGGTCATCCCCATGACGCGGGCCACCCCCGCCACCGGGAGCGGCTCCCGCAGGACCGCCCCGAGCACCTGCCACCAGGCCGCCGTCATCCCCGCCGGGCGGGCCAGCCCCTCCGCCACCTGCAGGAACTGCCCGTTGAGCCGGAACGAGCCCAGCGCCAGGCCCGAGAGCAACTCCGCCGTCTCGGTCATGCCGCCATCAACACCTCGAACGCCGACGCGTCGCTGCTCCCGAACAACCGGAACCACGCGTCCAGCACCTCCGGACGGTAGATGTCGAGCCGGCGGAAGATCTCCCGCGCGAACGCCACCGGCTCCGTGGGCCCTGCCGTGATGAGGTCGCCCCCGAGCACCGCGTCCCGGTCGAGGTAGTGCTTGGCGCCCGCGTAACCGTCCTGCGCCTGCAGATACTGCACCACCGCGCTCGTGTGGTCGCGCGAGTCCAGGAGCCCTTCGCGGGCGAGCCCGGCGGTCGCGCCGCAGATGGCCGCCACCGGCACCCCCGCGTCCAGGAACTCCCCGGCCTTGGTGGCGAACGGCGTCAGCGACGGGCCCATGTCCCAAAGGTCGGCCCCGGGCAGGATGAGCAGCGCGCTGGAGTCGGGCGAGAGCTGGTCGAGCGCCAGGTCAGGGGTGACGCGCAGCCCGCCCATGCTGACGACGGGATCCGTGGTCAGGCCCACGGTGACGATCTCGTAGCCGCCCGGCTCGCGCTGGTAGCGCCCGTTGCGCAGGTGCGCGGTGGCGTGACCGGTCTCCCAGTCGGCGAACGTGTCGTAAACGGCGTGGTGCACGATTCCCTTCATGACAACATCTTGTCATTACGACAACATACTGTCAATGCGCAATCGTGGGAGGATACTCCTCATGGCAGAGATCGTCGGCGGGGGACGTCCGGTCAACGACGCCGAACGGCGGGTGATCGCTTATCTGCGCGACCAGGCGCCCGCCGACTGGCTGCTGCTGCACAACATCGAGCTTCCGCGCGGCCACGACGTCTTCGAGGTCGACCTGATCGTGCTCACCGGCCACTCGATCGTGATCGTCGACGTCAAGGGCACCAGGGGCCGCATCGAGGTGTCGGGCACCCGCTGGTTCCCGCCGCGCAGGGAGGCGTTCGGCTCCCCCGTGGCCAAGCTGCGGGGCACCGCCAAGGCGCTGAAGGGCCTGCTGGTGTCCAAGGCCACCCAGCTGGAGCGGGTCTACGTCGACAGCCTGGTCGTGCTCTCCTCGCCCGACGCCGAGCTGATCGACCCGGCCGGGCGCGACGCGATCAACGTCACCGACCTGCCCGGCCTGCTCGCCACGCTGAGCGACGTCTCCAGGGTCAGGCGCGGCTGCAGCCCGGACACCAAGCCGTACCTCACCGCGATCCTCGACGCGCTCAACCAGACCGTACGCCGCAGCACCGCGCCGCCGAGGTTCGGCAACTGGGAGGTCGAGGAGCAGCTCGGCGGCGACACCAAGATCACCGAATACCGCGCGTTCAACGCCACGCTGCCGGGCAGCGAGACCGTGCTGCTGCGCGTCTACCAGGCCGACCCGCTGGCCGACCACCACGCGCGGGCGGCCGAGCGGCAGCGCATCGCCAACGCGTACCAGACCCTGGCCAGGATCCCCCCGCACCCGTGCGTGGTGCGCTCGCGCGACTTCTTCGCCATCGACGACGAGAGCCGGTTCGTGCTGGTGCTGGACGACGTGCACGGCGAGACGCTGCAGCTGTCGCTGGGCAAGGGCGCCCGGCTGGGCGTGATCCAGGACCTGCTGCGCGGGCTGGCGCACGCCCACGCCCACGGCGTCGTCCACCGGGCGCTGACCCCGGCCTCCGTCCTGGTGACCGACGACGGGCATGCGGTGCTGACCGGGTTCGACTACGCCAAGCCGGGCCCGCGCAACTACACCGTGGCCCACGAGCTGGGCAACGTGCTCGACGCGCACTACGTGGCGCCCGAGTGCCAGGAGCGGCCCGACCTCATGACGACCGCCTCCGACGTCTACGCGGCCGGCGCGATCGCCTACCAGCTGCTCACCGGCCAGTTCCCGACGAGCGCCGACGCCCACGGCCCCGACGTGCCGGAGGTCGTACGCAGGATGCTCGACCACTCCCCGGCCAAGCGCCCGACCGCCGCGGAGGCCCTCGACGCCCTTGAGAGCGCGCCGCTCCAGGAGTCCCGCCTCAAGCGACTGGTACGTCGTCTAGTGTCCCGCTCATGACCATACAACTGCGTCCCGTTGAAGATGATCCGCCCGGCTCACGAGCGACCCCGACAGCACGCAGTGGTACGGCTTCCAGAACCGTCCCTTGACACTGAGCAAGAGCGAGCCCCGCGCAGCGGCACGCCCCGAACGGTCTTGGGCGCACTGGTCACCCACGTACAACCCCAGGCAGCGACGCACGTCCCGCGTGCGGTCCAATCCAGGGCGGCGGGCTCCTTCACGACCCGGCCATGCCAGCGCGGCCATCGGCAACCAGGGAGGCCCCGGGCCATCGCTCCGGTGGAACGGGGGCCCCGAAAGCCGGCGCCGCACCACACGTCCAGATCGCATACGGAGTGTAAAAGCATGGTGCCAGACCGTCAACGGCGCATCTACAGCGCGATCCGCTCCGACCTCGACGGAAAGTCCTAGACGGGCAGGTTGCGGCGTAACGCGCTGGCGTGGCTGAGATAGGTGCGCGCCAGCCCCGTACGACCGGCCGAGCGGTACAGCTCGCCCAGGAGCTGCGTGGACGAGGCCGCGCCGCTGAGGTCGCCGAGCTCCTGGAAGATCTCCAGCGACCGTTCGAGCCCGGTGGAGGCCCGCGCCAGGTCCCCGCGCGCCGCCTGCAGCCCGGCCAGGCTCTGCAGCGCGTACGCCCCGCAGTGCCGGTCCCCCAGCGACTCGAAGATCTCCAGGGCGTGCTGGTGGAACGACATCGCCTGGTGCAGGTGCCCCATCTGGAGGCACACGCAGCCCTCCCGATGGGCGTCCCCCAGTTCCTGGGCCAGCCGCATGGCCTGGCCGAGCGACTCCGACGCCTGCTCCAGGTCGCCCGACTTCAGGCAGGCCCGCCCGATGGCCTGGCGGGCGAACGCCTCGCCGTGCCGGTCGCCGGTGGACACGAAGATGGACAACGCGTCCCTGAAATGGCCGAGCGAGTGCGCGGTCCGGCCTCTGAACTGGCTCACGGCACCGAGCCCGCAGATGGAGGTGGCCTCGGCCCTCCGGTCCCCCAGGTCGGCGAATATCCGGCGGGAGCGGGTGAAGCCCTCGGCCGCCTCCTCGTAGCGGTCCTGGTAGAGGCCGACCTGCGCCAGGCCCCTGAGCATGGCGGCCTCGCCGTACCTGTCGCCGGCCGCCCGGGCGGCGGCGAGGGCGGACGTGTGGGTGCGCCGCCAGGTGCCGAGGTGGCAGTGCAGGTCGAGGTACGGGACCATGGCGGCGGCCAGCCCCCACGCCGACTCCGCGAGGCCCGCCCCGGCCGCCACCTCCACCGCCCCGGCCAGCGCCTCGTGCTCTGCCTCGAACCACGCGACCGGGTCGGACGTCAGCCGGTCGAGCGTGCGATCGGGCAGCCGCCAGCGCGGCGCCCGGGCGGCCGTGAGGCTGAACACGGTGGTCGGCAGCCGCGCCATGGCGTGCTCCGCGGTCGCCGTCCACGCCGCCAGCACCCTGGCCACCGCGTCCAGCCGGGGTCCGGCGCTCTCCCGTCCGAGCGGGAAGGCCGGAACGCGTTCGAGTGCGTGCCGGCCGATGAGGTCGGGGACGCGGTAGCGCGGCTGCCCCACCGCGTCGGTGCCGACGAGGTCCAGCAGGCTGACGTCCACCAGCAGGTCGGTCACGTCGTCGGCCCCGTGCCGCCCGAGCACCGCGTCGACCACCCATCCGGGCTGCGCGGACGCGCCGAGCAGGCCGAACGTCGCGAGCGTACGAGCGGCCTCCCCGGGCAGGCGCGCGTATCCGTCGTCGAAGCTGGCCCGCACGTCCCGTAGCTCGCCGAGCCAGTCGTCCTCCAGCCGCTGCCTGAGCACCGACAGCGACCACCCGGGCCGGGCGGCCAGGCGCGTGCCCGCGTTCCTGACGGCCAGCGGCAGCCCGCCGCAGGCGGCCACGATGGACAGGGCGGCCTCGCGCTCGCGGGCCACCCGGTCCCCGCCCGCGATGGAGCCGAGCAGGGACAGCGCCTCGTCAGGCGCCAGCGGCCCGAGCTGGACCAGCACCGCGCCGGGCAGCTCGGTGATGCGGCGCCGGCTGGTGACGATCACCGCGCTGCCGTTGCCGGGCAGCAGCGGGCGCACCTGGTCCGCGTCGCGGGCGTCGTCGAGCAGCACCAGCATCGGCCGTCCGGCCAGCAGCGACCTGAACAGCGCGGACCGCTCGCCCACGGTCGGCGGCACGCCGGGAACGCCGAGCCCCCTGAGCGCCTCGGCCAGCAGGTCACCCGGCTCCCGCGAGCCGACCTCCAGGTGGAGCTGCCCGGAGGGATAGGCGCCGCACAGCGCGTGCGCCGCGTGCACGGCCAGCGCCGACTTGCCCGCGCCCGGCGGCCCCGAGATCACCGCGACGGAGAACGGCCGGCTTAGCGCGGCCACCTCTCCGGTCCGGCCGGTGAAGTCGGGGAGGCGGGGCGGGAGCTGGCGGGGCACGGCGGGCAGCGCCTCGTCCGCCAGGATCAGCTCGTACGCCCCGCGCAGGTCGGCCCCCGGCTCGACGCCGAGCTCGTCCACGAGCTGGGCCCTGACCGTGGCGTAGGCACGCAGGGCCTCCGCCTTCCTGCCGCCGCTGTGCAGGGTCAGCACCAGCCGCCCCCACAGGTCCTCGCGGTACGGGTGCTCGGCCAGCAGCCCGCGCAGCTCGGACACGGCCCCGTCGTGGTCCCCACGCTGGATCCGCCGGTCGATCAGCGCCTCGGCGGCACGAAGGCGTACCTGGTCAAGGGGTTCTAGGCGACGGTCCCAGACGGGGCTGCCGGGCAAGTCGGACAGCGGCGCCCCGCGCCAGAGCGCGAGCGCCTCGGCGAACTCGCCCCGATCGACCATGGCCTCGAACTCCAGCAGGTCGAGCGCGCCGTCCCCCACGTCGATCGCGTACCCGGCTCCGTCGGCCCGCAGGAGCGAGGGCCCGAGGTCGGCGCGGAGCGAGCTGACGTACGTACGGAGGTTGGCCTGGGCGGAGCGGGGCGGGCGGTGCGGCCAGAGCACTTCGGCGAGCCGATCGGCGCCGACCACGCGGCCCGCGTCGAGCAGCAGCGTCGCCAGCAACATGCGGGGCTTCCTGCCGGAGATCCGGACGGGACGGCCATCGCGACGGACCTCCAGCGGCCCGAGCACATGGAAGGTGACCGGCACATCGGCTCCTCTACGGAGGTCTGACAGCTTCCTGTATCGGTTCTGGACGATTCCTGTGCGCTTTGTCCAGACCCTGGTCTCAGAGATCCCACGGGAAAGGATCACCCCATGAAGCTCAGCGCAGCAATGGTCGCGGGCCTCGCCTTGTTACTCAGCCTCGGTACGACGTCAGTCGCCGCGGCCGACCCCGTGCCGGAGTCGGACGCGCAGATCCTCGCCACGAACTTCCAGCTCCCGTTCCCCTGCAACCAGACGTGGACGGGCAACTCCAGCAACAGCAGCGCGCACCAGTCGTGGGAGATCGACTTCAACCGGGGCAGCACCGCGGACGCCGACCTCGGCGACACCGTGGTGGCGGCCGCGGCGGGAACCGTGGTGATCTCCGCGCACCAGGGCTCGACCAACGGTTACGGCAACCTCGTCAAGATCGACCACGGCGGCGGCTGGACCACGTACTACGCCCACCTGAACACCCGTACGGTCAGCGTGGGCCAGTCGGTGTCGCAGGGCCAGCAGATCGGCACGGTCGGCAACACCAGCAAGCCGGGCAACAACATCAGCCCCCACCTGCACTACGAGGTGCGACTGGGCACCAACTACCCGGACAACATCCAGAAGGCCGTCTTCAACGGCGTCACCTTCGGGTACCCGCAGCAGTCGGTGACCTCCAAGAACTGCGGCAACCCGCACACCCCGACGGAGGTCTGCGGCTCGGGCTACGACGTGATCGACTCGGCCACGCTCGGCAGTGACGGCGCCGTCTACCTGCTCTACAACTCCTCCAACGGCAACAACTGCGTGACCACGCTGAAGTACAAGAACGTCGGCACGGCCACCGCCACCACGGCCTACCTGGAAGTGGAGGGCAGTACGAGGAAGACGGACTCAGGCAACTTCGCCTACTACGCGGGACCGGTCATCGCCTCGGCGGCCGGCAAGTGCGTCAGGTGGGGCGGCAAGGCCGGCTCCTCGACCTACGACAGCCCGCTCGAACACTGCGGATGAAAGGCAGAGGGGCCGGGCGCTCTGCCGTCAACCTGGGAAAACCCCCGCCCGGCCCCTCTCATACATGAACTGTACCCAGTACATCTATCACGTAGAGTGATGGCTCGTCACCGAAACCGGAAACTGCCACCCGGCTTCCGACCTGCCGGCCCACGAGCGCGCCCAGCCAGCCGTCGGGCACATCCCCCTCTTTCAGCGTGAACGCGCTCGGCCCGCCCCTCCGGTAGGACGAGTCCACGACCGTCCGCTCGGGCCACGACGCGACCACGTACTGGACCACCACCTTCGAACCGGCGAGGACCTCCTCGCCGGAGCCGTCGATGAGCGTGCGGGGCGGCGAGCCCGGCGCGAGGTCCTTCGGGATCACCGGCAGGGTACGGCCGACCAGCCGGGCGTCGGGCGGATAGCCGCCCAGGACGTCGAAGACGAGCACCAGCGTGTCAGCGGGCGAGAGATCGGTCAGCGTGAGCGGCGCGTCCGGGCCGAGGGCCTCGCCCGCGGGGCTGACCAGCATGATCCGGCTGCCGGCGGTCCGGCCGATGAGCGCCTGCCGCCAGGTCTCCGACACCCGCCTGCCGTCGAAGACGACCGAGGTGGGTTGGTGGCCGTCGTACGTGCTCAGGTACGGCTGGTTGCCCGACCACCGCCGGATGTCCACGTCGGCGAGCACCACGTCGCCCGGCAGCGTGCGCCTCCCGCTGCCCGTCGACAGCACGGTGATCCGCGGCGTGCGGCCCGGACTGCCCTTGGGTATGGCCACGACCGGCTTGGTGCCGAACGCGCCCGTGACGACGGGCTCCGTGCCTTCCTCGGCCAGGCCGCACGACGTGGCGAGCATGAGCACGGCCGGCAAGAACAGGCGCACGATATCCTCCATGGCCTCACGGCCGGTGGTCCGAACGTGTTACTTGCCACAACGGGCAAAAGCAAAGCTGCCGGTCTCGCCATCTCACGACAAAGGCGCGGGAGACTTGAGCCGTGAGTGAGCGCAGCGAGCGAACCAATGGACACAGTGCAATGCGCACAGGGCCGACGAAGGAGGTCCTGTGAGCAAGCCCAACCTGGCACGCAGGGTCGCGGAGGCGGCCGAGATCGCGCTGACCACACGGAAGTACGTGACGTTCATCGACGTGGTGACGGGCCTGCGCTGGCTGCACTCCAGGCACGTGGACACCTGGCGGCAGGGCCGGGCAGGCACGCTGGCGGAGCTGGCGGCCGTCGACGAGGAGCGCCTGCTCACGACGGCCGGCCTGCTGCGGGAGTGGGCGCTGGCCAAGGGGCTCAGGCCGGTGGACACGCCGTACGTGGCCGGCACCCGCGACCACCGCGAGCTGCGCTTCACCTCCGGGCCCGGGCAGGAGCCGTTCCGCGTGCACTGGCTCTCGCCCGACCTCAGCGAGGCCAGGGTCCGCAAGCTGTCCGAGCCCAAGGTGCCCGACCTGGTGGCGGTGGCCCCGCTCGACGCCTGGACGTGCGCCTCCTGCGGCGACACCGGCCCCTACCTGATCATGGAGGAGGACCGGCCGCACTGCCTGACCTGCGCGGACATGGACCACCTGGTGTTCCTGCCGGCCGGCAACGCCGCGCTCAGCCGCCGCGCCAAGCAGGAGAGCGGCCTGTCGGCGGTGGTCGTGCGGTACAACCGGCGGCGCAAGGTCTACCAGCGCTTCGGCCTGCTGGTGGAGGAGGCCGCGCTGGCCGCCGCCGAGGAGCGGTGCCTGGCCGACGAGGAGGTACGCGAGCGCCGCCGCGAACGCGACCGCGTCCGCAGGGCCGAGCAGGACGTCGACTTCCAGGCCAGGATGGCGGCCGAGATCGCCAGGCTGTTCCCCGGCTGCCCCCGGGACCGGGCCCAGGAGATCGCCGAGCACGCCGCCCAGCGCGGCAGCGGCCGGGTGGGCAGGACGGCGGCGGCCAAGGCGCTCTCCGAAACTGTCATCACGCTGGCCGTCATCGCCTCCATCAGGCACCTCGACACCGACTACGACCGCCTGCTCATGTCCGGCGTGCCCAGGATGGAGGCCAGGGACAGGATCAGGGAAAGCATCGAGCGCAAACTGGAGGAGTTCCGCGGATGAGCGACTGGCACGACGTACGGGAAGAGCTGCGCGCCTTCGCACTCGGGCTGCCCGAGGCGCACGAGGACCACCCGTGGGGCGAGACCGTCATCAAGGCGAACAAGAAGGTCTTCCTCTTCCTCGGCATCGACGAGCAGACCGAGAAGTGGGACCCGATGTTCAGCGTGAAGCTGCTGTCGGAGGCGCACGGCCACGCGCTGACCGTGGAGGGGGCCGCGCCAACCGGCCACGGGCTCGGCAAGGCGGGGTGGGTGACGGTGCCGTTCCTGTCGGAGCTGCCCGAGACGGAGGTGCTGCTCGACTGGGTGGAGGAGAGCTACCGGGCCATCGCGCCCAAGCGGGCGGTCAAGCAGCTGGACGAGAACCCGGTCAGGTGACCGCGAGGCGCGTGGCGTACCGCTCGTCGCGCCACAGCTCCTTGCCCGTCGAGTCTGGCGCAAGCACTTCGAGCAGCGTGGCCGCCGCGTCGTGGACGTCGGCGTAGCCGATGTAGAGCGGCGCGAAGCCGAACCTGAGGACGTCCGGCGCGCGGAAGTCCCCGTGCACGCCCCGGTCGATCAGCGCGCGCATCACCGGGTAGCCGTGGGGGTGGCGGAAGCTCACCTGGCTGCCCCGGGCGGCGGCGTCGGCGGGCGAGACCAGCTCCAGCGCGTCGCCGACCAGGTCCACGAAGAGCGAGGTCAACGCCATGCTCTTGGCCCGCACCTGGTCCATCGGCACCCGCTCCCACACGTCGAGCGCCGCCTCCAGCGCCGCGAACGACAGCACGTGCGGGGTGCCCACCGCGAACCGCCGGACGCCCTCCGCCGGGCGGTAGTCGGCCTCGAACGCGAACGGCTCGGCGTGCCCGTGCCAGCCGGACAGCACGTTCTCGGCGGCGGCGTGGTGCCGCGGGTTGACGTAGAGGAAGGCGGGCGCGCCCGGCCCCGCGTTGAGGTACTTGTACGTGCACCCCACCGCGAAGTCGGCCCCCGAGACGTCCACGTCCATGGCCCCCACGCTGTGGCACACGTCCCAGACCATCAGCGCGCCGGCCTCGTGCACCCGGGCGGTGACCGACGGCACGTCGTGGCGGGCGCCGGTGCGGTAGTCGACCTCCGACAGCAGCACCACGGCCGCGTCGTCGAAGCGCCCCTGCGCGAAGTCGCGCACCTCGTAGCCGCCGAGCAGCCCGGCCAGCCCCTGGACCATGTAGTGGTCGGTGGGGAAGTTCCGGACGTCTGAGACGATCACCCGGCGGTCGGGACGCAGCCGCAGCGCCGCGGCCACCGCCTGGAAGACCGCGATCGAGGTGGTGTTGCCCACCACGACCTGCCCGGGGCCCGCGCCGATCAGCGGGGCCAGCCGGTCGCCCGCGGTCAGCGGCTGGGCGTACCAGCCGGCGTGGTTCCAGCCGCCGACGAGCTGCCTGCCCCATTCGTCCTCGACCGTCTGCCGCACCCGTTCGGCGGTGCGGCGGGGCAGCGCGCCGAGCGAGTTGCCGACGAGGTAGACGACCCCCTCCGGCAGCACGAACTCGTCCTTGAAAGCCCGCAGCGGGTCGTTCGCGTCGAGGGCGAGGCACTGGTCGCGGTCCACGATTCACTCCTGTTGCGGGGGGATGGTGGCGACTATCCGGTTCACGCCATTCTGGTACTCGCGGGCGTACCACTTCTGCACCGGGTTGTGGGTCGCGTCCAGCCGGAACGTCCCTCGCGGCCCGTCCAGCTCGCCCACCGCCGCCATTCCGCCGTTCGCGGATAATCCCCGGTCGATGAGCCGCATGGCGTCCCAGCCCTGGAGCGCGACCGAGGACGGGTTCCTGCCGGTCCTGGCCCGCCACCGGGCCACGAACGCGGCGTTGTCCGGGTTGTCCAGCGCGGGCGAGTACATGCCGACGGTGGTGACGCCCTCGGCCTCCCGGCCGACGGCTCGCAGCACGTCCTCGTCCGTGAGGTTCTGGCAGCCCAGTAACGCGATCTCGGAGGCGTGCTGCCGGTACCCCTTCAGGAACTCGACCGCCTCTCCCCCGGCGTAGAACGCGTACAGGAGCTTCGTCCCGGGCGGGATCTGGGCGAAGTACGGCTCCAGGTCCGTGACCCGGCCGTAGGGCGTCAGGATGCGTTTGAGGGGCTGCGCGCCGTATCCCTCGGCGAAGCCCCTGAGCGTTTCGACGCCCGCCGAGTAGTCGGAGGCCATGAGCACCACACCCTCCTTGCCGTACCGCTCGGCGGCGTACCGGCCGGCCGCGTAGCCGTGGGCGTGGTTGGTGTACGACACGCGGAAGACGTTCGGGCCGCCCAGCGCGTCGGCGCCCGCGTTGGCGATCACCACGGGAGTGCGGCCCGCCGCCTTGACCACCGACTCGGCGACGGGCGAGGAGATCAGCCCGGTGATCACGTTCACGCCCTCGTCCTCGATGAGCCGCCTGGCCTGCTTCTGGCCCTCCTCCGGGTTGCCGGCGTCGTCGGCCACGACCAGCCGGGCCGGCCGGTCGCCCAGGCGTCCCCCGTGGTCGTCCAGGTAGAGGCGCATGGCGGCCTCCATGTCGTCGCCGAGCGCGGCGTACACGCCGGTCTGCGAGATGATCGCGCCGACCTTGACCGGGGGATCGCCCTCGGCCAGCAGCGGCGCCGACCCGCCGCAACCGGCGGCCATCAGCACCACCAACCCCAGGACGGATACGCGCATGGCTCAGCCCGGGAACGCCTCTGCCGTACGGGGGGTCATGGCCGCTCCTGCGGACGGTAGGCGACGGCCTGCATCTCGATGAGCAGGTGGGGGTGCGGGAGCTGGTGCACCGCGACGGTGGCCCTTGTGGGCCCCTCCTCGTCGAAGAACTCGGCGTAGACCTCGTTGTAGCCCGTGAAGTCGTTCATGTTGACCAGATAGGCAGTGATTTGAACCAGGTCGCCGAGCGAGCCTCCGGCGGCCTTGAGGATGTCGCCGACGTTCTCGATGACCGCCCTGGTCTGAGCGCGGATGTCCAGGTTGGTCGCACCGTAGTCGTCCACTTCCACGCCCACGAAGGTGCCGTCGGTGCGCCGGCAGTTCGTGCCCGAGACGTACAGGAGGTCGCCTGCCCGCTTGACGTGCGGGAACCTGCCTCGGGGAGCGGCCTTGCCGGGCACCAGGAGCCCTTTGGTGCGTTCGATCACTTGGAGAACACCGCCCGGACGGAGCCCAGCCCCTCGATGCGCGCCTCGAACTCGTCCTCCGGGCCGGCGGGCACGACGGGGCCCAGCGCGCCGGTCAGCACCACGTCTCCGGCGCGCAGCGCGTAGTCGGTGCGGCCGAGCCGGGTGGCGAGCCAGACGGCGGCGTTGAGCGGGTTGCCCATGACCAGGTCGCCGGAGCCGGTCGAGACCTCCTCGCCGCGCCGGGTCATCGTCATCCGGACCGCCCGCAGGTCGAGCCCGGTCAGCGGGACGGGCGTGCTGCCCAGCACGAACGCGCCGGCCGAGGCGTTGTCCGCGACCGTGTCGGCCAGCGAGATGTCCCAGTCGGCGATCCGCGAGTCGGCGATCTCGATGGCGGGCAGCGCGAAGTCCACGGCCCTGAGCACATCGGCGGCCGTGAACGGCCCGCCGGCCAGGTCCTTGCCGAGCACCAGCGCGACCTCGGCCTCGGCCCGCGGCTGCAGGAAGGCGTCGACGGGCACGGGGAGCCCGTCGCAGTAGGACATGTCCGCGAAGAGCATGCCGAAGTCCGGCTGGTCGATGCCGAACTGCCGCTGCAGCACCACGTTGGTCACGCCGATCTTCCTGCCGACCAGCCGCCGCCCCGCTCCGAGCGCCCGCCGCGTGTTGATCTCCTGAATGGCGTACGCCTCGGCCACCGTGCTGACCAGGTCCCTGATCGGCGGGCACGGTTTGCCGGAACTCGCGGCATCGGCCAGCCGGTCGGCGACCTGGGACCGCGTGTCCACGGCCTCGGACCATTCGTCATGCATCGGGTTGCTCCAGTCTGATGGTGATCGTGGTGGGTTGAGAGTAGAAGTCGAGTGACTGGACGCCGCCCTCCCTGCCGATGCCCGACAGCTTCACGCCGCCGAACGGGGTGCGCAGGTCACGCAGATACCAAGTGTTCACCCAGACGAGCCCGGCCTCCAGCCGCTGCGCCACCCGGTGGGCGCGGTCGAGGTTACCCGTCCAGAGCGTGGCGGCCAGGCCGTACTCGCTGCCGTTGGCCAGATCGACCGCCTCGGCCTCGCTGTCGAAGGGCGCGACATGGCACACGGGGCCGAAGATCTCTTCTCTGTTGAACCTTGACCACTCCGACAAGCCTGCCACCACCGTCGGTTCCACGAAATATCCGGCATCGCGGTTGTCGCCGAACGCGGGGACGCCACCCCCCGTGAGCACCTTGGCTCCCTCCGAGCGGGCCAGGGCGTAGTAGGAGAGCACCTTCTCGCGGTGCTCCTTCGAGATCATGGGCTGCGGCTCGAATTCCTGCGCGCGGGCCGACAGCCGGGCGCAGAACTCCTCGAAGATCGACCGCTGCACGTAGACCCGCTCGGTGCACAGGCACACCTGCCCGCCGTTGGTGAAGACCGACTTCGCGGTCCCCTCGACGGCCCGGTCGAGCCGGCAGTCCTCGAAGATCAGCCCCGCGTTCTTGCCGCCCAGCTCGAACGAGATCGGCTTGACCCGGTCGGCCGCCGTGTTCATGATCGCGGTGCCGGTCCTGGTGGAGCCGGTGAACGTCACGGCGTCCACCCCCGGGTGCTCGACCAGGAGGTGGCCGGAGGAGCCGTACCCGAAGATGATGTTGACGACGCCCGCGGGCAGCCCGGTGTCGGCGCAGATCTCGGCGAAGACCGCCGCCGAGCCCGGCGTGTGCTCCGACGGCTTGACCACCACGGTGTTGCCGGCGACGAGGGCGGGCGCGAGCTTCCAGGTCATCAGCAGGAACGGCAGGTTCCACGGGACGATCACCGCGACCACGCCGAGCGGCCTGCGCACGGTGTAGCTGAGCACCCCGGACAGGTGGAAGGCGTCGTCCGGGCGCTGGGCGGCGATCTCGGCGAACGCGCGGAAGTTGGCGATGCCTCGCGGGACGTCGAGCGTGCGGGTCTGGTCGATCGGCTTGCCCGTGTCGGCGATCTCCGCGTCCACCAGGTCGTCGAAGCGGGACTCGATGCCCTCGGCCAGGCGCCGCATCCACCCGGCGCGCTCGCCGACGGGCATCGCCGCCCAGTCGCGGGCCGCCTCCCTGGCCGCGCGCACCGCCCGGTCCACGACTTCGGGGTCGGCCTCGTGCACCTGCCTGATCACCGCGCCCGTCACCGGGTCGTGGACGGGGAACGTCTTACCCGCGCCCACCGGCTCGCCACCGATGAAATGGGTCAGCACAACACTCTCCTCTTCTCCCCTGTATAGATCGCCGGGCGATGGGCGGACAACGGGTGCGTCGGGACCTTCCTGATCGCATCGTCTCCCCGGAACGCGGCCCGCGCTATGAGCGATGCTGTTGCACATGCGAACCAGAACCGATCAAGTGGCTGCCCACGACGGCAGCTTCGACGTCCGCCTGTGGTTCCCCGACGCCGGGACGGGCCCCGGCATCCTGCTCGTCCAGGAGATCTACGGGGTGGGGCCGTACATCGAGAAGGTCGCGCTGGACCTGGCCTCGCGCGGCTACGTGGTGGCCGCGCCGGACCTGTTCTGGCGCCTGCACCCCGGCTGGCTGGGCGAGCACACCCCCGAGGGCACGGCGGCCGCGATCGAGCTGGCCGGCGGGTTCGACTTCGCGCAGGGGGTGGCCGACTGCGCGCTCACGGTGGCCCACCTGGGCGAGTTGCCCGAGGTGGCGGGCGGGGTCGGCGCGGTCGGGTTCTGCCTGGGCGGCTCGATCGACTACATGCTGGCCACACAGGTGGAGCTGGCCGCGGTCCTGTCCTTCTACGGCTCCGCCGTGCCCGACTCGACCGGGCTCATGGAGCGCATCACCGCGCCGCTCCTGCTGGTCTTCGGCGGCAGCGACCCGTACATCCAGCGTGACCGGGTGGCCGTCGTCGAGCAGGCGGCGCAAGGCCGGCCGAACGTGGTCATGCACGTCGAGGAGGAGGCCGGGCACGCCTTCCACAACAGCGAGGCACCGATGTTCCACCACCCAGAGGCGGCCGCCCGCACCTGGGAGGTGGCGCTCACCTTCCTGTCCGAGCACCTCCCGGTGACCCTGTCCAGATAGACATCTTCCGGTACCCCTAGATCATCGCCATTATGGGCGGATGGCGCGGACGTGGGAATTGTGGGGAAACGTCATTATTGCTGGTACGTTTGCACTTCCCCTGGCCTTGCTAGCAATCTTGCTCCTCTCCCGTCACCGCGCTCGCGCCAGCCACCCGGCACCCCTGCGCACGTCGATCGCCGACGTCGGCATAGCGGTCGGCACGGCTCCGTGGATCTGGATGACCCTCACCCCGCGCAACGGTCAGACCGGAGTCAGTCCCGTCCCGTTCAAAGATCTCATCGACCTGGTCAGCGCGCCGTGGGAGGCGGTGTTGGTGCAGGTCGGAGGCAATCTGCTGGTGTTCGCCGCGCTCGGCGCGCTGCTCCCGGTGCGCAGCCGCGCGATGTCCTCTCTCCCGCGCGTTGCGGCGGTCGCGGCCGCATTTTCGGTCATCGTCGAGGTCCTGCAGTACGCCTTGCGACTAGGCCGTTTCTCCTCCGTCGACGATGTGCTCCTGAACACGGCAGGCGCCGTGATCTTCGCTTTGGTTACTCGGCGCTGGTGGGCCGATCGAGTACCGGCCGGGACCGTTCCACGATAACGGTCTGCTAAAACTCGCCGGAATTCACCACTCGGGCACGATCCGCTCAAAAGAAGGCCGCGACCAACCTTTCTATCTGTGCGATCGTGGACAAGACGGGGCAAGTTCTCTGGAGACGCCACAACCTGGTTGGTGACAGAGGGTGATCAAAGTTGTCTGAATCCCCGGTACCCCACGAGCCCCCTATCTATCGCCGCATCGCCGACGGCCTCCGCGCCCGGATCCTGTCCGGCGAACTGCGCGACGGGGACCGACTACCGGGCGAGAACGCGCTGATGGCCGAATACGCAATCGCACGAGCCACCGCCAGGCAGGCGCTTGCCGTACTGATCAACGAAGGGCTGGCGGTGCCCAAACGAGGCTCGGGGGTATACGTGCGGCTGTTCAAACCGATCCGCAGGCACGGCTCACGCCGCCTGTCGAGAGAGCAGTGGGGTCAGGGGCGGGCCATCTGGGACGCCGACACGCGTGGCCGGCCTTTCACCGTGGACCGGGTGGAAGTGGTGTTGGAGCGAGCCAGCGAGGAGGTGGCGGGCGTCCTCGAGAGCGGCGAGGTATGGGTACGTCGCCGCCGCTACTCGGTCGACACCAGGCCCGTGCAGCTGGCCACCTCGTATTTCCCGGCGCACCTGGTCGAAGGCAGCGCGATCACCCTCGCGGACACCGGACCGGGTGGCGTCTACGCCAGGCTGAGCGACCTGGGCGTCTCCCCCGCCCACTTCACCGAGGAGGTGCGGGCGCGGATGCCGTCACCCCGCGAGATCGCGCTGCTCGACCTGCCGGGGGGCACACCGGTGATCGTGATCGCCAGGACCGCCTACACCTCGGGCGGGCTGCCCGTCGAGCTCAACGAGATGGTGCTCGACTCCGCCGCGTACGTGCTCCAGTACGACTTCGATGCCTAGTTTGTCAAGGAAGGTGACCCTGTCCGGCACGATCATTGTGTTCTCTAGAGAAGTACCGCATCGTCGAAGGAGATGGAACCCTCGCCTGGGGCCGGGAAAGGCGAACAGCGATGTCCTTTGATCGGCATCTTGCCGAGATCGCCCGGGAGTATCCCCAATGGACCATCTGGCGGAGCGACGCGGGCCGCTGGTGGGCCACGAGACACCATCCGCTCAGCGCGGCGCAGCGCGATGCCGGATGTGCGATGACCATCGACGCGGACGACCCGGACGGCCTGCGCGGCCGGCTCCGGGACCAGGAGAGGCGGGCCGGTGGGCAGCACCCGCGGGCCGGCCCCGCACCTCCATGACGCCGGCCGTGGCGCGCCCCACGGCCGGCGCACAAGAGCAGCCCGGTGCCGTGTCCAGCGTCTCGGCGGCCCCGGCACCGGGCCACCAACAGGAGGGGCCACTGACGCGGAAGCCTCCGACCCGATCGGGGGCGGGGGCTTCCGCTCCGTGGACCGCCTGCACCGCCGGGCCGCGCACCCCTTCCCCAATCGCGCGGCCCCGCGGCTCTCACCGCCCGCTCGGCTGTGGGGCGGTCCCAGCCGGGGGGGGGCCCCCCCCCCCCCGGCCCCCCCCGGGGGGGGGGGCGGGGGGCCCAAGGCCACCCCGGCCAATTGGTTTTGGGGGTGGGTGGAGTAGCTCCCCACCACCACGGGGGTGTACTCCATAACAACCTCCTCGTCCACGATGACCCGCACGTCCTCCTGCGGCGAGACCGGGGCCGCGACCGCGTCGGGGACCAGCGGCCCGGCCGCCGACTCGGTGCGCATGAGGTCGCCGAGCACGGAGCTGATCTCGGTCAGCCGCCGCACGACCTCCGTGTGCGTGTTGGTCAGATATTCGACCCGCCGCCCCGTCTGCTCGTCGAGCGCGGCGGTGCGCTGCTGCGCGGAGGTCAGCATCGACTCCGAGTCGTTCCGCGCGCCCGTCACCAGCTGCTCGGCCTGCGCGTTGGCGGCCTGCATGATCTGCTCCGACTCCGACTGGGCGGCCGTGACCAGCCGCTCGGACTCGGCGCGCGAGTCGCGCAGCAGGTCCTCGGCCTCGGTGCGGGCGGCTGCGAGCTGCTCCTCCGCGTCCGAGCCCGCCTGGGCCAGCATCCGCTCCGCCGCCTGCGTGGCCTCGTTCACGCGCCGCTCCGCCTCCGCCTGGGCGGAGGTGAGGATCTTGTCGGCGGTCTCGCGGGACGACGTCAGCAGCCGGTCGGCCTCCGACTTGGCCGCGTCCCGCACGCTGGCGGCCTCGGCCACGGCGTCCTCCCGCTTGGCCGCGGCCTCCTCCTCGCCGAGCCGGAGGATCTGGGCGAGTCTCGGGCTCAGGTCGTCGTAGCTCTGCGGCGCCTCGACCATGCGCCGCCTGGCCTCCGCGAGCTCGATGCGGCCCTGCTCTGCCTGGTCGATGGCCCGGGCCAGCCGCTCTTCCAGATCCCTTACCTGGTTGCGGGTTCGGATCATGTAGTCGTGAACCTGACGGCGGTTGTAGCCGCGCATCACGACCTCGAAGGTGTCCTCTTGCATCAGATCGGGAATGCTCTCGTGCTGGTTCATCATGGGGGTTACCTAAGGGTGGTTTGCGTGAGGCGGGGGAAAATTGCGGGTTGTGAGGGTCTGACAACGAGACGTCAGGAAACGACTTTCCTGCCATCTGCCCACGTCCGCAACCGGAACGCCTCAGCCGGACGGGGAATTACGATGGCTCGGATGTACATCGCATCGTTGGATAACGGGGCAGTCCCGGACATACACCCTGAGGCCTTCATAGCCCCTGGCGCCGTCGTGGTCGGCAGAGTGCGAGTGGGCCGGGCGTCCAGCATCTGGTACGGCTCCGTTCTCCGAGGGGACGACGAGCGGATCGAGATCGGCGAGGAGTGCAACGTACAGGATCTGAGCTGCTTGCACGCCGATCCCGGCGAGCCGGCGATCCTGGAGGACCGGGTCAGCCTGGGCCACAAGGCCATGGTCCACGGCGCCCATGTGGAGACCGGCGCGCTGATCGGAATCGGCGCGATCGTGCTGGGCGGCGCCCGCATCGGTGCGGGCACCCTGGTGGCCGCCGGCGCGCTCGTCGGACCGGGCAAGAAGATCCCGTCCGGCGTGCTGGTGGCCGGTGTGCCCGGAAAAATCGTACGCGAACTCACCGACGACGACCGGGCGTCCTTCGCCCGCACGCCGGACAACTACATGGCCAAGGCGCTCAGGCACCGGCAGGCGTCATCGCTTTGATCAGGACCTCGTCCGACACCGAGGCGGTGTTGAGCGCGTCCGCGTACTCGGGCAGCTCGGGGCGTAAAAACCGGACGAAGTCGACGGTCAGCTTCAGGTCGGGCACGCCCTTGACCAGCTTGGCGTTGGCCTTGGTCGCGTCCTTCTTGAGCAGGTTGTAGCTGTCCCAGTCGGTGTAGGCGGTGATGCCCCACTGGAGCACGTCGGGGAGGTTGGACGGCCAGCGCCGGCCGACCTTCCACTTGCCGCCGTCCTCCCTGTAGAGCGCGACGAAGACGCGGCCCACCCGGCCGAGCGCCAGGTCCACCCAGCCGGTCTTGACGGCTAGCTCCTGAGGTTTGGAGCTGCCGTCCTGGGTGTACTTCACCTCGACCTTGCCGCTCTGTTCGGCCGTGCCGGTGGTGACCGACACCCAGTTGGGCTTGGCGTACGAGCCGGGCTGGCGGGCCATCAGGCCCCCGAGCGAGAACTTCCGCTTGGGCTGCCCGCCCTTCTTGCCCTCGACCTTGACCCTGGCGTACATGAGCACGTCGCCCGCCAGCTCCTGGTACACGAAGGGGCCGCGGAAGCCGTCGAACCAGGCCGAGGTCCTGGGCTCCAGATACAGGGAGCCCTTGACGGTCTTGTTGATGTCGAGCTTGCCGATCCGGTCGACGTCCTTCTCCGTCTCGCTCAGCTTGGTCCACATGGACATGTCCGTCGCGTTCTGGAACTCCGTGGACGCCTCGCCCACCTCACCGCCGGGCTCCGGCGCCGTGGCCTTGTCCAGTGTGAGCACCCCCGGCCCCGTCGGGGACGGCTGCGCCGTCGTGGCCGTACCGCAAGCGGAGAGCGCGCCGACCACCGCCAGCACCCCTGCAACCTTCGCCCTCATAACGGTCATTGTGCCGTGAAATGCCGGTGGATGATTTGGACGCTCCCAGTACGATGGCGCCCGTGCGACCCTGGGATGCGTTCACCTCCGCCGAGGCGGAGGTACGGGCGATGGTCGCGGACCCGCGCTGGCAAGGGCTTTCCGTCCCCGATCGGGCCCACGTACTGGCCGCCAGAATACTTGTGACCCCAGATGGCGACAGATGGCTCTTCGGGCTGCACGCGCGCTGGCATCTGCACGATCCGGCCGACGGCCGCTGGCACCTCGCGCCGCCTCCGAGGGGCACCCGGGCGCGCCAGGTGCAGCATCCCGCGGCTGTGCTGCCGGACGACGTGGTCCCGTACGGGGCCGACTTCCACGCCGAGCCCGGCTCCACCCAGGCGTTCATCGGCCCCGACGTCTCCGAGAGCCTCACCGAGCGGCTCAGGGTGCTGCTGCGGTCCAGCGGGCTCAAGTCGGAGCTGGAGTACCCGCTGACGGCGTTCGACGAGATCTTCGGCTCCGACGTGCCGAGCACGGTGGCGGCCGTCTGGGGCGCGATCATGTGGTGCGCGTACGCGCCCGCGTTCGACGGCAACGAGCGGCTGATCACGGTGTTCGGCGAGTATCTGCGCCGCCCGCTGCCCGGCGACGAGTGGGTGCGCTGGCTGCCCGCGCCGCCGCTGCTCGACCTCGCCACGCTCGTCGCCGAGCGACAGCGGGCGGGGCAGTCGCGGGCCGCGCTCAGGCTCGCCGCCACCATGGCGGACGCGGCCCAGATCCTGATGTCCGACACCCGCTTCAGGCCGCGGGCGCTCGCCCTGCTGACGATGGTCGAGCCCATGCTGCGCCGGCCGGGGCTCGACGACGCTCGCATGGACGCCGAGGCCCTGCGGGCGGCCTGGCTGGAGCGTTGCCCGCCGCGGCTGTGCCGGGCCCTGCTCGTCGAGAACGACCTGGAGGCGGACTTCTCGCACGCCGTCTACGACCTGGTGGAGGCGCTGGCCTTCATGCCCGACCCGCCCATGGCCGCCGCCACGTTCCTGGCCGACCTGTCGGACTCCAAGGGGCGGCTGCCGGCCCGGCTGGACCACCGGCTCAGGCGCGCGTACGAGGAGCTGGAGCGCGCCGGGCTGACCGGCACCTCAGCGAGCGAGTCGACCGAGCCGGACGGCTTCCCCGTGCCCGGTCAGGTGCTGACCAAGCCCGCGGCGGCGCTGGAGATCACGCCGCCGGACCGGGCGAGCACCGCGGCCGTGCTCGGGGCCGCGTACGCGACGGGGCTCGCGTGGGGCAGGCTGACGGGGGCCAAGGTGCCGGAGCGGGGACTGGCCGGGCAGACGGCGCTCGTGCGCAGACTCATCCACGAACGCGACGACAACCACACAGACCACACCTAAACCACAAATATCGTTATTTAACCCTTACTCCGCCTATATCGATCTAACGCTCAGGTAACAGGCAATTCTCCGAATTGTGATCTCTGATTCGGGAAATGATCGCCACGGGGCCCCGCGGTTCGGAAAGGAATGACTCCGATGGGCCATGTTGCCAGAAGGGTCTCCGCCGTAACCTCGTAGAGGGTGTGGGCTGCGGAAGGAAGGACGACGCGGTGGGGCACGATGACCTGGACTCTCGGGTCCATGACCGTGTCGCGTTGGACGAGATTGCGCTCTACGCCGAGGTGCTCACGGCCGTGGCTGTCAGCGAGCGGCGGCTGACCTTGGACGAACTCGACGACGCGCTCGGATTGCGGACTTCGGCGAGCCGCTGAAGGATCAACTCGATTACTAGCCCCGGAGACCTAGTTAGAAGGTTTCCGGGGTTTCCCATAACTAGTTAATCCCTCGGTACGACCTCCTTCTGAAGGAGGACCGCCGCGCCTATGAGCGGACGAGGCGCGCGATGGCCGCCGAGGCCTCCTTGACCTTCGCGTCGGCCTCCGGCCCGCCACTGTTGATCGCGTCCGCCACGCAGTGGGAGATGTGCTCCTCCAGCAGCCCCAGCGCCACCGCCTGGAGCGCCCGCGTGGCCGCGGAGACCTGGGTGAGCACGTCGATGCAGTAGGCGTCGTCATCGACCATGCGCTGCAGGCCCCTGATCTGACCCTCGATCCGCCTGAGACGCGTCAGATATGCCTGCTTGTCTCCGCTGTACCCATGCATGCTTCTAAGGTACCCGTAACGGGTGGGGGGTGCCCGGGTCGCTCAGCGGAGGTCGCCGATGAGCTTCTCCCACTGCTCGGCCACCTCGCCGGCCGCGTGGCGCACCGCGGTGTCCAGGGCCCCCGCCGCGAGCGAGCGCCGCCTGCGCTCGTCGTCGATCAGCGCCAGCAGGGCCGCCGCGAACAGCTCCAGGTCGCCCTCGGTCTCCGGCACCAGCACGCCGTTGTAGCCCGTCGCCACGAACTCCCTCGGCCCCCTGGCCCCGTCGAAGGCCACCACGGGCACGCCGCAGCCCATGGCCTCCAGCACCGACATGCCGAGGTCCTCGGTGAGCGAGGTGGTGGCCACGATCGACGCCTTGGCGAACTCGCCCGCCAGGTCGGGCGTCGTGCCCATGAAGTAGACGTGGTTGTGCAGGCTGAGCTCGCGGACCAGCGCGCGCAGCCGCCGCTCCTCCGGCCCGCCGCCGTACAGGCGCAGCCGCCAGTCGGGGCGCTTGTCCGCCACGATCGCGAACGCCTTGATCAGCCGGTCGTACGCCTTGACCGGCACCCACCGGCCGCCGGCGGCCACGATCCGGTTGTCCATCCGCGAGCGCGGCCACGGCCCGTCGGGCAGCGCGTCCAGCAGAGAGGTCACAGGGGGCCCGTCGGTGAGGAGCTTGCTCCACTCCTCCTGGGCCGACTCCGTGGCCGTCACGACAGCGTTCAGGCGCGGATAGAACCGTTTCACCGGCCCGGGGACGGCCGGCCTCCCCCACTCCCTGGCGATCTTCAGGGTCTCGCGGGGAGCGTGCCTCGCGGCCTGGACGCCGAGCCCCGGCCGCGTCGTGATCAGCACGTCGGACTTGAGGTTGCGCAGCAGCCGCCACAGCGCCACCTCGGCGCGCACCTGCCCGCGCGGGAACAGGTGCCTGACGCCCGGCCTGGCGTCGATCAGGCTGCGCATGGTCACCTTGGGCCCGACGGGGAAGAACGGCTTCTCCTTCTGCCGCCGGACGCTGATCACCTCGACGTCGTGCCGGTCGGACAGGGCGGTGGCGAGGTTCAGCGTGGCGCGGACGTCGCCTCTCATCGCGTACGCGGAGGCGAGGACCATGCTGACCTTCATCCGCCCACCTCGATCCGCAGCTCGTCGTCGGCGGTGTAGCAGGGTCTGATGGGGACGCCGTCGACCGTGGCCGAGGGATAGTGCAGCCGGCGTCTCTTGCCGTCGACGTCGTCGAGCCGCGAGCCCAGCTTGAGCGGCGTGGGCACGCCCTCGACCTCCAGGGCGGGCTCCCACGTGCCGGAGCTCGCCACGGCGTCGGGATCGGCGCCCACCACGTCCACGAGCGACACGGCGGCGTGGAAGCGCACGCCCTGCACGGTGGCGGTGGCCGACAGCCGCGCGTTGGTCTGTCTGCGGTCCAGTCTCAGCACGGCCTCATGGCGGGAGTCGTCGTCCTCGAGCCCGGTGTACGCCAGCAGGCCCATCACCTCGAAGCGCCCCTCCCTGAACCAGATCGAGCGGACCTCGGCCACCGGCTCGGCGTCGGAGATCTTCAGCGCCAGGAACCCGTTGCGCGTGCGGTACGAGCGGTAGGCGAGGGTCCGCCTGCACAGGGCGTACGCGTCGAGGTGGTCGAGCGAGAAGCCCGGATCCACGCTGCGCAGCCGGCTGCGCTTGCCCTCGCGACGCAGGTAGGCGTCCCAGCGCCCGGCGCTGAGCTCCAGCGGCGCGAGCGAGACCGCGACCGTGGCCTCGCGCGCCCGGGCGCCCGGCGTGCCGAGCCGCACGTCGCGTTCCACCCCCGTGGTGCGATGCCTGAGCACGAGTTCGGTGCCGTCTTCCAGTGGTGCGTCGATGGCGAGCCGGAGGGCGAGGACGTCGGCCAGAGTGACTTCGGCGTCCGTGACGACGACGCCCATCACGAGCCCCCTCCCCGTCGAATAGAGCCATGCGACGTTGAGGTTACCGTGATTTTCCCGTTATGTGGATGCTGGATTTCGTGCACTTGACCCGCTGACGTGCGGAACTCCTCCACAGGGGCTGTGAAGGAGTCCGACAATAGGCGGTCAGGAAGCGCCCTTGACCGATTTGATCAACAGCTGGGCCACGTCCACGACTTCGAGCGACTCCTTGGCCTCGCCGTTGTTCTTCTTCTCGTTGATCGCGTCGCCGAGCATCACCATGCAGAACGGGCAGGCGGTGGAGACGGTGTCGGGGTTGGTGGTCAGCGCCTCGTCCACGCGTTCGGTGTTGATGCGCTTGCCGATGCGCTCCTCCATCCACATGCGCGCGCCGCCGGCGCCGCAGCAGAACCCGCGGTCCTTGTGGCGGTGCATCTCCTGGGTCTGCACGCCCGGCACCTTGGACATGATGTCGCGGGGCTGGGAGTAGACCTTGTTGTGGCGGCCCAGGAAGCACGGGTCGTGGTAGGTGATCTTCTCCTCGATCGGGGTGATCGGGGTGAGCAGGCCCTCGTCCACCAGCTTCGACAGCAGCTGCGTGTGGTGCACCACCTCGTACGTGCCGCCGAGCTGCGGATATTCGTTGGCCAGGGTGTTGAAGCAGTGGGGGCAGGTGGCGACGATCTTCTTGACGCCGGCCTCGTTGAGGGTCTCGATGTTCTGCTGGGCGAGCATGTTGAACAGGTATTCCATGCCCAGGCGGCGGGCCGGGTCACCGGTGCACGCCTCCATCGGGCCGAGCACCGCGAACTTCACGCCCGCGATGTGCAGCAGCTCCGCCACGGCCTTGGTGGTCTTCTTGGCCCGGTCTTCGAGCGCGCCCGCGCAGCCCACCCAGAACAGGTATTCGGCGTCCTCGGGCATCTTGTCCTCGACGACCTCGACCTCGAAGTCGAGCTCCTCGATCCAGTCGGCCCGCTTCATCTCGGACATGCCCCACGGGTTGCCCTTGTTCTCCAGGTTCTTCACCATCACCCCCGCCTCGGACGGGAACGACGACTCCACCATCACCTGGTAGCGGCGCATGTCGAGGATGTGGTCGATGTGCTCGATGTCCACCGGGCACTGCTCGACGCAGGCGCCGCAGTTGGTGCACGACCAGAGCACGTCGGGGTGGATCACGCCGTCCTCGCCGACCAGCGGCTTCTCGAGCAACGCGAGCACGTCGGTGTCCTTGTGCTCGACGCCCTGCTGGGCGGCCAGCAGGTACGGGGCCACCTTGAAGGCGTGGTCACGCTGGTCGAGGATGAGCATCTTCGGCGAGAGCGGCTTGTCGGTGTTCCACGCCGGGCACTGCGACTGGCAGCGGCCGCACTCCGTGCAGGAGTAGAAGTCCAGGAAGCCCTTCCACGTGGTGTCGGCGATCTTGCCGCGACCGAGCTTCTCCGGGTCGAGGTCCTCGTCCTCGAAGTCGACGACCTTGCCGGCCACCCGCATCTCCGGCGCGCCGCCGAGGCCGTCGGGGCGGCGCGAGAAGAGCACGTTGAGGGGCGCGGTGAAGATGTGCAGGTGCTTGGAGTTGACCACGATGACCAGGAACACCAGCATGAAGCCGATGTGCAGCAGCAACGCGATCTCCTCCAGCAGCGCGCTGTCCGGCAGCACGTCGCCGAGCGCGAGCGAGACGAACGCGCCGGAAGAATAGGGGAAGTTGCCGTTGGCCGCCGACGCGCCCCTGGCCAGGAACAACGTCCAGATGATGTTGAAGATCATGAACAGGACGAGCCACGCGCCGCCGAGGTGGGAACCGGAGAAGCGGGAGCGGCGGCCGAGCTTGTCAGGGGAGTTCTTGATCCGGATAACCGCGAAGGCGATCAGGCCGAGCACGCAGGCGACCGCGATGAAGTCCTGCAGGAAGCCGAGCACGGCCCAGGTGCCGATCAGCGGGATGTGGAAGTCGGGCGTGCCGGTGATCGCGCCCTGGATGATCGCGCCGTACGCCTCGATGTAGACGGTCAGCAGGATGAAGAACGCCCACATGACGAAGAAGTGCGCGACGCCGGACGGCGTCCACTTCAGCAGCTTCTTCTGCCCGAACACCTCGACCAGCTGGGCCTTCATCTCGTCGGCCGCATGGGTCTTGGCGTAATCGATCCGCTCGGGCGCGGGCGGCCCCACGGTCGCCAGCTTGAACAGGAACAGCGCCCTGCGGCCGGCGACGGCCACCGCGAGGACGGTCATCACGAGCCCGATGATGGCTACCCAGAGCACAGGGTCCTCCCACAGAACGACGTTGGCTGTCAGCGTACGGTCACCCGTCGCACAGACCGCTACCCACATCCTACCGGCGAGTAACATTTCCGGCGTACGCGACATACCCTATGGTCATCGCCTTGCGCAGAACAATGCTCTAGCCGGTGAAGTACCTCTGGATGGTCGGCGCGAGCACCTCCACGAGCTCGTCGTGACTTGCGCTCGCCATCGGCTCCAGCTTGATCACGTAACGGGCCATGACCATGCCGAACATCTGCGCGAACGCCGCCTCGATCCGCAGGTGCGGCACCTTCATCCGGTCGGCCACCTGGTAGAGGAGCGCGTTCGTGAAGAACTCGCGGACCATCGTGACCGCCTGCTCGTTCGTCATGGCCGAGCGGATCAGCGCCAGCATCGGCTCGCGTGTCTCCGGCGAGGCGGTGACCTGCAGGATCAGGCGTGCGAGCCGCTCGCCGACCTCCTCGCGCGGGCCCTCGACCAGCACCCGGACGATGTTCTCAGGAGAGAACGGCAGCTGCATGGCCGCCGCGAACATGCCATCCTTCGTCTCGAAGTAGTGGTGCACGAGGGCGGGGTCGACCTTGGCCTCGCGGGCGATGCCGCGCACGGTGGCCTTGTCGAACCCCTTCTCCGCGAACACCTTCCTGGCCGCCGCGAGGATCTCCCCCCGAGTGTCAGCCGACCCGGGCCGACGCCCCGGCCGCTTCTTGTCCGTGCTCATGGCCTCCGCTCCGCAGAGGCGGCTCGGTCGCTGGGGAGCCGCCCGAGCGTCACCTACCCACCGCCAGGTAGACCCGCATGGGGACGGAGAGCACGCCTTCGGGGAACTCCCTGCGCAGCTCGCCGCGCTGCCGCTCGACCAGCTCGTCGGTGACCTCCGGCGGCAGGGCCGCCATGTAGGAGTGGGAGCGCAGGTCGAGCAGGAAGTCCTCGATGCCGACCAGCCGGGTCCAGGGGATCCAGCGCTCCTCGATCACCTCGAAGGCGGCGGCGATGGGCGGCGCCGACCACTGCTCGACCGCCGGCCCGTAGTAGGACGGCACCGCCTCCGCCAGGCGGGCCTCGTAGGCGGCCAGCCAGTCGGCCTGGGCCGCGTGATTGAAGTTCCAGCAGCCCACGATGGCACCCTGGGGCCGCAGCACCCGCCGGGCCTCGGCGATCGACGCCACGGGGTCGAGCCAGTGCCACGACTGCGCGTACGTCACCAGGTCGGCCACGCCGTCGGCCAGCGGCAGCGCGTTGCCGTCGGCCAGCACGGCCGCGACGGAGGGCGTCCCGCTCTCCGACCGGGAGACCAGGCGGGCCAGCATCTCCGCGCCCGGGTCGACCGCGATGACGTGGGAGCCGCGGGCCCTGAGCGCGCGCGTCATGATGCCGGTGCCCGCGCCGACGTCCACCGTGGTGGCGCCGTCGAGGTCGACGCCGGTCACCTCGGCCAGGGCGCGGTACATCTCGTCGGGATAGTGCGGCCGGCCCGCGTCGTACGCGTCGGCCACCCGCTCGAACATCCTGCCCAGACCCCTGATCGGCCCTATGTTCATGAGGTCGCCGCCAGGTGCAGCCGGGCGAACGCCAGTCCCTCCGCCAGGTCGTCGATCCGCTCGGTGCGGCTGGCCGCCTTGCGGGTGTTGATCTCCAGCACCACCAGCCCCGTGTAGCCGGTGTTGGCCAGGCGCTCCAGCATCGGGGCGCACGGCTGGTTGCCCCTGCCGGGCACGAGGTGCTCGTCCTTGTTGGTCACCCCTAGGCCGTCGGCCAGGTGGAGGTGGGCCAGCCGGTCGCCGAGCTTGACGGCCATCTCCATGGCGTCGGAGCCGGACACGGCCGTGTGCGACAGGTCGAGCGTGACCTGCGGGAAGTCGTAGTCGATCGGGTTCCAGTCGGGCGAGTAAGGCACCACGTCGTTGCCCCTGGCCTTCAGGGGGAACATGTTCTCGACGGCGAACGTGACGTCGGTCTCGTCACGCATCCTGGCCAGCCCCGTCTCGAACTCGCGGGCATAGTCGCGCTGCCAGCGGAACGGCGGGTGGACCACGACCGTCGCGGCGCCCAGCCGTTCGGCGGCCTTCTGCGCCTTCACCAGTTTGGCCCAGGGATCACGGCCCCAGACGCGCTGGGTGACCAGCAGGCAGGGCGCGTGGATGGCCAGCACGGGGACCTGATAGTGGTCGGACAGCCGCTCGATCACGTCGATGTCCTGACTCACGGGGTCTGCGCCCACCATGATCTCGACACCGTCGTAACCCAGGCGCGCGGCCAGCTCGAACGCGTCGGGAGTGCGTTCCGGATATACCGAAGCAGTGGACAATGCGATCTTCGCATTGGGCACGCGGATGACATCAGCCACGCTGCCAGCCTAAGCCGGTGGAGCCGTTCTGGCGCGAAAGCCCCTTTGGTGAGCCGCGTCCGGCGGCTGGCTTAACTTTGGGGCATGCCACGGATAGCGAAAGGTGCGATCCCGAGCCCGAACATCTGGAACACGCCCCAGATCTACGAGCTGGAGAACCGCGCCGTCGACCCCCAAGGCGCGGCCGACGCGGCGATGCGCGCCCTGCGCCCCTGGAACGGCGCCACCGTGCTCGACATCGGCTGCGGCACCGGGTTCCACCTGCCCGCGCTGGCGTCCGAGGCCGCGCAGGTGGTCGGCGTGGAGCCGCACGGCGACCTGGCCGCGCTCGCCGTGCGCCGCTGCGCCGCGCTGGGCAACGTGGCCGTCCACGCCGCCGCGGCCCAGGACCTGCCGCTGCCCGACGCGAGCGTGGACGTGGCCATCGCGCGCTGGGCGTACTTCTTCGGCCCCGGCTGCGAGCCGGGCCTGCGCGAGCTGACCCGCGTGGTACGTCGTGGCGGCGCGGCCTTCGTCCTCGACCTCGACGCCACGCGGGGGGCGTTCGGCCGCTGGTTCTCGCGTACGGTGCCGACGTACTCCGTCAGGGAGGTCGAGTCGTTCTGGGACCGCCAGGGCTGGCAGCGGCGGCCTCTGGACCTCAGGATGGTCTTCGAGCGGCGGGCGGACCTGGAGGCGGTGCTGCGCATCGAGTTCACGCCCGAGGTGGCCGAGCAGGCCATCGCCGAGACGCCCGGCCTGGAGCTCCCCTATCCGAACGTGCTGCGCTGGCGCTACTACTGAGTTGATGGCCTCAGTCCAGGCGGCGGCGCTTTCTCGCTTGACATTGACGTCGGTGTCAACGTTTACCGTGAAGGCATGCGCATCGGAGAGCTGGCGGAACGAACGGGGGTGAGCACCCGCTCACTTCGCTATTACGAGCAGCACGGCCTGCTCAGAGCCCGTCGCGGGTCCAACGGCTACCGTGACTACAGCGAGGACGACGTCAGGCTGGTGTCCGAGATCCGGGCGCTGCTCAGCATCGGGTTCACGCTGGAGGACACCCGGCCGTTCATCGACTGCCTGCGCCGGGGGCACAGCTCGGGAGGCTCGTGCGCGGAGTCGGTCGAGGTCTACGAGCGCAAGCTCAACGAGATCGACGAGGAGATCCGCGTCCTGCTCGCCCGCCGTGCCGAGGTCGCCGCCCAGCTCGCGCAATCTTGCCCAGGTTGCTTCGTAAGGGGATAGACATGATCACGCTGACCACCGAGAACTTCGAGGAGCAGGTGCTCAAGAGCGACAAGCCGGTGCTGGTCGAGTTCTGGGCGGAGTGGTGCGGGCCGTGCCGCATGGTGGCGCCGGTGCTGGACCAGATCGAGGCGGAGCACGGGCTGACCATCGGCAAGCTCAACACCGACGAAAATCCCGAGACCATGGCCCGCTACGGCGTGATGGGCATCCCGACGATGCTGCTGTTCGAGAACGGCGAGCCGGTCAAGCAGATCGTCGGCGCCAAGCCCAAGCGCATGCTGGTCTCCGAGCTCGGCCTGGCGTAGCGCCGGGGCCCGCGCCTGTCGAGGATTGTCGGCGCGTCCCGCTAGCCTGCTCGACATGGCCAAGACTGCCCAGAAGCCCGGATACCGCTGCGCCGAGTGCGGGTGGCGCACCACCAAGTGGGTGGGCAGGTGCGGCGAGTGCCAGGCGTGGGGCACGGTCGAGGAGGAGGGCTCGCGCGCCGGCGCCAATGTCGTCCAGGCCGGCGCCATCACCTCGCCCGCGGTGCCGATCGGGCAGGTCAAGGCCGAGGTGGCGGCCGCGCGCACGACCGGCGTCGGCGAGCTCGACCGGGTGCTCGGCGGCGGCCTGGTGCCGGGGGCGGTGGTGCTGCTCGCGGGCGAGCCGGGCATCGGCAAGTCCACGCTCCTGCTCGAGGCCGCGGCCCGCATCGCCGAGCGCGAGACCGTCCTCTACGTGACGGGCGAGGAGTCGGCGGCCCAGGTGCGGCTGCGGGCCGACCGCATCGGCGCGATCCGCGACCGCCTCTTCCTCGCGGCCGAGACCGAGCTGTCGGCCCTGATCGCCCACGTGGAGAAGGTCGAGCCCACGCTGCTCGTGGTCGACTCGGTGCAGACGATCGGCTCGGCGCAGGCCACCGGCGTGCCCGGCGGGGTGACGCAGGTGCGCGAGGTGGCCGCCAACCTGGTCCGCCTGGCCAAGGAGCGCAACATGGCCACCGTGCTGGTCGGCCATGTCACCAAGGAGGGCTCGATCGCGGGCCCGCGCACGCTGGAGCACCTGGTCGACGTCGTGCTCAACTTCGAGGGCGACCGCCACTCCAGGCTGCGCATGGTGCGCGCGATCAAAAACCGGTTCGGGCCGACCGACGAGGTCGGCTGCTTCGACCTGCACGAGCGCGGCATCGAGGGCATCACCGACCCGAGCGGCCTGTTCGTCTCGCGGCGCAGCGAGCCGGTGGCCGGCACCTGCGTCACCGTCACGGTCGAGGGCACCCGCCCGCTTCCCGCCGAGGTCCAGGCGCTGGTCGCCCGCACCGAGGCGCAGCAGCCCAGACGCACGTCGTCGGGCCTCGACACCTACCGCGTCCAGATGATCCTCGCGGTGCTGGAGCGCCGGCTCAACGCCCGGCTGGGCGGCTGCGACGTGTTCACCGCGACCGTGGGCGGCATCAAGCTGGCCGACCCGGCCGTCGACCTGTCGGTCATGCTCGCCGTCGCGAGCGCCGCCGGCGACAAGCCGCTGCCGCCGGGCCTGGTGGCGCTCGGCGAGGTGGGCCTGGCCGGCGAGCTGCGCCCGGTCAAGGACGTACGCAGGAGGCTGACGGAGGCGGCCAGGCTCGGTTTCAAGCGGGCCCTCGTGCCGACCGGATCGCTCGAAGAAGCCGGCCGCAAGCGTAACGGACAGCGTGCTCTGGTGCCTGTGGGGCCGGTGGCGTTCGCACCGGGGTTCGAGGTGGTGCAGGCGGAGAACGTCTGGGACGCCCTGACGCACGTGACCTAGCGCGGCTAAGCTGAGCGTGACCGATCGACACGGGGGTCAGGTGGATAGGAGTCTGGACGACCGCCGTCGCGAGGCCTTGGCCGCGGTGGCCCCGGGCACGCCTCTGCGCGACGGCCTGGAGCGGATCCTGCGCGGGCAGACCGGCGGGCTGATCGTGCTCGGCTACAACACGGTCGTCGAGGAGCTGTGCAGCGGCGGTTTCGAGCTCGACGTCGACTTCTCCGCCACCAGGCTGCGCGAGCTGGCCAAGATGGACGGCGCCATCGTGCTGAGCGGCGACCACAAGATCGTACGCGCCGCCGTGCACCTGGTGCCCGACCCGTCCATCCCCACCGACGAGTCCGGCACCCGCCACCGCACCGCCCAGCGCGTGGCCCGGCAGACCGGCCTGCCCATCATCGCCATCAGCAAGTCGATGCGCATCATCGCCCTCTACCTCGACGGCATCCGCTACGTGCTGGAGGAGTCGGCGGCCATCCTCTCCAAGGCCAACCAGGCCCTGGCCACCCTAGAGCGCTACAAGCACCGCCTCGACGAGGTCTCCGGCACCCTGTCGGCGCTGGAGATCGAGGACCTGGTCACGGTCAGAGACGTGTCCGCGGTGGCCCAGCGGCTGGAGATGGTCCGCCGGATCTCCGACGAGATCAAGGGCTACGTGGTGGAGCTGGGCACGGACGGCCGCCTGCTCTCCCTGCAGCTGGACGAGCTGGTAGCGGGGGTCGACTCGGAGCGGGAACTGGTCATCCGCGACTACCTCCCCGCCCCCTCGGGCCGCCGCCAGCGCCGCCTGGTCGAGGCGGTGCACGACCTCGACAAGCTGTCGGGCAGCGAGCTGCTCGACCTCTCGGCCGTCGCCCACGTCCTGGGCCACACCGGCGCCGACAAACTGGAAAGCCCGGTCAGCCCCCGCGGCTTCCGCCTCCTCGCCAAGGTCCCCCGCCTCCCGGCCACGGTGGTCGACCGCCTGGTCAACCATTTCGGCGGCCTGCAGAAGCTGCTGGCGGCGAGCATCGACGACCTGCAGGCGGTTGGCGGGGTCGGCGAGTCACGCGCCCGCAGCGTCCGCGAGGGCCTCTCCCGCCTCGCCGAATCCTCCATCCTGGAGCGCTACGTCTAGCATTACGGGGACGCTACGAAGCAGCGACAGGACGGCCTTCTCGCGCATCCACGCCTGGGAGGTCGGGGCCTGGTGCCGCACGCCCTGTTGTCGACTGACGGTGTCAGCCCGTGCTGAGTGGCGCGGTCTACTCGGCGTCGAGCTGGTGGTCGGCCCAGACGTAGCTTTCGGGTAGCAAATCGGTGATGAGGACCGTTCGGATGCGGTCGTCTTTGCCGACGATGACCTTGAGGGCGGGGAAGTAGTCGAGAAGGACCTGACGGCAGCGGCCGCATGGGGGGACGATGCCTCGGTCGCGGTCGCCCACGGCGACGATCGTGTCCAGCTCGTAGGCGCCCTGGGCGGCTGCCGTGCCGATGAGGACCAGCTCGGCGCAGGGTCCTCCCGTGAAGTGGTAGGCGTTCATCGCGGTGACGATCCGGCCGTCCCTGGCACGGGCTGCGGCTGCCATGGTGTGGTTGTCACCCCGGCAGCGCGTGCGGGCCACGTGCGCCGCGGCCTGGATGAGTTCGTGGTCGACGTGGTGGGTCTGCGTGGTCATCTTCTCTGCCTTCGTCAGATGTCAGGCGACGTCGACAAGAGCGACGAGGGCGCGTCGGGTCAGTTACATCTGACGTGGCCCTAGTTGACTCTGAGGCAATCCTGCTTGGCCACCACGAGGCTCATCTCGACCACTTCGCCCTTGCGCTCGTTGAAGAGGTAGTACGCCTTCTTGTTGCCGGGCACGGTGGCGGCGGGGTAGCCGCCCGGGCCGCGCCGCAGCTTGCGGTAGGAGGCCTTGAGCTGGGCGCTGGTGGAGCCTATACCGATGCCCTGAGGGGTCCTGGCGCCGGGGGGCGCGACGATCACGACCACGCCGAGCTTCTTCGAGATGTACATCCCCACGCGGTACTCGGGGTACGGGTTCTCCTTGAGGTCCCACGTCGTGCACCTGGCGGAGTCTCCGTCGGGCTTGTGCACGATCCTCCCGGTCGCCTTCGCCTTCGCGGCGGTCATCCCGAGCCTCAGGTTGCCGTACCCGAACGGCCCGAAGGCCGGCTTGCGCTCGGCGGCGACGGACGCGGACGCGACACCGACCGGCAGCAAGCCCGCGGCCAGCACCGCCACCAGAACCGAACGGCCGATCGTCTGCCTCATAACGACTCCTCCATGATCACATGACCGGCTCACTCTACTGTGAGTCCGGATCATGAGTGGAGAAATCACGACATATGTGCAGGCCCCTCAGCGGAGGTGGAAGACGCCCTTGACGGTGCGGAGCTGGCCCATGCGCACGGTGGCCACGTACGTGCCGGGCAGCGCGGTGGCCGGCGTCGAACGGCAGTCGGCGCTGGAGCGGCGCCGGTCCCACACCAGGGAACGGACGTACGGCACCCCGCGATGCAGTTCCTTGACCTCCGAGCCCGCCCCGCTGACGCAGTCGGCGGTCGACCAGATGCGGTCGGCCCCCGAGGTGATGCGGATCTCCATGGCGCGCGGTCCCACGTCGGCGGTGCACATCACGGAGCCCGTGTTCACCAGGGTGACCATGAACGTGGGCCGGCTGTCGCCCGTGTAGATCGGCTCCCTGCCGCCCTGCATGCTCAGCACCAGGTCCTGCTCGGTGCACGGGTCGCCGGGGTGCCTGGGGAGCGCCGCGGGGGTCGGCCTGGGGGTGGACGAGGACGGGGACGGGCTGGCAGTGCCCATCGCGAGCGTACGCAGCCCCGCCAGCAGGGGATCGACGGCGGGTGTCGCACTCGGTGAAGACTTCGCGCTGGACGTGCGTTCCGGCCCGCTGCCCCCGCTGGAACACGCCCACGCCACGACGGCCACCACGACGAGCACCGCCACCAGCACGCTCATCCGGCGCCGCCAGTAGACGTCACCGCCGTCGCCGCGCATAGTATCCGGATCCATAGGCACAGGATGGTAGCCATGCGGCTACAACGAGTGACGACACGCCGAGGGGTCGTCTTCTCCGAATACGCTTGACCGCGTGGTTGAGCCGAACCTCCTGCACGCCCCCGTTCTGGACTGGTACGAGGACAACGCCCGAGACCTCCCGTGGCGCACCCCCGACGCGACCCCGTGGGGCGTGCTGGTGAGCGAGATCATGCTCCAGCAGACCCCGGTCGTCCGCGTCCTGCCCATCTGGCACGAGTGGATGGACCGCTGGCCCACCCCCGCGGCGCTGGCCGCCGAGCAGCCGGGAGAGGCCG
Source organism: Nonomuraea sp. NPDC050451 (assembly GCF_044458585.1). Classification (NCBI taxonomy): domain Bacteria; kingdom Bacillati; phylum Actinomycetota; class Actinomycetes; order Streptosporangiales; family Streptosporangiaceae; genus Nonomuraea; species Nonomuraea sp. NPDC050451. The sequence continues at coordinate 308,370 of NZ_JBITHZ010000007.1, forward strand.
TACGCCACTGGGGGCGGCTCGGCTACCCGCGCCGGGCGCTGCGCCTGCACGCCTGCGCCAAGGCCATCACCGAGGAGCACGGCGGCGAGGTGCCGTCCGACCACGAGACCCTGCTGTCCCTGCCCGGCATCGGCGAATACACCGCCGCCGCGGTCGCCAGCTTCGCGTACGGCGGCCGCCACGCCGTTCTGGACACCAATGTCCGGCGGGTCTTCGCCAGGGCGGTACGCGCGGAGGAATACCCTCCCACGGCCACCTCAGCGGCCGAGCGGCGGCTGGCGGAGGCCCTGCTGCCTGAGCTGGGCGCGGCCCGCTGGGGCGTGGCCGTGATGGAACTGGGCGCCCTCGTCTGCACGGCCCGCGCCCCGCGCTGCGCCGACTGCCCGATCACCCACGTGTGCGCCTGGCGCCTTGCGGGCAAGCCGCCGCACGCCGGCCCCGCACGCAAGGGCCAGACGTACGCGGGCACCGACCGGCAGTGCCGGGGCCGCCTGCTGGAGGTGCTGCGGAAGGCCCACGGCCCCGTCCCCAAGGCGGCCCTGGACGTGGTGTGGGACGACGCCGTCCAGCGCGAGCGCGCCCTCGACGGCCTGATCGCCGACGGCCTGGCCGAGCACCTGGACGACGGCACCTACCGCCTCCCCCACGCGACTACCTGACCCAGAGCGGCACGATGCGCTCCAAGTCCTTGGGCGCCAGGTCGCAGGCGTCCGGCTCCGACACCCCGCTCGGGTTGTAGGCCCGCGCCCCGGCGGGGGCGGCCACGATGGACACGAACCCGCGCTCCGGGTCCGCGAACATCTGGCGGCTCACGTCCGCCGGCAGCACCATGGTGTCCCCCGGGCCCACCTCGACCCGCTCGCCACCCAGCTCGACGACGGCGGACCCTTCGAGCCAGGTCCACACCAGCTCGACGTCGAACGCGTGCACCGGCCCGACCATGCCCGGATTGGCGTCCACCCGCCACATGGCCTGCCCTGCCCCGCCCTGGGTCGGAGAGGCGAGCGTGGTCATGACGCCATTGGGCGTCTCGGTCTTGCGGGAATCGGCGGCCATGACAACAGACATCGATGAACTCCTTTAAGATGGGCAACTACGTTGTCTATATAGTTAACCAGGTTGTCTATCATGTCAAGCCCAGGCTTCGAACTTCCGCTGCGCCTCCTGCTGGCGTTCAGGGTGCTGATCGACGAGCTCCACGCCGAGCTCGCCCGGCAGGGGCATCCGGACCTACGGCCCATGCACGGATTCGTCATGCAGGCGATCGGCCCGGGCACCACGGCCGTCGAGCTGGGCCGCACGCTCGGGGTGTCCAAACAGGCGGCGGGCAAGACCATCGACACCCTGGAACGCATCGGCTACGTGGAACGAACCGCCGATCCCCACGACACCAGACGCAAGATCGTCCGGCTCACGCCGTACGGGATGGACGCCCTCAACCGGTCGGCCCGCATCTTCGACACGCTGCGCGACCGCTGGGCCGCCGAACTCGGCGAGGACCGCCTGCAGGCCCTGGAGTCGGACCTGCGCAGGATGACCCCGGCCAACCTCTGGCGCCTCGACATCCCGGGCTGGTTCGGCGGCCTGTGACGAACCCGTCCCTGCAGCCCACCGACACGCGCCGGTCGGACAGCCCTGCGACGACACTTGCCCTTACCGGCTCGACAGCCGCCGGACGGGCCCTGCCCTAGCCATTCAGCATCCCTGAGGGCGGGGCTGAGGCGAGCGCCGCCCAGGCGAAGGGGGCTCAGACGGCGGATATTCAGGCGCGGCGCTGAGACGGCTGGCCCCTTGGCGAGCGGCCGCCCAGACGGACGGCGCTGGGACGAGCTGCGCCCAGAGAGCCGGCGCTCGGGCGGGCAGCACCCAGACGGGCGCCACTAAGCCCGGGCAGTCCTAAGCCCGAGTGGTGCTCAGTCCGGGCAGTCCTAAGCCCGGGCCCGTGCTCAGCCCGAGCGGTGCTCAGCCCGAGCGGTGCTCAGCCCGGGCGGTGCTCAGCCCGGCTGTCAGGCGGCCAGCTGGAGGCCCAGGCTGGTCAGGTTCGTACGGGCCCAGGCCAGCTCTTCGGCCAGCAGCGACACCAGCGCCCCTGGCCCCTTGGCCCGCCCCGGCACGGTCAGGTTGTGCGTCTCGACCTCGATGTGCGCACTGCCGCTCACCGCGCCCGACAGCATGGCCGTCAGCGTGTCGTGCAGTACGGCCCCCGTGCTCGGCGTCTCCCCCGTGTGGTTGTGCACGTGCCCCAGCTTGACCACCGGCGCACCGGCCTCGGCCAGCCCCTTCAGGGCCGCGCCCGGCTCCTCGGCCCCGCAGGCGAGGTGGCAGGCGTCCAGGCACACACCCAGGTGCTCGGAGTCGATGCCGCCCACCCGCTCAAGGGCCTGCTCGGTGGTCTCCAGCACGCACCCGGGCCAGGGCTCGAACCCGACCCTGATCGTCTTCCCCGTCACGCTGTAGATGCCGCGCAGCTCGCGCGCCAGGCGCTCCAGCCGCCGGGTGGCGATCGTGTGCAGGTCGGCGGGCCAGTCGCGGCGCCATCCGATCGGGATCGTCGAGATGCTCCCGAACCGCACGTCCTCCGGCAGCAGGAACGCCAGGATCTTGGCCAGGGCCATGGTGTAGCGATAACGCTCGGGCTTGGCCCAGTCGGGGCCGGGGACCTCCTGGTTGCGGCCGCCGGTGCCATTGAGGCTCACGACCTCCAGGCCGCGCTCCTCCAGGGAGCGGCGCAGCCGTACGAGCTCGATACGGTCGGCCGTGAGGTGGTCGGCGACGCTCGGCGAGAGCCACAACCCGATGCCCATCCGCTCCACGCCCAGCCGCTTGCGCACCGGGACCGCGTAGCGGGTCAGGTGGGCGATCAGGTTCTCCAGGTCCTCGGCAGGGTGGATGCCTGCGTTGTAGGCGAGGTGAACGAGCGTTCCGTCATTGTGACGCAGGCGCATCGGTTTCCTCCACGGCTTGCTCTTTGTGTTCCGTCGCCCGCCTTGGACGATGCTGACCCTTGAGAGCATGGCTGCTCGTTCGAGGGTCGCGCGTCCGCCCAGAGTTGATTTCGCGCTACTCCCCAGGGAGCAGGCCTCAGCCTAGGAACACGATCTTGTGATTCGCTTGGATGCGACTTGGCGATGCTCTACGCAGTGTAGTACTACTCGCGGTGGCGGCACACCCGGTACCCCAACAATTACGCAACGACCGAGTGGAACCCCCTCCCGACCGCCGACCGGGCCTGAGGCCCCCAGGGAGAAACGGACCTGACCCAACCCCCTCCCGCCCGCCGACCAGGGCTGAGGTCCCCAGGGAGAAACGGGTCTGACCGAGCCGCCTCCCGCCCGCCGACCGGGGCTGCTGAGGTGTCCAAGGAAAAGGGCCTGTCCAACGCCGCCACGGCAACCGTGGAGGACCAGAGAGACCAGGCGGGCCAAGGTGCCGGTCGCCCACACCCAGCGTCGAGGAGCGGCATCGGCGTCGCTCGAGCGGCGGGGTGCGTGATGGGGCAAGGGCCGGGGTGGTGGGCACCACCCCAGCGGCGGGGCGGGGATGGGCGAGGGCCCAAAGTCGGCACTCCCAGGCGTGGGAGCGTGACGAGCCGAGGGCCGCAGCCAGCATCGCCCCACAGGCGTGGAGCGTGACGGGACGACAGCCACAGCCAACACCACCCCACACGCGTGGAGCGCGACGGGACGACAGCTACGGTCGTCAGCGCCCCAGAAGCGTGGGGCGCCCCAGCTGCGTGCAGCGCAGGGGTGGAAATGGAAAACCCCCGTGTGAGGGATTCACACGGGGGTTTCCGGGATCCGTCAGTGCTGGATCGGGGCCGCGATGGCGGCGGCCGAGTCGGGGACCTTGGAGGCGGACTCGCCCTTGAAGATGAACTTGGCGTTGTCGCCTTCACCCTCGATGGTCACCTTGACGACCTGCCCCGGCCGGAGCTCGCCGTACAGGATCTTCTCCGACAGCGAGTCCTCGAGCTCGCGCTGGATCGTACGGCGGAGCGGACGGGCGCCCATGACCGGGTCGTAGCCCCGGTCGGCCAGCAGCTGCTTGGCCTCGGGCGAGACGTCGAGCCCCATGTCGCGGTCCTTGAGCCGAGCGTCCACCTGGGCGAGCATCAGATCCACGATCTGGATGATCTCCTTCGGCGTGAGCTGGTGGAAGACCACGATGTCGTCGACACGGTTGAGGAACTCGGGCCGGAAGTGCTGCTTGAGCTCCTCCTGCACCTTGGCCTTCATCCGGTCGTAGTTGGAGTCGGCGTCATTCGACTTCGCGAACCCGACCCCGATGCCCTTGGAGATGTCGCGGGTGCCGAGGTTGGTGGTCATGATGATGACCGTGTTCTTGAAGTCGACCACGCGGCCCTGGGCGTCGGTCAGGCGACCGTCTTCCAGGATCTGCAGCAGCGAGTTGAAGATGTCGGGGTGGGCCTTCTCGATCTCGTCGAAGAGGACCACGGAGAACGGCTTGCGCCGCACCTTCTCGGTGAGCTGACCGCCCTCCTCGTAGCCGACGTAGCCGGGAGGCGAGCCGAACAGCCTGGAGACGGTGTGCTTCTCCATGAACTCCGACATGTCCAGGCTGATCAGAGCGTCTTCGTCGCCGAAGAGGAACTCCGCCAGAGCCTTGGACAGCTCGGTCTTACCGACACCGGAGGGACCCGCGAAGATGAACGAGCCACCGGGACGGCGCGGGTCCTTCAGACCGGCGCGGGTGCGCCGGATGGAGCGCGACAGGCCCTTGATGGCGTCGTCCTGGCCGATGATCCGCTTGTGGAGCTCGTCCTCCATGCGGAGCAGGCGCTGCGACTCCTCCTCGGTCAGCTTGAAGACCGGGATGCCGGTGGCGGTCGCCAGGACCTCGGCGATGAGCTCCTGAGTGACCTCGGCCACGACGTCCATGTCGCCGGCCTTCCACTCCTTCTCCCGCCGCTCGCGCTTGAGCTGGAGCTGCTTCTCCTGGTCACGGAGGGCAGCGGCCTTCTCGAAGTCCTGCGCGTCGATCGCGGACTCCTTGTCGCGACGGACGTTGGCGATCTTCTCGTCGTATTCGCGCAGATCCGGCGGAGCGGTCATCCTGCGGATGCGCATCCGGGAACCGGCCTCGTCGATGAGGTCGATGGCCTTGTCGGGAAGGTAGCGGTCGCTGATGTAGCGGTCGGCCAGCTGCGCGGCGGCCACCAGCGCGTCGTCGGTGATGGATACGCGGTGGTGCGCCTCGTAGCGGTCGCGCAGACCCTTGAGGATCTCGATCGTGTGGCTGAGCGAGGGCTCGGCCACCTGGATCGGCTGGAACCGGCGCTCCAGCGCGGCGTCCTTTTCGAGGTACTTGCGGTACTCGTCGAGCGTGGTCGCGCCGATCGTCTGCAGCTCGCCGCGCGCCAGCATGGGCTTGAGGATGCTGGCCGCGTCGATCGCGCCCTCCGCGGCGCCCGCGCCGACGAGCGTGTGCAGCTCGTCGATGAACAGGATGATGTCGCCGCGCGTGCGGATCTCCTTGAGCACCTTCTTCAGGCGCTCCTCGAAGTCACCGCGGTAGCGGGAGCCGGCGACCAGGGCGCCGAGGTCAAGCGTGTAGAGCTGCTTGTCCTTCAGCGTCTCGGGCACCTCGCCCCTGACGATCTTCTGCGACAGGCCCTCGACGACGGCGGTCTTGCCGACGCCGGGCTCGCCGATGAGAACCGGGTTGTTCTTGGTCCTCCGGGAGAGGACCTGCATGACCCGCTCGATCTCCTTCTCGCGGCCGATGACCGGATCCAGCTTGCCCTCGCGGGCCGCCTGGGTCAGGTTGCGGCCGAACTGGTCGAGCACCAGGGAGGTCGACGGGGCCGACTCCTGCGGGCCGCCTGCCGCGGCCGGCTCCTTGCCCTGGTAACCGTGGAGCAACTGGATGACCTGCTGCCGGACACGGTTGAGATCAGCTCCAAGCTTGACCAGCACCTGGGCGGCCACACCCTCACCCTCGCGGATGAGCCCGAGCAGGATGTGCTCGGTGCCGATGTAGTTGTGGCCCAGCTGCAAAGCCTCACGGAGCGACAGCTCGAGGACCTTCTTGGCCCGCGGGGTGAACGGAATGTGCCCCGACGGAGCCGACTGGCCCTGGCCGATGATCTCCTCGACCTGCTGGCGCACACCCTCAAGGCTGATCCCGAGGCTCTCCAGAGCCTTGGCGGCCACGCCCTCACCTTCGTGGATCAAACCAAGAAGTATGTGCTCAGTGCCGATGTAGTTGTGGTTGAGCATCCTGGCCTCTTCTTGGGCCAAGACGACAACACGCCTCGCTCGGTCGGTGAACCTCTCGAACATCTCGTCGCTCCTCACAGAGCGGTCAGTCAGGTCCGGTAAATCCGGGCCCGTCATCCCGCATGCTAGCCCTGGCTCGGCGAACCGTGCCCACTGCCACTGACACGCTCTATAGCAGAGACGTTCCCCGAGAGCAGGGCGTTCACCCTCCATCCAACTACTGTTCGGGGGTGACGTGTTCCCGATACGCCGCAAGCGAACGATGTTTAGGACGCTTCGCGGAAGCGTCAAAAAATTGCCCCCTGCGGCGCACGCGGTACACACGGATCGGCCATCGGACGCGCCGGGGCGGAGTCAGCGTTGGGGCGCCACTTCGCCCGCACATCTCAGATGCCGCGTCCGTATCGTTACGTAATCATCCTACGGAGGGGAGGGCCGCCGTCCAAACCGCCGCTCTACGCCCTGAGCACAACGCGGCACGAGCGGCACACCAAGGGAATCTTGCATCCGGTCAGCCCGGTTACCAACTTCATCTCGCATGATGAGACCCCGCCTCGCTCAGCGCGCGGGATTCGCGGCACTTCTGCGCAGTTGAGAAGGCACGGCATTGTGTGTAGATGCCGGGGAACGGGGATTGTCCGAGCCCTGCTCGGGTTCGCGGGTTTTGCCCGCCGGCGGGGATCCCGGCGCCCGCGGTATTGCCCGCCGCCGCACATCCCGCCCGTCACCGCTTTACCTTGCAGCCGGTCGCGGGTTTACGCTCGGTGAGATCACCCGTATACAACCGGCGGCGCCCGTAGATCGCTTCCGGGCTATACGGCGCCGGGTTTTCCGTCATGGCGCGTTCCATGAGCGCGTGGGGTCACTCGTGACGTACGCACGCGAGCGTACGTTGAATGAGGTATGGCCGCCCCACCCGGCTTTCGGCGCGCGACTGCGGCACCGTCACATATGTGGACGAGCGCCGGTGAAACAGCGCCGCGGGCGAAGCCGAACCCGCAGCCAAAACGCCCGCATATGTGCACACGGAAGATCACAGTCCGGGCGTCCGGCTTTCGAGTTCCGGGCCCGGATAACGATCATGCGCTTATGGCGGCCGCCGGGGTCCTAGGCGAACGGCATAAGCGCATGGTCGATCGTCGGCTTGCTCAGTGGGCCGCTTCGTACTTCTCCACGACCGTGGAGGCGATCCGCCCGCGCTCGCTGACCGGCAGGCCGTGAGCCTTGGCCCACTGCCGGATCTCCGAGCTCTTCTCGCGGCTCATCGCCCTGCTGCCGCCGCGACCGCGGCGACGCGTGGTGACGGCGCCTGCCCTGCGCGCATGCTGCACGAAAGGCGTGAGCGCGTCCCTCAGCTTCTTCGCGTTAAGGTCGCTGAGGTCAATCTCATAGGACGAGCCGTCAATAGCGAAGCTGACCGTCTCATTGGCCTCGCCCCCATCGAGGTCATCGATGAGAATCTCCTGGATCTGCTTGGCCATCTACGCAATCCTTTCGCGGAGCATTGTTTCATTCGCCTGCCCAAACATATACCCGGAAAGGCGCGGAGACAATTCAGCGCAGCGGGGATTCGGCTGACTGGCCGATCAGTTCTGCCGCTCGGCCTGATCCTCGCGGTTTCGGCGGCCTCCCAGGGCCTCGGATCGGACCAACTTCACTACGCCAAAGATGAAGGCACCACCGACCACCGCCGGGGGGATGAGCGCTGACAATACGTCTGTTAGGGCTTCCATTCGTCCTCGCCTCCACGGCTTGCGGGGTTTCCGGGGCGCATTATGCGGATGGGAGCGCGCCCAGGAGGGGCGTTGCGGCCCTCACGACGCGCTAGGTGACTGCCGTTGGCACCTGACCATAGCGGCGCTCAGATGCCCTGCGCCTCGCAGGGCACCAACATCCGGCAACCCGGATGCCCCATAGCCTAATGCCAGTCTCTCCAGGCTCCTTACCGGATCAAGAGAAAATTTTTGGAATTGGCGTCCTGCCAGGCACGGGATGGGTCAGCGAAGATCTTTTACCACGCGTGTTCCGGCCAGCCTGTCGTGCGGCCCGCGTTCCAGGGGCTTGTCGATCAGGATGAGCAGCCCCACGCAGAACAGGAGCATTCCGGCGACCAGATTCACCACGGGAATGCCCATCAGCATGACCGGGCCCGGATAGACCAGGGACCGTTTGAGCAGCGCCCTGGAGGCGACGTGGGGCGGCGCCAGGCGAATCCCCATGATCGCCTTGCCGAACGTCCTGCCGCGCCGGTAATGGGCCCACCAGTCGTAGCCCGTATAAGCCAGCCCCGCCGCCAGCCACGCGAACACACCGGGCAGCCGGCCGTCCAACGCCTCCAGCATCCCGACAGTTCGGAAGATGCCCCACAGCGCGATGAACAGAATGTAATAGAGCACCCCGAAGACGAACGCCTCAATCGCCCGGGCGGCGAGCCGTTCCCACCATTCCGCGGGCGGCGCGTCCGCCTGCGGCGGCGACCCGGCCATAACCCCCACCTCGCGTCATCAGCGGCTCAGGTTCCCCATTTTGGTACGGCCCGTGCACACAAAACAGGGGCCGACGCGAAGCCGGCCCCTGCTTTTACCTGACGCTTGGACTACTTGATCTTCACCACCACGGTGTTCGCGAACTTGTCCGCGAACGTCTGCTGCAGCGGCTTGTCCCACAGCTGCGAGGCGCCGTTGACGCCCACGGCGGCGTAGGCGAGCAGCGTGCCGATGAAGCTCAGCGGGAGGGCACCGAGCACGTAGCCGCCCCAGGTGACGCCGGCGCGCTTGAGCGCCGCGTCGGTCGCCAGGCCGCCCGGCGGCAGGCCCTGGCCCACAGGGACGACCTTGATGCCCATGACCATCTTGCCGACGGTCTGGCCCTTCGCCTTCAGCAGGAAGAAGTCATAACCGACCCATATGGCGGTCACGATGATCGTCGCCAGGATGGCCACGATCACGCTCGAGAAGACACCGCTGCTGGCGCCGCTGCTCGAGACGTAGCTGGCCACGAAGATCGCCGTCATGATGGCGGTGATGACCATGTTCACGATGAAGAGGATGACACCGTCGATGAGCCTGGCCACCAGGCGCTGCCACCACTCCGCCAGGGGGGCCGGAGCGCCGGGCGGCTGCACGCCCACGGGACCGGGCTGGCCGTAGGCCTGACCGTAGCCGGGCTGGCCGTACTGCTGCGCCTGGCCGTAGCCCTGCTGCCCGTACTGCTGCTGGCCGTACTGCTGGTCGCCGTAGCCCTGCTGGGCGTAGCCGGGCTGGGACTGCTGCTGCTGTCCGTAGCCCTGCTGGCCGTACTGCTGCTGGCCGTAGTCGGGCTGCGACTGGGGCTGCTGCCCGTACTGCTGGCCGTAGTCCGGCTGGGACTGCGGCTGCTGGCCGTACTGCTGCTGGCCGTAGTCCGGCTGCGACTGGGGTTGCTGGCCGTACTGCTGGCCCGAGGGCTGCTGCTGGCCGTAGCCCTGCTGCCCGTAACCAGGCTGGGACTGGGCCTGCTGGCCGTAGCCGGGCTGCGACTGCTGCTGCTGCCCGTACTGCTGGCCATAGCCCTGCTGGCCCGACTGTGGCTGCTGGCCGTAGCCCTGCTGCTGCCCGTACTGCTGACCGTAGTCAGGCTGGGACTGCTGCTGCTGGCCGTAGTCCGGCTGGGACTGGGGTTGCTGGCCGTACTGGGGCTGCTGGCCGTAGCCCTGCTGGGCCTGCTGGCCGTAGCCGGGCTGGGACTGCTGCTGCTGTCCGTACTGGGGTTGCTGGCCGTACTGCTGCTGGCCGTACTGGGGTTGCTGACCGTACTGCTGTTGCTGACCGTACTGGGGCTGCTGGCCATAGCCCTGCTGCCCATAGGCGTCGTCCGCCCGGTAGCCGATCACAGTCGCGTCCGGGTCGGGCTCGCCGGGGTGGCGGCCCTGGTTCTGCTGCCCGTAATAGGGAGGCGCAGAGTTGTCGCCGGATTCGTCCTGTGGATACGGCGGCTGTCCGGTGCTCACCGTGTCACCTCGCTTCGAGTGCGCATGTGGCACGTGTCAGGACACATGCCTGTGCTGCCCAACGTATCGACATAGGTATCAACAATCACCTTTCCATCTGGTCAAGGTCCACGTCACCCGATGTCAGGTGGAGCAGCATGCGGGTGTTTCCCAGCGTGTTCGGCTTGACGTGTTCAAGATCCAAAAACTCCGCCACACCCTCGTCGTACGAGGCCAGCAGTTCGGCGTAGACCTCGGGCGAGACCGGTGTGCCCTGAATCGGGCGGAACCCGAGCCGCGCGAAGAAGTCGACCTCAAAAGTCAGACAGAATACACGTCGCAGACCCAAATCCTTAGCCTGCTGGATGAGCGCGGAGACGATCCGGTAGCCGACGCCCATCCCCCGGCACTCGGGATCCACCGCCACCGTGCGGACCTCGGCGAGGTCCTCCCAGAGCACGTGGAGCGCGCCGCAGCCGACGACCTGCCCGCCTCGCTCGGCCACCCAGAACTCCTGTACGTCCTCGTACAGGGTCACCGTGGCCTTCTCAAGGAGCCGCGGCCCCGCCCCCGCGTAGGTGTCGACCAGGCGCCTGACCATGCGCACGTCGGGCGTGCGGGCACGCCGGACCACCACCGCGGTCTCGGGCACTGTCAGCTCGGCCACCTGCTCCATGGTTCTCCAGGGTACAGATCTCATTACGGCTCAGCCCTAACTCCCATGTCTCGGCCCATCTTGTTACATCTCGTGGTCAGATCGGCACGGGGTGGGCGCGGCCAGCTCGCGCCCGCCGAAAGCGCGGACAAATGGGGCATAGGGCCTGTTCTGCACGGGTGCCCACGAGATCACCTTGTGACCCTTCGGTTGTGAAACCTCTACAGACTTGGCAGTTCTGGTTGAGCACGAACCCGGAGTGCATTAGTGTCCAGCGACAATGTTCCCCGCGTGTCGCGCGGGAGACACGCCCAATTCTCGCAAGGGAAGCCGGGGAACCGCCGGTGGCGACCTCCGACGCCACCACTGGGGTGAATCCGAGTCTCTCGGTAGGGCTGCTCCGGCCCGAACCCGTCAGCTAACCCGGTAGGCGTCGACGAGAGGAGCTGGTTGGTGAAGCCCACGCTCAGCGGTGGGGGGAAGTCGGCGGGCAAGCACGCCCGCCCTCCGGAACGGGCTCGGCGACCGCGCCGCTTCGGTGTGGTGAGTCTCACAGTCGCCGCGCTGCTGTTCGCCATCCCCGTCGGTTCGGCGTCCGCGGATCCCGAACCCACGCTGAAAGAGCTCGCCGACCAGGCCACGAAGCTGCACACCGACATCGAGACGCTGACCGAGCAGTACAACGGCCAGCGGGAGAAGCTCAAGACCGCCAAGAAGGCCGCTGAGTCCGCGCAGAAGACGTTGACGAGCAGCGAGTCGGATCTGGCCGCCAAGCGCGCGAAGGCCGTCGCGCTGGCCCAGAACGCCTACATCACCGGTGGCCTGAAGACCCTCGCCTTCGCCACCTCCGACGACCCCGAGGGCTTCCTCAACCGCGCCGCGACCTCGTACGCGCTGCAGACCGAGCAGGGCGAGGAGATCAACCAGCTCACCAAGGCGATGGACACGGCCACCCGCGCCAAGGAGAGCGCCACGGCCCGCATCGACGAGGTCCAGAAGCTCGTCACCGAGCTCGACACCAAGCGCGACAAGATCACGAAGCTGGTGGCGAAGGTCGAGAGCAGCCTGTTCAGGCGGGCCCTGGGCGAGGCCGGACGCCCCGGCACGCGTGCCGTGCGCGTCAACCTGCCGATCCCGGGCTCGGGGAAGGCCGCGGAGGCCGCGCGCTGGGCGCTCACGCAGCAGCTCAAGCCGTACGTCTGGGGCGCCGAGGGCCCCGGCTCCTACGACTGCTCCGGGCTCGTCATGGCCGCGTTCCAGCGGGTGGGCATCTCGCTGCCGCACTACACCGGCGACCAGTGGACGGCCGGCCGGCACATCTCGCGCGAGGAACTCCGGCCGGGCGATCTGGTGTTCTTCTACAGCGACCTGCACCACGTGGGCATCTACATCGGCGGGGGCATGATGGTGCACGCCCCGCAGACGGGTGACGTCGTACGGATCGCGTCGATCGCGAGGCGGCCGTTCGCCGGCGCGGTGCGCATCGCCGACTGAGCGCGGCACCCCGGCGGTCCGCCGCGGCTAGATCAGCTGGCGGCGGGCTGCCCAGGCCACGGCCTCGATCGCCGTGGCCACGCCTATGCGATCGCAGATGCCCCGCAGCCTTCGGCGTACCGTGCGCCCGCTGATATCCAGCCGCCGCCCTACCCGATCGACCGTGACTCCCTTGGCCAACTCCGCCAGCAGCGCCAAATCAGCATGGCTGAGCTCAACGCCTTCAGTGAGCACATCCATCGGGAGCCCTCCCCCCAACAGCAGAACTCGGACCTCACAGACGGGCCGAAGCCGCTCCTCGCAGACGGTAAACGCATCCTGGAAAGGTCGTCAAGCATGACAATCGCCGCACTTGACGAGCGCTATTGACATGATCCGCTATATATGACGCACTCGCGATATGTCAGAACGTAGAGTGATCACATTGGGGCTTCCGGAATAGCCCTGACCAGCGTTCCAGTTTTCGATCAGTTCGCCATGGATATTCCACATGATCGATACCCTCGTTATCGCTGGGCACGCGTCCGCGGCGCGATCTTTCCGGCGCACGGCGAGCCACCAATCGCTCGCTTTGTACGACGTCACCACACGATCCGACAACCCAGGTCAGGCAGTTGATTAAGGCAATTGGATCAATCCGCCGGGACAATTGCCACCGCGGGTTGCGACCGGCAGCCGGCCGCGCGGCGGGCGTCCCACTCCACCCGCCGGGCCGGACGATCTCGTTTCCGGGTACGCGTACCAGGCACGATCACGGAGGTGGCCTGGGCGCGGCGGACGCTCCCGGCCCCATGCCTCGGCGGCCTTGACGCGATGCTTACAAGCGGCTTCGGATCGGAAACCGGGCGGCCCGGAAGCCGGATTCGCGACGGCGATGATCGCTCAGGCGTTGGTGGCGTCGTAGCGGTCCCTGGCGGCCTCGACGTCCTCCATGTGCGTCTCGGCCCAGCTCTTGATCGCGGCCACCAACGGCATCAGGCTCTCGCCCAGCGGGGTGAGCGCGTAGTCCACGCGTACCGGCACCGACGGGGTGAGCGTGCGGGAGATCAGACCGTCACGCTCAAGGCCGCGCAGCGTCTGCGTGAGCATCTTCTGGCTGACCCCCGCGACGCGCCTGGACAGGTCGCTGTAGCGGCGCGGGCCCTCCGACAGCGCGGTCAGCAGGAGGGTGACCCACTTGTCGCTGAGGGTGTCGAGCAGCTTCCTGGAAGGGCACTGGGCGAAGTAGGCGTCGAAGGCCCGCCTGGCCTCGTCACGCTGCTCCGCCGCCGTCTTGGTGGCCACCCGCTCGCCCCTTTCCGCTCCTTACTTACCAGGAGAGAGTAGGGCGCCCGCGGCGGGCGCTCCAAGACGGCGGTCGGACGCGGGTCAGTGGGTGGGCTTGACCAGCGGGAACAGGATGGTCTCGCGGATGTTCCTGCCGGTGAAGGCCATGATCATCCGGTCGATCCCCGCGCCCATGCCACCCGTGGGCGGCATCGCGTACTCGAGGGCCTGCAGGAAGTCCTCGTCCAGCTGCATCGCCTCGAGGTCGCCCCCGGCGGCCAGCAGGGACTGCTCCACCAGGCGGCGGCGCTGCTCGATCGGGTCGATCAGCTCCGAGTAGGCGGTGCCCAGCTCCGTGCCGAAACCGATCAGGTCCCACTTCTCGGTCAGCAGCGGGTTGTCCCGGTGCTGGCGGGTCAGCGGCGAGGTCTCCAGCGGGTAGTCCATGACGAACGTGGGCTGGACGAGCGTGTGCTCCACCAGGGCCTCGAAGAGCTCCTGCACGAGCTTGCCCTGGCCCCACTTCGGGTCCCAGTGGATCTCGCGCCGGTCGGCGATCTTGCGGAGCTCCTCCAGGCCGGTCGAGGTGGTGATCTCCTCGCCCACGGCCTCCGACACCGCGCCGTACAGGGTGATGCGCGGCCACCGGGCGATCCCGAGGTCGACCTCCACCCCGTCGTGGACGACCACCGTGGTGTCCAGGGCGGCCACGACGGCCTTCTGGTACATCCGCTGGGTCAGGTCGGCCATGTCGTTGTAGTCGAGGTAGGTGCCGTAGGCCTCGAGCATCGTGAACTCGGGGTTGTGCGTGGAGTCGGCGCCTTCGTTGCGGAAGTTGCGGTTGATCTCGAAGACCTTCTCGATGCCCCCGACGACGAGCCGCTTGAGGTAGAGCTCGATCGCGATGCGAAGGTAGAGCTCCATGTCGTAGGCGTTGATGTGGGTCTTGAAGGGCCGGGCCGCCGCGCCGCCGTGGATGGGCTGCAGCATGGGGGTCTCGACCTCGAGGTAGCCCTCCTCGTGCCAGAAGTCGCGCACCGCGCGAACCGTGGCACTGCGCAGGCGGGCCATCTTCCGCGACTCGTCGTTGACGATGAGGTCGACGTAGCGCTGGCGGACGCGCGCCTCCGGGTCGGTGAGCCCGACGTGCTTCTCCGGCAGCGGGCGCAGGCACTTGGCGGTGATCTGCCAGCTGTCGGCGAGGATGGACAGCTCGCCGCGCCGCGAGGTGATGACCTCGCCGGTCACGCCCACGTGGTCGCCCAGGTCGACGTCGCGCTTCCACGCGGCCAGCGACTCCTCGCCCACCTTGTCGAGCGAGATCATGACCTGCAGGTCGGCACCGCCGTCGCGGAGCGTGGCGAAGCAGAGCTTGCCGCCCACGCGGTTGAGCATGACGCGCCCCGCGACCGCGACCGTGTCACCGGTGGCGGTGTCGGGCTCCAGGCCCTGGTATTTCTCCCGGACCTCGGCGTTGGTGGCCGTACGGGGGAAATTCACCGGGTAAGGGTCGACGCCCTCGCTGCGAAGGCGGTCGAGCTTCTCCCTCCGGATGCGCATCTGCTCGGGAAGTTCGTCGCTCACAAGAACAAAGGGTAGGGGATATGGCGACCTGCAAGGGTTCGTCGGCACGCTGCAGGACCTCTGCAAGAGCCCTCTTCTATCAATGTCTCACGAGCTCAGGGGGGAACCGGTAGGGAGCCGGTCCAAGGGGAGCTCAAGGAGAGAAGATGTTGAAGAAGATCGCGACAGGCTTCCTCGCCGTCGCCGCCACCAGCGCCGTGGCCCTGTCGCTGCCTTCCGCCGCCAGCGCCAGTACGGCCGGCGCCGCGAGCTACGACGACGACTACTCCGACTACTGGGGCTCCGTCTACTCCAAGAACGGCCTCGCGAGGTCGCAGGGCTGGATCGGCGTCAGCTGGGACGAGGACGGCGAGTCGAACGAGGTCACCGTCAGGGGCCGGCTCTACGACCTGGACAACCGCGACGAGGACGAGGGCGGCAAGTGCGCATTCGTGAAGTTCGAGGCCAGCGACTTCGACCACGACTGGTCGCCGGTCTACTCCAAGAAGTACTGCGGCTTCCCCGGCTACAAGAAGTTCTCCTTCTCGGAGAACGACGTCTTCAGCATGCGGGTGAAGGTCTGCCAGATCGGCCAGTACAGCAAGTACCCCACGAAGTGCGGCCCCTGGGAGTACCTCTACACCGCCGAGAGCGAGTGACGAGTCGTCCCCGGACGCGCGAGCGGCCTCCCACCCGGGCGGGAGGCCGCTTTTTCCTGTCGGGGATCAGGTGGTGTTCCTGTTGTAGATCAGGCGCAGGCCGATGAGCGTCAGCCAGGGCTCGTGCACGTCGATGGAGCGCGACTCGCCCACCACCAGCGCCGCGTGCCCGCCCGTGGCCACCACCGTCACCTCGTCGGGGTCGTCGGCCAGCTCGGCCGCCATCCGCTCCACGATCCCGTCCACCTGGCCCGCGAAGCCGTAGATGATGCCGGCCTGCAGGGCCTCCACCGTGTTCTTGGCGATCACCGAGCGCGGCCTGACCAGCTCCACCTTGTGCAGCTGGGCCCCGGCGGCGGCCAGGGCGTCGACCGAGATCTCGATGCCGGGGGCGGTCACCGCGCCGACGTACTCGCCCTTGGCCGACACCGCGTCGAACGAGGTCGCGGTGCCGAAGTCGACGATGATGCAGGGGCCGCCGTACTGGGCGATGGCCGCCAGCGCGTTCACGATGCGGTCGCTGCCGACCTCCTTGGGGTTGTCCATGCGCACGGGCACCCCGGTGCGGATGCCCGGCTCCACGATCACCGCCGTCACGTCGCCGTAGTAGCGGCGGCACATCTCACGCATCTCGTTGAGCACGCTCGGAACGGTCGAACAAATGGCGATGCCGTCGATGTCGGCTCCCTTGAGCAGCGGCGACTGCGCCAGCAACCCTTGGAGGACGACCGCGATCTCGTCGGCGGTGCGGCGGGCGTCGGTGGCCAGCCGCCAATGCTCGATGACGTCCTCGCCCTCGAACAGCCCGAGCATCGTGTGCGTGTTGCCGACGTCGATCGTGAGCAGCATCAATTACCCCCGCAGATCCAAGGCGATGTCCAGAGCCGGCGCAGAGTGCGTTAGCGCTCCCACCGCCAGATAGTCAACGCCAGTTTCGGCCACGCGACGAGCCGATTCCAAGGTCAATCCCCCGCTGGCTTCGAGCGCAATCCTCTTCCCTGCCCGATTTTTCACGACATGTACGGCGCGGGCGGTGTCCTCGATCGTGAAGTTGTCCAGCAGGATCTCCTCGGCCCCTTCGTCGAGCACGGCCTCCAGTTGGTCGAGCCGGTCGATCTCCACCTCGATCGGCAGGTCGGGGTAGCGCTCCCTGACCGCCCTGAACGCCTCGGCCACCCCGCCGGCCGCCACGACGTGGTTGTCCTTGATCAGCGCGGCGTCCGACAGCGACATCCGGTGGTTCACCCCGCCGCCGCAGCGCACCGCGTACTTCTCCAGCGCCCGCAGCCCGGGCAGCGTCTTGCGGCTGTCACGCACGCGCGCCGTCGTACCGCTGATCGCCTCCACCCACCTGCCGGTCAGCGTGGCCACCCCGGACAGGTGCGTGAGCAGGTTGAGCGCGGTGCGCTCGGCCGTCAGCAGGGCCCGTACCGGCCCCTCGACTGTCATCAGCACGTCTCCGGCCCGCACGCGCTCGCCGTCCTTGGCCCTCCTCTCGGTACGGGCGGCGCCCAGCCGGACGAACACCGCCTCCGCGACCGCCAGCCCGGCCACCACGCCGTCCTTGCGGGCCACCACGTCGGCCGCCGAACGCTGCTCCGCCGGGATCGTGGCCAGGCTCGTCACGTCGCCGGCCTCCTGCAGGTCCTCGGCCAGCGCCCGGTCGATCAGCGCGTCCACCTCGGCCGGGTCCAGCCCGGCGGCGGTCAGCTCCTGCGCCAGGCGCGGCGGCATCGCGGCGCCGTGCGGCGTGTACGTCATGCGGGGGCCCTCCTCGGTCAGGGTCACGTCCAGGTGGCCCAGCCATTCGTTGTCGTCACGGGTGTCGTAGTCCTCGCGCCAGTGCGAGCCGCGGGTCTCGAGCCTGGCCGCCGCCGCGCCGGTGAGCACGGTGGCGACGGTGAGCAGGTTGGTGGCCTCCCAGGACTCGGTGCAGGCGGGCACCTCGACCGGCGTCCAGCGGGCGTCGCGCAGCGCCCTGGCCGTGGCCAGCAGCGACTCGCGGCTGCGCAGCACGCTCGCCCCGGTGCTCATGTGCGCCTGGATCCTGGGCCTGACTCTCGGGTCCACCAACCCGGAGTCCGCGCCGCTCTCGACCGGCTCGCCCGGCGAGGGGCGTACCGCCTGGATGTCCTCAGCGATGCGCTCGGCGAAGACGAGCCCTTCGAGCAGGGAGTTGGAGGCCAGCCGGTTGGCGCCGTGCACGCCGGTGCAGGCCACCTCGCCGCACGCGTACAGGCCCTCGATCGAGGTACGGCCGCGCAGGTCCGTCATGACGCCGCCGCTCGCGTAATGGGCGGCCGGGGCCACGGGGATCGGCTCGGTGGCCGGGTCGATGCCGTGCTCGCGGCAGATGGCGTAGATCGTGGGGAAGCGGGTCTCCCACTTCTCGCGGCCGAAGTGGCGGCCGTCGAGGTACATGTGGTCGCGGCCCGTCTCGCGCATCCTGCGCATGATCGCCTTGGCCACGACGTCGCGCGGCGCCAGGTCGGCCAGCTCGTGCGCGTCCTGCATGAACCTGACGCCCTCGTGGTCGACCAGGTACGCGCCCTCGCCCCTGACCGCCTCCGAGATCAGCGACTGCTGGCCCGTCGAGCCCTCGCCGAGCCACAGCACGGTCGGGTGGAACTGTACGAACTCGATGTCGCGCACCACGGCCCCGGCCCGCAGCGCGAGCGCGACCCCGTCGCCGGTGGAGACGGCGGGGTTGGTGGTGGCCGAGTAGACCTGGCCCATGCCGCCGGTGGCCAGCACCACCGCCCTGGCGCGCACCGCGCCCACCCCGTCACGGGCGCCCTCGCCCATGACGTGCAGCGTCACTCCCCTGGCCCGGCCCTTGGCGTCCTTGAGCAGATCGAGCACCAGCGCGTGCTCGATCACCTCGATCTGCGAGGCGCGCACGGCCTCGATGAGCGCCCGCTGCACCTCGGCGCCCGTGGCGTCGCCGCCCGCGTGCACGATCCGGTGCCGCCGGTGCCCGCCTTCCCTGGTGAGCTGGAGCTCCCCGTCGAGGGTGCGGTCGAAACGGGCGCCGCGCGCGATGAGCCGCCGCAGCGCGCCGGGCCCCTCCGTGACGAGCGCGCGCACCGCCCGCACGTCGCACAGCCCCACCCCGGCGATCAACGTGTCGTTCAGGTGCTCATCGGGGGTGTCACGGGGATCCAGCACGGCCGCGATGCCGCCCTGGGCCCACCGGGTGGAGCCCGCCGACAGCACGTCCTTGGTGACGACCAGCACCTTGGCGGACGGCTCGAGCTCCGCGTGGCGCAGCGCCACGGTCAGGCCCGCGATACCGGAACCGACGACGACCACGTCCGCCTCGACGGTCCAGCCGGGCGCGGGCGCGGTCAACCGCAGGGGAATCGCCGGTGCACTCATCAGGGATCTCCTCACTGAGGGATTTCGTCAATATGACGATAACGCCTCGTGCGGAGTGATGAGTCAGCGGCCCTCTGTTTTCCGGATGAACGCCTCGTACTCGGCGAACGGCTCCAGCCCCACGGCCGCGCGGCGCTCGTCGAGCAGGCCGGGGTCCTCGATCGGCATGGGCTCCAAGCCGTCGGCGCCGTCGTGGAACTGGGTCCCGTAGAGCTGGGGGCGGCCTGAACGTACGCGTACCCGGTCCTCCAGGTACGCGAAGTCGCGTGGCGAGGCCTCCTCGCGCTCGACCGCGTCGGCCATCGCCTCGTGGAGGACCCGCTGCGCCCGGCGGGAGGTGGCGTGCTGGGCCAGCAGCCAGGCCGCCCGCGCGGCCCGCTGCCCGACCTGCGAGACCAGCGGCCAGCCGCGGGTGGCGACCACGGAGTAGAACCAGGCGGTGTTGCCCTCGTCGAGCTTCTGCAGCCGCACCAGCTGCCTGTCGTCGGGAGAACCCTTGGCCGGGTCGCGCATCGCCTGGTCCATTTCCATGCGCCGGAGCAACTCGTCCCGCAGCTCCTCGTCGGTCATGACCCGACGGTAGTCCGCCTCAGGCGGGATTCAAGGTGAGGGTGACGTTGTCGATCAACCGGGTGGTGCCCACCGTGGCGGCGACCGCGAGCACGGCCATCCCCGCGTACGACTCGTCCACCTCGGCGAACGTCGCCGGATCGACCAGCGCCAGATAGTCGGTCGCGAGGCGGGGTCCGGCCGCGTCGAGCACCTCCTGGGCCACCGCGCGGACCCTGGCCGGGGTGAGCTCGGCCGCGCCCGCCCGCAGGGCGCGGGAGAGCGCCAGCGCCACCTGGCGGTCGTCGTCGGACAGGTAGCGGTTGCGGCTCGACAGGGCCAGGCCGTCGGGCTCGCGTACGGTCGGCGCCCCCAGGATCTCGATGGGCAGGTCGAGGTCGGCGACCATGCGGCGGATGAGGGCGAGCTGCTGGGCGTCCTTCTGGCCGAAGACCGCCAGGTCGGGCTGGACCAGGTTGAACAGCTTGAGCACGACCGTCAGCACGCCGTCGAAGTGGCCGGGCCGGAAGGCGCCCTCGACGATCGAGCCCATGTGGCCCGCGGAGACGCTCACCTGGCGGTCGGGCGCGTACATCTCAGCGGCGTCCGGGTGGAAGACGACGTCCACGCCTTCAGCCCGGCACACGTCCAGGTCGGCGTCGAATGTACGGGGATAGCGTGAAAAATCCTCGCTTGGACCGAATTGCAGGGGGTTGACGAAGATGCTGACCACGACCTGATCGGCGCGGACGCGGGCCTGCCTGATCAGCGACCTGTGCCCCTCGTGCAGCGCGCCCATGGTGGGAACGAGAGCCACCTCACCACCACGACGCGCCTTGACCAGGTCTTCCCGACCCCTGGCAACGATCAGTTCCATAACAGCCCTCCGAACGCGACGTTCACGTCCATATATTGCCCCCCAGCGCGTCGAGGAGCCGCTCCGCCTCCTCCGGTTTGAGCAGCCCCGCGGCCAACGCGCGGTCGGCCGTGAGCCGGGCCAGCGCGATGTAGGCGTCGGCCGCCTCGGGCGCCGCCAGGATCAGCGCGTCCACGTGCTTGCGCACGGTGCCGGCGTCACCGCGGACGACCGGGCCGGTCAGCCCCGCGATGCCCAGCCGCAGCACGTTGTCGAGCGCGGCGCCGAGCAGCGGGCCCAGCATCCGCCCCGGATGCTCGACGCCGATGCGCCCCAGCAGCTCCTGCGACTCGGCGATGAGGGTGACCATGTGGTTGGCGGCCCCGGCCAGCGCCGCGTGGTAGAGCGCGCGGTCGGCGTCGGCGATCCAGACCGGCTCGCCGCCCATCTCGATCACCAGGGCCTCGGCGATCGGCCGCAGCACGTCGGGGGCGGTCACGCCGTACGAGATGCCGGTGAGCTTGTTGAGGTCGTCGTCCCTGCCCGTGAAGGTCATCACCGGGTGCAGCGCGAGCGGCAGCGCGCCGGCCTTGGCCGCCGGTTCGAGCACGGACAGCCCGTACGCCCCGCTGGTGTGCACCAGCAGCTTGCCGTTGAGGTCGGCTCCCGTCGTGGCCAGCCCGTTGACGAGGTCGGGCAGCGCGTCGTCGGGCACGGTGAGCAGGATGAGCTGGGCCGCCGCGACCACCTCGTCGGGCCTGGACGGCTTGACGCCGAGCCGGTCGGCCGCCCATCGCTGTGAGTTGTCCGACACCCCGCTCGCGGCCGCGATCCGGTGCCCGGCCTGAGCCAGTGCGGCACCGAGGGCCGAGCCGACCTTGCCCGCCCCGAGTACGCCGACAGTCAGCCGTGCCGGGCGATCCCCTGCGTCCATGACGTCACACCCCTGTCGACCTGCTGATGAGAAGCCTGACGGGCGGACTGCCGCCCTGGCCTCAACCAGGCACGACGAGCAGGGCTCCGGTCCGACGAGCAGGCTTCTGTTGTGGCACTGCCGACCAGCGTAACGGCCTCTCAGGGCTGCGGACTGTAGGGCAGGTCCCGCGACTCGCCCGGGGGCTCCTCCGTGACCGCGGTTTTGCCGCCCGTTGAGTTAACGACAAATGCGACAAGGGCATACAAAACGTGCACCCCCTGTCGGAAGAGATGAGGAGAGGGGTTTCATCGCATGGCAGCGGGCGCCGAGTCCCTTCATCCAGGACCCGACGCCCGCAGGATGGGACCTCTTTGGAGGTGCGACCGGCTGGCCGCTCGCCGACCGACCAGCCGGAGTTGGAGCCCGGGCCGGACGAATGCCGGCCCGGGCTCTTTCTTCTTTCAGTGGTGGCTCGGCACGTAGGCGTTGGCGCCACCCTTGCAGCCGGCGAACGCGGCGCCGATGACGGCCACGGCGTTGCCACAGACGTTGATCGGGATCGCGATGGGAAGGTGCAGCTGGTTGCCGCCGAGCACGCTGCCGTTGCCGCTGGTCGTGTCGGCGTGCGCCGGGGCCGCGAGCGACAGCATGGCGACGGCTCCTGTGACGACCATGACCTTCTTCAGCACGAGGGCTCCTCTCAGTTTGGCGGCCCGGGGCCGCTGGTGCTTGCTCGGGAGCGGCCGGTCGCACCAAACGAGGGATGACGCAACGCGACTGCTCGATGACATTAGGTAAACGTACCGCAAGTCGGCGACAATGAGTAGCCAAATGATGACGATGCGTGTCACACGAAAGTCATGAGATAGTCCTGGACATGTGGCTCACCTGGCGCGCCGCGATGGAGCGTGCGCTGTACGGCGAGGAGGGCTTCTACCTTCGCGAACGCCCTTCAGGCCACTTCCGGACCTCGGTCAGCGCCTCCCCGGCGTTCGCCGACGCGGTGCTGGCGCTGCTGTCGGAGGTGGACACCGAGCTCGGCGGTCCTGACGTGCTCGACCTGGTCGACATCGGCGCAGGCGAGGGCACGTTGGTCGCCCAGGTGCTGGAGGCCGCCGAGCCCGCGCTGCGCGACCGGCTCCGCGTCACCGCCGTCGACCTCTCCCCCAGGCCGGAGGGCCTGCCCGAGCGGATCGCCTGGCGGCGGAGCGTGCCCACCGGCATCACGGGCCTGGCCGTCGCCAACGAGTGGCTCGACAACGTGCCGCTCGACGTGGCGGAGCAGACCGCCGACGGGCCGCGCCTCATCATGGTGAACGTCCGCACCGGCGAGGAGCGCCTCGGCGAGCCGCTGCCACCGGACGACCGCGCCTGGCTCGACCGGTGGTGGCCGCTGACCCGGGTGGGCTCGCGCGCGGAGATCGGCCGCCCCCGCGACGAGGCGTGGGCCTCTGTTGTGGGACGCCTCACAAAGGGCCGAGCGATTGCCGCGGATTATGCACACCCTGTGGATAACCGGCCCCTCTGTGGCACGTTGACCGGTTACCGCGACGGTGCGGTCGTTGCCCCGATCCCCGATGGGACCTGCGATATCACGGCTCATGTCGCGCTTGACGCGTGTGCCGAGGCCGGGCGCCAGGCCGGCGCGATATCCACAGCCTTGTCCACACAGCGCGACGCGCTGAGGGCTTTGGGGATCACCGGCACCCGGCCCCCGATCGACCTGGCCCGCACCGAACCGCGTGCTTACATCCGGGCGCTGGCCAGGGCGTCGGAGGAGGGTGAGCTGATCGACCCGGCGGGGCTCGGCGGGTTCGGCTGGCTCAGCCAGCGGCGGTGACCTCCAGCGACCGCAGCCCTCTGATGATGTAGCCGGGCTTCCAGCTCGGCTCCTCCCGCAGTTCGAGCTTGGCCGCCCGGTCCAGGAGCGCGCCGTACGACTCCATGAGCTCGATGCGGGCCAGCGGCGCGCCCAGGCAGAAGTGGATCCCGGCCCCGAACGAGATGTGCGGATTGTCGACCCGCCCCACGTCGAGCCGGTCGGGGTCCTCGAACACCGCCGGGTCGCGGTTGGCCGAGCCGAACAGCAGCGCCACCTCCGACCCGCGCGGGATCTCCACGCCGTGCACCTCGATGTCCTCCAGCACCCAGCGCTCGAACATCTGCAGCGGCGTGTCCCAGCGCATCACCTCCTCGACGGCCGTGGGCAGCAGCGAGCGGTCCTCGCGCAGCCGCGCCAGTTCGGAGGGGTTGCGGAACAGGGCCCACCAGCCGTTGCCCGTCACGTTCACGGTGGCCTCGTGGCCGGCGTTGAGCAGCAGCACGCAGGTGCCGACCAGCTCGTCCTCGGTCAGCTCGTCGATCTGCGCCAGCGCGCTGACCAGGTCGTCGCCGGGAGCCCGGCGGCGCTCCGCGGCCAGGGCCTTGAGGTAGTCGGCGAACTCCGACGCCGCCCGTACCGCCGTGTGCTGGTCCTCGAGGCTCGGGTTGAGCTCGTACATGCCGCAGATCTCCGCCGACCATGGGCGCAGCAGGTGGCGGTCGGCGTGGGGGATGCCGAGCATCTCCGCGATCACCGTCACCGGGAGCGGCTCGGCGACCTCGGCGAGGAGGTCGCCGCCGCCCTTCTCCACGAACGCGTCCACCAGGCCCTCGGCGATGGCGCGCACCCGGGGACGCAGGGACTCGACCATGCGCGGCGTGAACGCCTTGGAGACCAGCCGGCGCAGCCTGGTGTGCACCGGCGGCTCCACGTCGAGCATGCCCGCCCTGATCACCCGCCAGAACGGCTCCTGGAACTCCGGCTCCGGCGGCCTGCCGAACTCCTCGTGGGTTGCCACATGGAGGTAGGACCGCCCCAGGCGGCGGTCTCTGAGCAGGGCGTTCACGTCTGCATGACGTGAGATCAGCCACTGGTTCGTCGGCTCGAAGTAACTGACCGGCGCCTCGCGCCTCAGCTCGTCGTACACCCGGTACGGGTGAGCCACGAAATCCGGATCCCAAGGGTCAAATCGCACTATTTCATCTTATGGAGTGGCATCCTCCTGTGGCGCCGGTCGCTTGCTCCGCATCCGGATGTTCAGCAGCTCGACGACGAGCGAGAACGCCATCGCGAAGTAGATGTAGCCCTTGGGGATGTGCTGGCCGAAGCCCTCGGCGATGAGCACCACGCCGATCAGCACCAGGAACGCCAGCGCCAGCATCTTGATGCTCGGGTGCCGGTCCACGAACCTGCTGATCGGCCCCGAGGCGAACAGCATCACCAGCACCGCCACCACGACCGCCGCGATCATCACGCCGAGCTCGTCGACCATGCCGACGGCGGTGATGACGGAGTCGAGCGAGAACACGATGTCCAGCACCATGATCTGGACGATCACCGCGGCGAAGGAGGCGGCCGCGGCCTTCTTGCCGTCCTTGCCCACGGGGCCGTCCATGCTGTGGCCGATCTCGGTGACGCTCTTGCCCAGCAGGAACAGGCCGCCGAGCAAAAGGATCAGGTCGCGTCCCGATATTTCGTGACCGAAGACGGCGAACAGCGGCTCGGTGAGCTGCACCACCCACGACAGGCCGAGCAGCAGGAGCAGCCGGGTGATCAGGGCCGCGCCCAGCCCCAGCACCCGGGCTCTGTCCCGTTGTTCGGGAGGTAGTTTCCCGGCCAGGATGGAGATGAAGATGATGTTGTCGATCCCCAGCACGATCTCCAGGGCGACCAGGGTGAAGAAACCGATCCAGATTTGAGGGTCGGTCACCCAGTCGAACATCTGCGCACCTCCATGACACGTGGGCGGGATTTCCGGTAGCAACGAGTCAGGGGGCGAATAAGTTCACCGACTTGCGATCGGTGGCGGGGATTGGGTTATAGTCTGCGCCGTAGGTCATGAGTGCCAGCGACAAGCCCCGGCTAGCTGGCCGGCAACCCTCGCGTCCGCGGCGGGGTGCCCCGGGTGAAGACCTGGTCCGCCACGAGGTGTGGCGGGCAAGCGCGGGCTCCATGGCTGCTTCCAGGGGTCCGATGACCCTGAGGGAGATGTGCCGTGTCCACGTTGACGATCTTCAGCTCCGTCCCCGCTCGCGCCGCCGAGGCGGTTCCGGCCGCCACGAGCAGGCCGATCCCCGCCGTGCTCGGGGCCGATCTCGAGGTGCCGGTCAAGGGCGGCAGGCTCGTCGGCTACGCCAACCTCGACTACGCCGCCAGCGCCCCCTGTCTCGAGCCGGTCAGCGCCGCCGTCAGCGCCGCGCTCCCGGCCTACTCCAGCGTCCACCGGGGCGCGGGCTACGCCTCGCAGCTCACCACCGCCCGCTACGAGCAGGCCCGCCACACGGTCCGGGCGTTCGTCGGGGCCCGCCCGGACGACGCCGTGATCTTCACCCGCAACACCACCGACGCCACGAACCTCCTGGCCCGCTGCCTGCCCGCCGGCACGACCACCGTGGTCTTCGACACCGAGCACCACGCCTCCCTCCTCCCCTGGCAGAAGTCCGTACGGCTGGCGCCGCCCGCCTTCCCCGGCGAGGCCGTCCGCGCCGCCGACGAGGCCCTGGCCGGCATCGAGGGGCCCAAGCTGCTCGTGGTCACCGCCGCCTCCAACGTCACCGGAGAGCTCTGGCCCATCGCCGCGCTGGCCCACGTCGCGCACCGGCACGGCGCCCGCATCCTGGTGGACGCCGCCCAGCTCGTACCGCACCGGCGGCTCAACCTGACCGCGCTCGACCTGGACTACGTGGCCTTCTCCGGGCACAAGCTGTACGCGCCGTTCGGCGCAGGGGTGTTGGTCGGGCGGCGGGACTGGCTCGCGGAGGGCGAGCCGTACCTGAAGGGCGGCGGCGCGGTGCGCGCCGTGGGCGACGGCACCGAGTGGCACGACGACCCGGAGCCGCGGCACGAGGCGGGCACCCCGAACGTGCTGGGCGCCATCGCCCTGGCCGCCGCCTGCGACGCGCTCACGGCCACCGGCTGGACCGCGCTGGTGCGGGAGGAGGAGCGGCTGATCGCGCGCCTGCGCTCGGGGCTGGCCTCGATCGAGGGCGTACGGGAGCTGTCGCTGTGGGGGGATGACCACCCGCGCGTCGGCATCGTGTCGTTCACCGTGGACGGCTACTCGGCCCGCGAGGTGGCCGAGGTGCTGTCCAGCGAGTACGGCATCGGCGTGCGCGACGGCAAGTTCTGCGCGCACCCGTTCGTCCGGCATCTTCTTGGAGAGACCGACGGTGGGTGTGAGGACGGGACCGCCTCCGCGGTGCGGGCCTCCATCGGCATCGGCACCACGCAGGAGCACGTGGACCGGCTGGTCGAGGCCCTGCGGGACCTCGTGAACCGCTAGACGGCGTCGGAGCGGTTCGGCGGCTTGCGGTGCGGCGGCGGCTCGTCGGAGACCAGGGCGTCGATGTCCCTCATGTCGTCGTCGTTGACCACGCCGGCCCGGTGCTCGGTCGGCTGCCTGGGCACCCGAGGCGCCTCGGCGGTCGGCCCGGGCGTCGCGGGGCCGGCGGTCCTGGTCGTGACGTTCGACGGCTCCGGACGCTGCGGCTGCGTGGCGCCTTCCTCCTCGGCGGCCCGGCGTGCCTTGCGGCGGCCGAACATCGCGGCGAAGATCCCGTCGATCCCGATCCGGCCGCCCCCGAGCGCGAGGAACAGCAGGGCCAGCGCCCCGAGCGCGCCGGGCAGCTCCCAGCCACCGGCGCTGGACAGCACCCCGTGCCCCGCGTGCACGTACGCGATGGCGCCCAGCATGTTGACCAGCAGCAGGAGCCCTACAAGGCGTACCAGCAGGCCCAGGATGAGGAAAAGGCCGCCGACGGTCTCGATGACGGTCGCGAACGCGGCGGCGAGCTCCGGCATCGGGATCCCCATGCCCTTGAACGCCTGCCCCGTGGCGCCAAGGCCGCCTTGCCACTTCTGCGCGCCGTGCGCCACGAAGATCACGCCGGTCACCAACCGTGCGATCAGCACCGCGACATCAAACACAACTCTCTTCATGGTGTTATCTCCCCCCGTTCCTGGTATTCCTCCCCGTGTCCGAGTTAGGGATGCGTTTCCGTACCATTCCTTGACCCGGCCCCGCCCTGGATCGGCAACCGGCGCGGTGGCAGCATTGCCATATGACGGAACGTGTGGTCGGGATCGGCGCGGGTGCGAAAGAGCTGGCCACCGAGGACATGATCCTCAACATCGGCCCGCAGCATCCGTCGACCCACGGGGTGCTCCGGCTCAGGCTGACGCTCGACGGCGAACGCATCACCGCCGCCGAGCCGATCATCGGCTACATGCACAGGGGCGCGGAGAAGCTGTTCGAGGTCCGCGACTACCGTCAGATCATCATGCTGGCCAACCGGCACGACTGGCTGTCGGGGTTCGCCAACGAGCTGGGCGTGGTGCTCGCCGCCGAACGCCTGCTCGGCATGGAGCCCCCGGTCCGGGCCGTGTGGGCGCGCACGTTGCTGGCCGAGCTCAACCGGGTGCTCAACCACCTGATGTTCCTCGGCTCCTATCCCCTGGAGCTCGGCGCGATCACGCCGCTGTTCTACTCGTTCAACGAGCGCGAGCGCATCCAGGCGGTCATGGAGGAGATCTCCGGCGGCCGCATGCACTACATGTTCAACCGGGTCGGGGGCCTCAAGGAGGACCTGCCGCTCGGCTGGCTCGACCGGGTGTCGGAGGCCGTCGCGGAGACCCGCCGCCGCGTGCCCGACATCGAGAACCTCATCCTGCACAACGAGATCTTCATCGCCCGCACCAAGGGCGTCGGCGTGCTCTCCCGCGAGCAGATCACGCAGTACGGCGTCAGCGGCCCCATCGCCAGGGCCTCCGGGGTGGACTTCGACCTGCGCCGCGACGACCCGTACCTCGCCTACCCCGAGCTGCCCGTGAAGGTCGTCACGCGACAAGCCGGCGACTGCCACTCCCGGTTCCAGGTGCTGTTCGACCAGCTCAAGATCTCGCTCGACCTGGCCGACGCCTGCGTCGAACGGCTGCGCTCGCTGCCTCCCGGGCCGATCAACCAGCGCCTGCCGAAGGTGCTCAAGGTGCCGGAGGGTCACACGTACGCGTGGACCGAGAACCCCCTCGGCATCAACGGCTACTACCTGGTCTCCAAGGGAGACAAGACCCCGTGGCGGCTCAAGCTGCGCTCGGCCTCGTACAGCAACGTCCAGGTGCTGCGGGAGATGCTGCCCGGCCACCTGGTCGCCGACATGGTGGCCATCCTCGGCTCGATGTTCTTCGTCGTGGGTGACATCGACAAGTGAAAGTCGAGCGCGACAAGTACGTCGACTGGCTCCGCGCCCTGAGCCTGTGCGTCGTGGTCGTCTGGCACTGGGCGTTCACCATCCTGCAGTGGAAGCCGAGCGGCCCCGAGCCCACCAGCCCGCTGGGCTTCACCTCGGGGCTGTGGATCCTGACCTGGCTGCTCCAGGTGCTGCCACTGTTCTTCTACGTCGGCGGCCACGTGCACCTGCTGTCCTGGGAGCGGGCCAAGGCACGCGGCGTCGGCATCGGCTCGTTCGTCTGGCGGCGCATCCGCGCGCTGGCTTTACCCGCCCTGTTCCTGTCCGGCGTGTGGATCGCCATCGGGGCGGTCGTGACGTTCACGTTCCAGGTCGACTGGATGTGGCGGGTGGTGCTGCTGGTGCTCAGCCCGCTGTGGTTCCTGGGCGTCTACCTCGTTCTGATCGCGCTGCTGCCCGTGGCGCTCTGGCTGCACCGCCGCTATGACGTGCTGACGCTGATCTGGCTCGGCGGCGCGTCGCTGGTGGTGGACGTGGTGCGCTTCCGGTACGGGGTCGACGGGGTCGGCTGGCTCAACATGATCATCGTCTGGGGGCTCGCCCACCAGGCCGGGTTCTTCTACGACCGGATCGTCATCCTGCCCAGGCGCTATGACGTCGCGGTGCTCTGGACGGGGCTGTTCGCCCTGTTCGGCCTGGTCTACTCGGGCATCTACCCGGGCTCGATGGTGGGCGTGCCGGGCGACAAGTGGTCGAACATGGCGCCGCCCACGTTCGTGATCGTCGCCCTGCTGCTGTTCCAGGTCGGGCTGGTGGAGGTGCTGCGGCCGTCGATGGAGCGCGTGCTGGAGCGTCCGCGCTGGCGGCGGGTGAACGAGTTCATCAATCGGTACTCGCTGCCGCTCTTCCTCTTCCACACGACCGGGATGGCCATCGCGCTGGGCCTGTCGTGGTGGCTCTTCGGCACCCTGGGCACCGAGATCCCGCCGGACCTGAAATGGTGGCTGGAACGCCCGATCGCCATCATCGGCCCGCTGGTCTGCACCGCCCCGGTCATCTACCTCTTTGCGAGGGAGCGCCGTCGCCTGGACTGAGGAGCGCCGGGAGCGCAGCGACCAGAGCGACGAGGGAAGGCGGCGGCTCCCCAGCGACCGAGCCGCCGCCACGAAGTGGCGGCCATAAGCACGGCAGACGTTCCTCTTAGTCGGGTTTCTGCTCATCGGAATCCTTGGGGATCCGGCAGGCGTTCTCCAGGTAGAGGGCGGCGCAGATCAGCGCCACGCAGGACGCGAACGATCCGGCCGCGACGAAGAACTCCGCCCTCGGCGTCTCCCGGTCCAGGATCTGCACCGTGTAGAGCCCGAACCCGGCGAACAGCCCGCCGAACACCGCCCCGGCGTACGCCGACGCCTTGGCCAGCGCGGCCAGCCGGGCCACCGACAGCGGCTCCACCGGCTTGGTGCCGGCTTTCCTGGCGATCCTGGCCTTGGTCACCCAGGCGCTGTAACCCTCGCCGATGGCCAGCAGCAGCACGGTCGGGATCGCCGTCCACGGCATCAGGGGCAGATCCGAGTAGAAGGGCCTGACCGCCGCCCACGTGATCAGCGCGACGACAGCGATGATGCCGACCAGGCGGCCCGGATGGGTGGGCTTCAATCGGGCCTCTGCAGCTTCAGGTCGTCGCGCAGGCGTACCCCCTGCTGGTCGAGCTCCGCCAGCAGCTCCACCACCCGGCCACGCCCGGGCACCACCGCGTCGGGATCGGCCTTCGACCACGGCACCAGCACGAACGCGCGCTCGTGAGCGAGCGGGTGCGGCAGCGTCAGTTCCGGCTCCTCGCAGACCGTGTCGCCGACCACGATCAGGTCGACGTCGAGCGTGCGCGGCCCCCAGCGCTCGGCGCGTACCCGCCCGAAGGCGTTCTCCACGCTCTGTGCCCGCTCCAGGAGCGTGCGCGGCTGCAGGGTGGTCTCTGCGATCACGATCGCGTTGAGATACGGCTTCTGTCCCGGTGGACCGCCCACAGGGTCGGTCTCGTAGACCGGCGACGCCTGGATGAACTCCAGCCCCGGGGCGTCGAACAGGGTGTCCACGGCGCCTTGCAACGTCTGGAACCGGGGCCCCAGGTTGCTGCCGAGAGCGAGGACGACTTTCATACGCGGCTCCGCTCTATGGTCACGACCACGTCGTCGAACGGCAGCGGGATGGGCGCCGCCGGTTTGTGCACGCTCACCTCGACCTTACGCACCAGCTCGCTGGCCAGGCACACGTCGGCCAGCCGCTGCGCGAGCGTCTCTATCAACGCGACCGGCTCGCCCTCCACGACCTCGACCAGCGCCTCGGCCAGCTCTCCGTAATGGACGGTCTTGGTGAGGTCGTCGCCGGCCGCGGCCGGCGCGGTGTCGAGGAACAGCGTCGCGTCCACGACGAACTCCTGCCCGAGCTCCCGCTCGGCAGGGAGCACGCCGTGCCTCCCCCTGGCCCGCAGGCCCTTGAGAGCGATGCGATCAGGGCTCAAGCTCGCCTTCCTCCTCCTCGTCGTCATCTCCCTGGAGCACCGGCGAACCGTGGTGCATCCACAGCCGCCAGCCCTGCGAGGTGCGGATGTAGACGTTGCTGGCCACCACCTTGCCCGCGGCGAAGCTGGACTCACCTTCCTCGCCGGCGGTGAGGATGTTCTCGACGCAGGTGAGCACGGCCACATCGCCCAGCACGGTGGTCTCGACGTCGGTCAGCACGAACTGGATGTAGGTGGTGTTGGCCATGATCAGGGCCCACGACCGCAGCACCTCGGACCGGCCGCTGAGCAGGGTCCAGCCAGGGTGCACGCAGCTCACCTGGTCGTCGGCGGTGTCCTCGGCCCAGATCTCGGTCATCTTGTCGAGATCCGCGTTCTCGATCGCGGTGTAGAACTCCTGGTTGACCGTCTCGATCGCTACGGTGTCGACGCTCATGTGTTGGCTCCGGCTCTCTTCCATGCGGCTGCCACGCGTACGGCATCGGCGTTGGGGCCCACCTCGTGGACGCGTACGCACCAGGCGCCCGCCTGGGCGGCCAGGGCGGTCACGGCCAGCGTCGCGTCGTCGCTGCGGCTGAACGGCCGGGGCGTGCCGTCAGATCCGGCCAGCAGGCGCCCGAGGAAGCGCTTGCGCGACGCTCCGATGAGCAGTGGGTAGCCCAGCTCGGCCAGCTGGGGGATCCCGGCCAGCAGGGCCCAGTTGTGCTCGGCGTTCTTGGCGAAGCCCAGGCCGGGGTCGAGCACGATCTGCTGCTCCGTGACGCCTTCGGCCAGGACCAGGTCGACCCGCTTGCCGAGCTCCTCGCGCACCTCGGTGACCACGTCGGCGTAGACCGCGCGGTTGTCCATGTCATGACTGTGGCCACGCCAGTGCATCACGACGTACGGGACGCCGGTCGCGGCCACCACGCGCGGCATCTCCGGGTCGGCGAGACCACCGCTCACGTCGTTGACCAGCCGCGCCCCTGCCTCGACCGCGGCCTTGGCCACCTCGGCCCGCATCGTGTCGACGCTGACCGCCACGCCCTCGGCGTGGAGTGCCCTGATCACGGGGACGACCCTGGCCAGCTCTTCCTCCAGGGACACCCTGGCCGCGCCCGGACGGGTGGACTCGCCGCCCACGTCGACCAGGTCGGCGCCCTCCTGGACCAGCTCAAGGCCGTGCTGGATGGCGGCCGCCTCGTCGAACCAGAGGCCGCCGTCGGAGAACGAATCGGGCGTCACATTGACCACACCCATGACGAGGCACCGATCCGCACCTCCCGGCACGCTGATGGGCACGCTAGTCATGGGCCAAGCCTAGGCGCTCCCCCACACATGTTGACATCGTGGGTACCCCGTTCGGTCATCAACGACCCAGGATGAGCGCCATCGCCTCAGATCGGGTCTTGTCGCTCGTGCGAAAATCGCCGCGAACCGCCGAGGTGACGGTCTTGGCGCCCGGTTTGCGTACGCCGCGCATCGTCATGCACAGATGCTCGGCCTCCACCACCACGATGACTCCGCGCGGCTCCAGAACCCGCATGAGAGCGTCGGCGATCTGGGACGTCATGCGCTCCTGGACCTGAGGGCGGCGGGCGAACACGTCGACCAGGCGGGCCAGCTTCGACAGGCCCGTCACCTGGCCGCGGTCATTGGGGATGTAGCCCACGTGGGCCACACCGTGGAACGGGACCAGGTGGTGCTCGCAGGTCGAGTAGACCTCGATGTCCCTGACGAGCACCATCTCGTCGTGATCGACGTCGAAGACCTTGGTCAGGACGTCTTCGGGCTTCTGGCCGAGCCCTGAGTACTGCTCGGCCATGGCGCGGGCGACCCGGGCCGGCGTGTCGAGGAGGCCGTCACGGTCGGGATCCTCGCCGATGGCATAAAGGATCTCGCGTACGGCCTTCTCGATCCGGCCCAGGTCAACGTCGTACTGAGTCACACACTGTCCCCGGACGGGAGGGCGTCCTGGTGGCCCGCGGTGAGCGAGCCGTTGGCCGACTGCTCCTTGGGGGTCAGGATCGGCGGACGGTCGGAGGGGAGCCGCTTGCCGTAGCCCGCGTAGGACGGGCGGTGCGCCTTGACCACCACGGGGGCGAAGATCTCCAGCACCTGCTCGCGGGAGAGCGTCTCCTTCTCCATGAGCTCGAGCACCAGGTTGTCGAGCACGTCGCGGTATTCGACCAGGATGTCCCACGCCTGGTCGTGCGCCGTCTCGATCATCCGGCGGACCTCCTCGTCGATCGTGGAAGCGATCTTCTCGGAGTAGTCGCGCTCGTGGCCCATCTCGCGGCCCAGGAACACCTCGGCCTGGCCGGTGCCGAACTTACGGGCGCCGAGCTGCTCGCTCATGCCGTACTCGGTCACCATGCGGCGGGCGACCGCCGTGGCCTTCTCGATGTCGTTGGAGGCGCCGGTGGTGGGCTCGTGGAAGACGAGCTCCTCCGCCGCGCGGCCGCCGAGCAGCATCGCGAGCTGGTCCATCATCTCCGACCTGGTGGCCAGGAATTTGTCCTCCATCGGCAGCGTCATCGTGTAACCGAGGGCGCGGCCGCGGGACAGGATCGTGATCTTGTGGACTGGGTCGGAGTTGGGCAGCGCGTGCGCCACCAGCGCGTGACCGCCCTCGTGGTAGGCGATCATCTTCTTTTCCTTGTCGGACATGACCCGCGACTTGCGCTCGGGCCCTGCCATGACGCGGTCGATCGACTCCTCGAGGACGTCCATCGTGATCAGCTTCTGGTCGGCCCGCGCGGTGAGCAGGGCGGCCTCGTTGATCACGTTGGCCAGGTCGGCGCCGGTGAACCCGGGGGTGCGGCGCGCGATGACGTCGAGGTCGACGTTGGGGGCGAACGGCTTGCCGCGGCCGTGGACCTTGAGGATGCCCTTGCGGCCCTCGAGGTCGGGACGGTCGACGGTGACCTGCCGGTCGAAACGGCCCGGGCGCAGCAGCGCCGGGTCGAGGATGTCGGGCCGGTTGGTCGCGGCGATGAGGATCACGCCGCCCTTGACGTCGAAGCCGTCCATCTCGACGAGCAGCTGGTTGAGCGTCTGCTCGCGCTCGTCGTGACCGCCGCCCAGGCCGGCGCCGCGGTGGCGGCCGACGGCGTCGATCTCGTCGATGAAGATGATCGCCGGGGCGTTGGCCTTCGCCTGCTCGAACAGGTCGCGCACACGAGAGGCACCGACACCGACGAACATCTCGACGAAGTCGGAACCGGAGATCGAGTAGAACGGCACGCCCGCCTCGCCGGCCACGGCGCGGGCCAGCAGGGTCTTACCGGTGCCGGGCGGGCCGTACAGCAGCACGCCCTTGGGAATCTTGGCGCCGATCGCCTGGAACTTGGCCGGGGCCTGCAGGAACTCCTTGATCTCCTGGAGCTCCTCGATGGCCTCGTCGGCACCTGCGACGTCGGCGAAAGTCGTCTTGGGGGTGTCTTTGGTGATGAGCTTGGCCTTGGACTTGCCGAAGTTCATCACTCGCGAGCCGCCACCCTGCATCTGGTTCATGATGAACAGGAAGATCAGCACGATGAAGACGATCGGCAGGAAGCTCACCAGGATGCTGACCAGGAAGTTCTCCTGGGGCACCTCGGTGGTGAAGCTCTTCGTCTTGCCGGCCTCGTACTGAGCCTGGAGCTCGTCGGTCAGCTTGCTGCCGTAACCGGTGACCCAGTTGGACTGGATCAGCTTCGTCGGGGCGTCACCGGCCTTGACCGTGATCGGGTTGGTCAGCGTCACCTCGATCCGGTTGTCCTTGTCGACAATCTTGGCGTTGCTGACGTTTCCGGCGCGAATCTGCTGGAGAACCAGGGACGTGTCGGCTTGCTTGAAATTGCCACCGCCACTCCAAAGCTGAGTGACGAGGAGGAGCAGCACGACGATGCCCAGGATCCACAGCAGTGGCCCACGTGTAAATCGCTTGAGATCCATCCGATGCGGAACCCCTTGCGGGCCCGTCCCTTCCTGACCATGGCCTGGAACCCCGGGCTGGCCCGGGGCCGCGGCATCCGGCACCGCGACTTCTGACTACCCGAGGGGGACACGCGGTCACCCTCCAGGAGTCTGAAGGTACACCGGCAGAGCGCACGGGGGGACCCGCCCGCTACACCGGTCTTGCCCTATCAACGTACGTCACGTTGTGCGGTGTTCCCGGCCGTGGTCCAGATTGCTACTTGTAAACGTGTGGGGCCAGTGTGCCGATGAACGGCAGATTCCGGTATCGCTCGGCGTAGTCGAGGCCGTAACCGATGACGAACTCGTTGGGAATGTCGAACCCCACGTATTTCACATCGATCGGCACCTTCACCGCGTCCGGTTTCCGCAGCGCGGTGCAGATCTCAAGTGAGGCGGGATTACGCGACTTCAGGTTTTCCAACAGCCAGTGCAGGGTCAGGCCGGAGTCGATGATGTCCTCGACTATCAGCACGTCGCGGCCCATGATGTCGGTGTCGAGGTCTTTCAGAACGCGTACGACGCCGGATGACTTCGTGCCCGCGCCGTACGACGACACCGCCATCCAATCCATTTGCACCGGCACGTGCAGGGACCTGGCCAGGTCGGCCATCACCATGACGGCGCCCTTCAACACGCCCACGAGCAGCAAGTCTTTGCCCGCGTAGTCCTCGTCGATCCGCCCGGCAAGCTCTTTGATCTTGGCCTGGAGCTCGTCCTCGGGAATGAGGACATTTTCCAGGTCATTGCCCATGTCGGCAGCGTCCACCTGTGGTTCCTTATGCGATGGGACTGATGGCGAGTATCAGGGTGCCATACCGCCGGACGGCGGTCAGACCCCCGGGCAGGTCCACGGCCTTCTGCCCGCGCCAGCTCGTGACCAGCCGATCCACGGCCACCACGTGCGTGGCCGAGAGCGCCCCTGACGGCGCTCCCGCCGCAATGGCCGCCCGCCGCAGCACCCGCCGCCTTACGGCGGCGGGGAGCTTTTCCAGCTCCGGTACGGCCAGTGTCACCGATCCGGGAATATCGCTAAGAGCGCAATTTTGGTACGCCGATTCGGCCCACTGATCGAGGGCGTCGGCGTCCTCCCGTGCCATCCCCGCGGTCCTCGCGAGCGCCTCGGCCACTCCCGGGCCCAGCTCCGCTTCGAGGACGGGCAGGACCCTTCGTCGCACGCGGACCCTCGTGTAGCGGGGGTCTTCGTTGTGGGGGTCGTCCCAGGGGTCGAGCCCCATGGCCGCGCAGGCCTTCACCGTGGTGGCCCTGGGGATGTGGAGGAACGGCCTGCGGTAGCGCCCGCTGCGCGCCGCCATCCCGGACAGCGACCTGACGCCGCTCCCCCTGGCCAAACCCAGGAGCACCGTCTCGGCCTGATCGTCGCGCGTGTGCCCGAGCAGGACCGCCTCCGCCTGGAGCCGGTCCGCCGCCTCGGCCAGCGCGGCGTACCTCGCGTCCCGCGCCGCCGCCTCGGGTCCGCCCTCCGTGCCGACCGTGACGGTGAGCACTTCTGCCGGGCTCAGGTCGAGCCGGCGGGCCCCTATCTCCGCGACC
The DNA here is from genome assembly GCF_044458585.1 of Nonomuraea sp. NPDC050451. Classification (NCBI taxonomy): domain Bacteria; kingdom Bacillati; phylum Actinomycetota; class Actinomycetes; order Streptosporangiales; family Streptosporangiaceae; genus Nonomuraea; species Nonomuraea sp. NPDC050451. The sequence goes on from NZ_JBITHZ010000007.1 coordinate 345,150, forward strand.
GTCCGTGCCCGCTCGGCCGAGCCTTCCTGAAGCTGGTGATCCACCGTGACCAGCCCCGCCCTGAGGCCCATCCGGGGCGCCACGAACGCCAGCGCCGCCGCCAGCGCCAGGGAGTCGGCGCCGCCGCTGCAGGCGGCCAGCACGAGTGCGCCCTTCTCGACGTCGGCCAGCGCCTCACGCACTGCCCGGCGCACGTCGGCTACCGCTGGATGTGGACCCACGGCTGCCATTCTCGCCCCACACCACCCACACCACGCCCACGCCAGGCCGCCCACCGCCGCATGGCGCCGAACCCCACCGCATCACACGCGGCGCTCCGAGGGAACGGGCTGCCGGCCCCACGCACCTACGCCGCGCATCGACCGCCCGTTGCCTGCGCCACGTCTGTGCCGTTGTGCGGTTGCCTGCCGCTCATCGGCGGCGCCGGACTGCGGGTGACCGGCGAGCGCACCCGCACCGCCTTACACGGGTGGTGCGCCCGTCGGACAGCTGCTGGCGGGAGGGTCAGGCCGGGAGGGCCGGAGTGCCGATGACGCGGCTGATCCAGGCGTCCGGGTCGGAGATCTCCGTGGTCGTCGGAAGCGTCTCGGGAGAGGTCCAGATCTTGTTGAAGCCATCCATCCCGACCCGATCCACCACCTTCCGCACGAACGCCGACCCCTCCGCGTACTGCTTCATCTTGAGGTCGATCCCCAGCAGCCGCCGCACCGTACGGTCGAGGCGGGAGCCGCCCTCCCGGCGCTGGGCGAACTTGGCGCGGATGTCGCCCACCGAGGGCACCACGGACGGGCCCACCGCGTCCATGACGTAGTCGCCGTGCCCCTCCACCAGGGTCATCACGGCCGTCAGGCGGTCGAGGATCTCCTTCTGCCCCGGCGACTGGATGGCGTCGATGAGGTTGCCCTCCCCGCCGCGCACCACGTCGGCCACCGTGTCGGCGGCGTTGCGGAGGCGTTCGAGCAGCGTGGGCAGGTCGAGGTCGGAGGCGAGCAGGAACTCGGTCATCTGCGACCGGACGTATTCGCGCAGCCACGGCACGCCCGTGAACTGCACCCGGTGCGTCTCCTCGTGCAGGCACACCCACAGGCGGAAGTCGTGCGGGTCGACGCCCATCTCGCGCTCGGCGTGGACGATGTTGGGGGCGACGAGCGTCAGCCGGCCCGTGGGCTCCTGGCCCGTGGGGTCGGGCGGGAGGAACAGCTCGTACTGCCCGAGGACCCGCGAGGCGAGGAAGGCCAGGACGGCCCCGACCTCCACGCCCGTGATGCGGGAGCCCACGGCGGTGACGATGGCGGGCGGCTGGTTGGCGGCGCTGCCCATGCGCTCCGTCAACGGCTCGAGCACCACGCGGAAGCCCTCGACGTTCGCCTTGATCCAGCCGGGCCGGTCGACGACGGTCGCGGCCTGCGGCGCGGCCTCCGTGTGGATCTTGGTGAACTCGCGCACGTGGCCCTCGGCCTCACGTGACAGGGTACGGAGCTCGGTGACGGCCTGCCTGGCCTCCTCCCGGCTCACTTGAGGACCGGGGCGCACCAGGCGCGTGCCGGTCGTGACGGCCAGATCCCAGTCGATCACCTGCATACCGTCCACCGTACGTGCTCGATGCCCAACCTGCGAAGGAGCGCCGGTGTCTGGACTGAGGAGGGAGGGAGCGAAGCGACTGAGCGACGAGGGAAGACACCGGACCTCAGCGACTGAGCCGCGATCCGAAGGATCGCCATAAGCACGCGAAGGAGCGCCGGTGTCTGGACTGAGGAGGGAGGGAGCGAAGCGACTGAGCGACGAGGGAAGACACCGGACCTCAGCGACTGAGCCGCGATCCGAAGGATCGCCATAAGCACGCGAAGGAGCGGCCCGAAGCCATGAGCCGCGCAGGTTCAAGACCTTGCGACGATGGCGGCGAGGCGGTCGAGTACGGGTTCGGCCGAGGCCGGGACGCGGTCCGCCATGAACGCGAAGGTCACCAGCCGCCCGTCCTTCGTCGTCGCCATGCCCGCCAGCGTGTTGACGTTGTTCAGCGTGCCGGTCTTGGCGCGTACGAGCCCGACCTGCCCCCTGCTGTCGCTGCCCGTGAACCGCCGGCCGTTCCCCAGCGTGCCGGAGAAGCCCGCGATCGGCATGCCGGAGGCGACGGCGTGCAGGTTGGGCTGGCTCGCGGAGCCGGACATCGCGATCAGCTTGGCCAGAGCGCCGGCGCTGATGCGGTTGCGGATGGACAGGCCGCTGCCGTCGGAGAGCGAGATCCCCTGCGCGGCCCCGAGTCGCTGCAGCACCGCGACCACCGCCTTGCTGCCCCCTTCGAACGACGCCTCCTGGCCTTCCTTGATGGCGACATGCCTGGCCAGGGCCTCGGCCATGTCGTTGTCACTTCGGGTGAGCGCGTGCTCGACGAGGGAGTACATCGGGGCGGAGTCCACCCGGCCCAGCTCCGGGGCGCCCGCCGGGGCCTTGCCGGGCTTTACGGACCTGGACACCGTGATCCCCTGCTTGGCCAGCAACTTGGCGAAGGCAGCGGCGGCGTACTGGGGCGGGTTGGAGACCCGGGGCTGGTGGAAACGGGGGTTCTGGCGGCCTTCGTCGATGGTCAGGGCGTAGACGGGCGCGACCTCGCCGTCCGGGACGTAGTTCGGCTTCCAGCCGGGGGCGATCGGCGAACCGACAAACAACGAGGTGTCGTACGAAAGGGTGATTTTTCGAAGGTTTTGCGACTTGAGGGTGGCGGCCGTGCGGGCCGCCAGGGTGGCCAGGCTCGCCTGCTTCGGGTACGTCGGTTTCGCCGACGGGCCCGCCAGCATCGGGTCGCCGCCCCCGACGAGGACGGCCGTGCCCGGCTTCGGGCCCTGGACGACCCTGGTGGACAGACGCGCGTCCGGGCCGAGGGAGGCGAGGGCCGCGGAGCAGGTGACGATCTTCGTGGTCGAGGCCGGGACGATGGGGGTGTCGGCGTTGGAGGCGTAAATCCGTTCGCCGGTGGCCGCGTCGAGCACCACCGCGCCCACATGGGAGCCGAGCGCTTCGTCACCCAGGGCACTGGTGAGCTGGCGCGTCAAAGTACCCTTAGTCGGGAGAGGTCCGTCCCCCGACTTCACCGAAAGCTGGGCCAGCACAGGCCCCGAGGTGACCACGGGGACGGAGGGAGACCCTTCCGGCGGGGACGCCGTCGGCTTGGTCGGTGGAGACTGCCTCGTCAACGCGCCCAGGCTGAAGTCGGTGGTCATCGCGTAAATGCCGATGACGATCGTCAGGGCCTGCAGCACGGCGAGAGTGGTCAACATCACCCACCGGTCGTGCCGCGCCACGTCGTCTGCCTCTCTCCTGTGTTCGCCTACGAGACATTAACGCCCAACCGGGGGTTCCCGGGGGCTTGAGTGCGGGAGACGAAGCCGAACCAGGCACTGCCCGGTGAAGCGGAATCGGCCCATGAGAAAGGACCGCGGTGGAGTTCGACGTCGTCGTTGAGATTCCGAAGGGGAATCGGAACAAGTACGAAGTGGACCACGAGACCGGGAAGATCAGGCTCGACAGGCTCCTGTTCACCTCCACGCAGTACCCCGCCGACTACGGCTTCATCGAGAACACCCTCGGCGAGGACGGCGACCCGCTGGACGCGCTGGTGCTGCTGCAGGAGCCGACCTTCCCCGGTTGCTACATCACCTGCCGGGCGGTCGGCATGTTCAGGATGACGGACGAGAAGGGCGGCGACGACAAGGTCCTCTGCGTCCCCTCGACCGACCCCCGGATGCACCACATCCAGGACATCCATCACGTGTCGGAGTTCGACCGTCTGGAGATCCAGCACTTCTTCGAGGTCTACAAGGACCTGGAGCCGGGCAAGTCCGTCGAGGGCGCCAACTGGGTCGGCCGCATCGAGGCCGAGGCCGAGATCGAGCGTTCCTTCCGCCGGGCCAAGGAGGAGGGTCACCACTGACCCCCTCAGCGGGGCCTGGTGGCGCCCACCAGGTCCCCGCGCCAGATCGAGGCGACCCGCACCACGTCGCCGGTCTGCGGCGCGTGCACCATCTGACCGTTGCCGACGTACATCCCGACGTGGTGGATGGTGCCCGGGTCGCTGCTGACGTAGCCGAAGAACAGCAGGTCGCCCCGTCTGAGCTGGTCCAGCGGCACGTGCGGGCCCGACGTCCATTGGGTGCCCGTCCAGTGGTCCAGCTGTACGCCCACCTTCTCCCAGGCCCGCATCACGAGCCCTGAGCAGTCGTACGTGTCCGGGCCCGCGGCCGCCCACACGTACGGCTTGCCCAGCTGGGTCAGCGCCCAGTCGGCCGCCACGTCCCCCATGGCCGAGCCGCCGGTGGCCATGCTCTGGAGTGATGCCGCCCGCTGCCTGGCCAGCAGCTCCGCGCGGGTGCGCGCCGCGTCCACCCGGCGCTGGAGGACCACCGTACGGGCCTGCAGCTCCGACGTCTCCTGCCGCTGCCGGGCCACCGCCTGCTCGGCCACGATCTTGGCCAGCGCGACCCGTTCCGAGAGGACCCGGTGGGCGGCGTAGGCGTTCGCGGCCTGGGTACGCAGGATGGCGGCCACCTCCTGGGCGTCGCGCATGCTGCCTAGTATCGCCGCCTGTTCGCTCCTCATCTGCGCCAGCAGGCCCGCTCTGCGCAGGACGCCCTCCCGATCGCCCTGATCGACGATCATGCTGACGACCGGGGTCATCAGGCCCAGCCCGCCGTAGCTCTCCGCCGCGAGCAGCGCCACGGCCTGCCTGGCCCGCTCGACCTCCGCGTCCGCCGCCGCCAGCCGCGCCCTGGCCTGCGCGTACGTCTGGTCGGCCTGCTGGAGCCTGACCAGCTCGCCGTTGTACGCCTCCACCAGCCGCTCCACCGCGGCCGCCATCCCGTCCAACCGCGCCTGCGCCGTGGCCAACTGGGCACTGGCCGTCCCCAGCTCCATCGAACGGTCCCGCGCGGCCTGCCGGGCCTTGCGCACCTCCCGCGAGGACGGGACGGGGTCGGCCACGACGGGCGGGCACAGAGTGACGACCAGGCAGCACACGAGGAGCCCGGCCCGGAATGCGCGCATTGGTCCCCCCGGAAACACATGGTTACTCTATGCACACAGTTCCCGGCAATTCACTCACGTAACGTGATCGGGCCATGCTGACCTCGATGTTCCGCAACCGAGGGCACGCATTCACACCCAAGACACCCGCCCCGAAACGGCAGCCCACCCTTCGGAGGGCGCTCCTGAGGTCGGCGCGGAAGGGCGGCAGGGGCAAGGCGGCGCGGCGGCGTCGGCGGGATGAGGTTGCCAGACGGCGGCCGGGTGGGGCGGCCGGGCGGGGTGGCGCGGTGCAGCAGCGGGGTGGATGGCTGGGCGTGGTGGGGCACGGGGCGGCGCGGCACTCAGCAGTGGTGCAGTGCGAGAGGCTGCGGGTGGGAAACGGTGGCAGCGCGTGGACCCGTGGGAGGTCAGCCGGTGGCGGTGGGCGAGGGGGCCTCGGTGGGGCTGGTTGTTGTGGTGGGTTGGGTGGGGGTTTGGGTCGCTGTTTGGGCTGGTGTGGGGGTTGGCGTGGGGCAGGGGGTGCGAGGGGTGGGGGTGGATGGTGGTGGGCTGTGGGCTGGTGGGTCATGGGGTGGGTCGCCTGCTTGTGGGCGGTGAGTCGGTGGGGACGGCAGCGGTGGGGGGACGTACGTCGGGGGTTGCGGGTCCGGGGGCTGGGGAGGGTCGGCGCGGTCCGGGGAGGAGGGTGCGGCGTCCGGGCGCGAGGAGCGGGCGGAGTCGCGGGCCGGCGCGACGGACGGCACCAGCATCGGGACGCCGGTGACGCCGATCGGGCGGGTGGTCGTGTTGTCGAGGACGGGATCGCCCGTCACCACCACATCCGGAGGCTGGGAGCGCCAGGGCAGGCGGATGGCGGGCGGTTCGCCCGTGGCCGGGAACGCGGCCGTCGCCACCCCCGACACCCCGCTCCCCTCGGTCTCGAGCTGCTGCAGGATCAGCGCTATCGCCACCACGGCCGCGACCGCCGCCACCGCGCCTGCCAGCGCCTTATGCCACCCTCGAACGTTCTTGTCCGCGGGAACGGGAAATCCGGCGGCGCCCAGGTTGCCCGTACGTCTGGCGACGTAACGGCGGTACGGCAGGAGTTCGGGGTCGACGAAGCAGCTCATCACCCGCAGGCGGAGCGCGTCGGGCAGCGTCTGCTGGGGCAGCAGGCCGAGGACCTTGGCGGGCGACACCTCGCGGGTGCGGTGCGGCGCGCAGGTCTCGCAGCGCCGCAGGTGCCGGACCAGGCGCTCGCGCATCTCCTGCGTCAGCTCGCCGGAGAACCCGGTGAGGATCGCGGCCCGCTGCGGGCAGTCGTACGGGCCCTTCAAGGCGAGGATCTCGGCGGTGATCGCGTCGCGCAGCCGCTCGCGCGCCCCCTCCAGGACCGGCTCGACCTGCCGCGTCCCCAGCACCTGGGCCAGCTCGGGCGCGGGCAGCGAGTGCCGGTAGGTGAGCTCCAGGGCCTCGCGGTCGGCGACGGGCAGGCTCTGGACGGCGTTCCAGGCCATAACGCGCAGGTCGGCGTCGGCCGCGTCGTGCGGGGGCGGCGCCTTGGCCAGGGCTTCGGCGGGCCCCGGCGGCGCGGCGGCCCGGCGGCGCAGGCACTCGGCGCGGGCCAGCGCGTACAGCCAGGTGCGCAGCCGATCGGGGTCGGCCAGCGCGCCCGCGTGCGCCTCCGCCGCGATGAGGGTGTCGCGGAGCGCCACCTGGGCGCTGTCCGCGTTCAGCAGGAGGGACCAGCAGTAGCGGTAGACGCTCTCCGCGTACGTGTCATAGAGCGCGGCGAGCGCGCCCGGGTCACGGGCGCGGAGTGCTTCGACCAGGACGCGGTCATTCATATGACCGAAGGTAATTGATTGGTAACTAGTAGTTCCACCGCTTTCGGGGTGTCGGTATAACAACGCCTTTGGATTTTACCCAATTCATTGTTTATGCTCCGAGACGACCTGTGTGCTCCGGTCTATCGCGAATGGCTCGGTCACCGGCTTGACGGTATGGATCGGCACGGCTCCGGCGAGCGCCAGCTCCTCGTAGGGACGGCCGGTCGAGCCCCAGGTCCTGCTCGTGATGTCGGTCCTCGCGACCTTCGCCCCCTGGGGCAGCCCTGACACGGTGAGGATGAATCGCGGCGGACTTCCGGCTTTGACGTCGTCCACGAATGTGCTCCCGCCGCCGAGGAGTTTGCCCGCTTTGTCGCGCAGCAGCGCGTTCACGACGAGGCTACCGGCCGACATTTGATAGGGATTGCCGACATATCCAGTAATAAGGTATGAACCGTCTTTCTGGGGCAATGTCTGGACGCGGCTAATAGGGAACCGCTGGAACGCGGAGGGGATTCGCCCCGCCGGCCGCCAACGCGCGGGACGGTACTGGATCGTCACCTTCGCCGGCTTCTCGGAAGCGGTGGCCTGGCCGGTGAAGGCCAGCGACCCGCCCGGCGGCACGGCATCGAGCGGCTGGTCCATCCGGACCACCTCGGTGCCCTTGGCGTCGTGTCCGACGATCGTGGCCACCACGTGCTCGCCGAAGTGCCACGGGTTGGCGTTGCTGAGCACGCCCGCCCAGGTGACGGCGTACCCGTCGGCGGACTTGACGATGTTGGAGACCTGCTCCTTGAGCGCAAGGGGCTTGAGCTCTTGCACGGGTCGTTTCTCGCTAGCGCACCCGGAGAGGCAGATCGCCCCGAGTGCGCAGAGTGCGAGCAGGCTGACGGTTCGGCTGCGCGGGATCACTTTGCCGTGATAACCCGTGCATGGGCACGGCTGGCAGATGACACGCGCCAGCCGTACCAACTCTTTAACGGGGACGTACGACCCTGGCCTCGTCCCAAACGGGCTCGGACGACTCGTAGACCGTGCCGTCGGAGCCGAAGACCAGGTAGCGGTCGAAGTCGGCGGCGAACCAGCGGTCGTGGGTGACCGCCAGGACCGTGCCGTCGAACGCTTCGAGGCCGGCCTGCAGCGCCTCCGCGCTGGCCAGGTCGAGGTTGTCGGTCGGCTCGTCGAGCAGCAGCAACGTGGCCCCGGACAGTTCGAGCAGCAGGATCTGCAGCCGGGCCTGCTGACCGCCCGAGAGCGTGTCGAAGCGCTGCTCGGCGATCAGCCCCGCCAGCTCGTAGCGGGCCAGCGTCTTCATGGCCTCGTTCTTGAGCTTGGCGTGCTCGGTCATGACGATCTCGACCGGGGTGCGGCCGAGCAGGTCGGGCCTGGCATGGGTCTGGGCGAAGTGGCCGGGGACCACGCGGGCGCCGAGCTTGGCGACCCCGTCGTGGTTGACCGGCTCTCCGGCCAGCAGGCGCAGGAAGTGGGACTTGCCCGAGCCGTTGGAGCCGAGGACCGCGACGCGCTCGCCGTACCAGACCTCCAGGTCGAACGGGCGCATGAGACCGGTGAGCTCGAGAACCTCGCAGGTGATCGCACGCTTGCCGGTGCGGCCGCCCTTGAGGCGCATCTTGATGTTCTGGTCGTTGGGGGGCGTCTCGGGCGGGCCCGCCTCCACGAACTTGCGCAGCCGGGTCTGGGCGGCGTGGTAGGCGGCGGCCATGCCGTCGTTGTATCTCGCCTTGTTCTTGAGCATGTTGACCAGGGCCTTGAGCTTGGCGTGCTCTTCGTCCCAGCGCCTGCGCAGCTCGTCGAGGCGTTCGTTGCGGGCCCTGCGGGCCTCGGCGTACGTGCGGAACCCGCCGCCGTGGATCCAGATGTTGCCGGACTCGACGGTCACGATGCGGTCGGCCGCGTTCGCCAGGAGCTGGCGGTCGTGGCTGACCAGCAGCACGGTCTTGGGCGTCTCCTTGAGCTGCTGCTCCAGCCACTCCTTGCCGGGGACGTCGAGGTAGTTGTCGGGCTCGTCGAGGAGCAGCGTCTGGTCGGGGCCGCGCAGCAGCGCCTCCAGGACGAGCCGTTTCTGCTCGCCACCGGACAGCGTCGACACGTCCCGATATTTCACCCTTTCGTACGGGACGCCGAGCGCGGCCACCGTACACGTGTCCCACAACACCTCGATGTCGTAGCCGCCCGCGTCGGTGTAGTCGCTGATGGCCTGCGCGTAACGCATCTGCGTCTTCTCGTCGTCGCGCTCCATCATGGCCAGCTCGGCCTCGTCGAGCCGCTCGGCCGCCGCGCGCACCGCCGGCGGGGCGACGCCGAGCAGCAGGTCGCGGACGTTGCTCCCGTCGCGCACGCTGCCGATGAACTGCCGCATCACACCCAGCCCGCCGGAGCTCGCCACGCTGCCGTCGACCGGCTGGAGGTCGCCGGCGATCAGCCGCATGAGCGTGGTCTTGCCCGCGCCGTTGGGCCCGACGAGCGCCGCTTTGACGCCTTCACCGATCCGGAAGGACACGTCGTTGAGCAGGGGCCGCCCGTCGGGCAGCACGTATGTGAGATGTCCTACTTCGACGTGGCCCATCCCGGCAGGCTACCGGGGCCCTTCCGACGCGGTCACCACATTTTCCGCCCGATCAGCCGGACGCCACACCGCCTCCGCCACGCCCTCCACGGCATGACCGAGCTTCACGTCGCTGGTGAGAAGGGGAATGCCTCGATCGACGGCCGGTTGCGCGAAAACCGCCTGTGCTCAGACGAGGGTGGACTTGTAGAAGATGCTGGCCTTGCGGGCCCCCGCGGTGCCGGAGGCGAGGCCGAGGCACAGTCTGGGGCGTCCTGAGACGATCTGGATCGCCATGCCCTCCGGCTCGCGGTAGTCCAGGGACTTGCCCGCCTGGCTGAGCGAGCGCTGGACCTTGGCGCCCGTGCGCAGGTCGACGCAGGTGATGTACGTGTTGCCCGGCGCGGGGTTGGAGGCGCCGTACGCCGTGCCGTCGAGCAGGTAGAGGTAGTTGCCGTAAGCCGTGTAGCCCTGGAAGACGCCCAGGCCGGACGGCTGCGCGACGTCGTACAGCTTCTTGGCCGTGCCCGCCTTGACCGCCGCCAGCGAGTACGCCACGAACCGGGCCTGGCCGCCGACCCGGCAGCGCATGATCAGCCGGTTGGTGGACGGGTCGATGGCGCACGTGGTGCTGGTCGCGCCCGAGATCAGGGTGTACTTGGTGAGCGCCGAGGACGACGGCGTGAGCGTCTGGCCGTTGACGAACTTGAACCTCGCCAGCCGCCGCCCCCAGGCGTTCCCCGAGCCGTCGGCGACCGCGTCGGTCTCCGTCCACAGGTAGGCGGAGCCGCCCGACGGCTCCACGCCGATCTGCACGCCGTGGCCGAAGCCCTTGAGGTACATGTGGCCGAGCACCGATCCCGACAGGCTCAGCTTGGTCACGCAGAGATCCCCGGCCGCCGCCGAGCCCGAGCCGTTCTTCAGCTGGGCCAGGTAGATGTGCCCGTTGGCGTTGTCGAAGGCGAACGACTGCAGCACGGTCTCGTCGTACAGCGCCTTCTTCCAGATCAGCTGGCTGGCGGGCGCCGCCAGGTCGAACCGGCCCGCTGCGGCGGCCGCGGCCGCCGCCGTCTCCGTGCCCGCCAGAGCCGCCGCCGCGGCTCCGGCGCCGACCTTGAGCAGATCTCGACGAGTGACCGGCATACGACCTCCATAACGGATATTTACGGATATTTCAGGAAGTCATCACCATAGTGCAGCCCGCCAGAGGATCACCTTCGAACTCCAACGATCAGATTCGGCCGAGTGTGAGAGGGCCCTAGACAGTAAGTGATCTAATGACTAGAACTGTAGGGAACTTCCCTCCCCAAGGACGAGTGATGACGCGACTCCGCTCCGCCTTAGCACCCCTCGCCATCGCGTTGGTCGGCCTGACGGCCGTACCGCAGCAAGCCTGGGCAGCCCCGCCCAAACCCGTCCCCTCGGTGGCCCCGCAACAGCAACAGCCGGCCGCGCCGAAGGCCGCGTGTGGCCCGACTGTCAAGGGAACCACCACCGACGCGCGCCTGACCAGCCTTTTCACCAACTACGGCAACGACAACAGCCGCCTGGACGACTGGACGGGCGCCGACGGCACCTACTCGGTCAAGCTGCCCAGCGGCAAGGAGCTGTGGATCTTCTCCGACACGTTCCTCGGCCGGGTGAACACCGACGGCTCGCGCCCGCCCGTGGTCGGTGAGGGCGGGGACACGGTCTTCCTGAACAACTCCTTCGCCGTCGAGCGCAACGGCAAGCTGTCCACGATCCACGACGGCACCGCCGCCAAGCCGACCGCCGTGATGCCGCCGCGTGACCAGAACCACTGGTACTGGGCCGGCGACGCGACGGTGGCCGGCGGGCTCGTGGAGGTCACCTACCAGGAGTACGAGCGGTACGGCACCGGCGCGTGGGACTGGCGCTGGCACCGGAACGTGGTGGCCAGGTTCGCCCCGGGCCGGCTGAACGAGCCCATCAGCGTCACCGACCTGCCGTCCGGGCACGGCGTCGCGTGGGCCTCCGCGGTTCTCAAGGACGGCGGATACACCTACGTGTACGGCGTCGAGGACCTCGGCTCGCCCAAGTACATGCACGTCGCCAGGGTCAGCGGGCAGAGCCTGCTGGGCACGTGGGAGTTCCTGAAGGCGGACGGCACCTGGTCGCCGAACGAGGCCGACTCGGCGCGGATCATGAGCGGCGTCGCGAACGAGTACAGCGTCACCAAGGTCGGATCCGGATATGTCCTGATCACGCATGACACGACCGAGGTGCTGAGCCCGAACATCGTGGCCTACACCTCGTGCTCCCCGTTCGGCCCGTTCACCGGCAAGCAGCACGTCTACACGACCCCCGAGACCAAGGGGAACATCTTCACCTACAACGCCCACGCGCACCCGGAGGTCGCGGGCAACGGTCTCGTGATCTCGTACAACGTCAACAGCTTCGTGAACACCGACCACTACCGGGACGTGACCATCTACCGGCCGAGATTCCTGGATGTGACCTTCCAGTGAGGCGCAACTGGGCGGCCCGCCTGCGGCCCGTCACCATCGACGGGCTGCGGGCGGTCGTGCTGGAGAACGAGCGGCTGCGCGTGACCGTCGTGCCGGACAAAGGCGGCGATGTGCTGGAATTTCTGTACAAGCCCACCGACACGGACTTCGTCTGGCTCTCCCCGCAGGGCCTGCGCAACCCGCACGACCACCTCCAGGGAGCGGCCGACGACGTCGCCCAGTTCATCGACCACTACGAAGGCGGCTGGCAGGAGATCTTCCCGAACGGCGGCGCGCCCAGCGAGTACCGGGGGGCGCGGCTGGCGCAGCACGGGGAGGTCTCCGGGCTGCCGTGGCGCTGCGAGATCGTGGCCGACTCCGAGGAGGAGGTCGCGGTACGGCTCAGCGTGCGCACGCGGCGGCTGCCGTACCGGATGGAGAAGGTCTTCAGGCTCAGGTCGGGCACGGCGGCGCTGGAGATCGAGGGCCGGGCCACCAACGAGGCCGACCTCCCGCTGCACGCCATGTGGGGGCAGCACATCGTGTACGGCCTGCCGTTCCTGCGTCCCGGCGCCCGGATCAGGCTGCCGGAAGGCGTCAAGGTGATCCCCCACGAAAGTGCGATAAATCCGGGGGGCCGGCGGGTCCGGGCGGGCGGGCCATGGGAGTGGCCCGTCGTCCCGGCCGACGGCGGCGGCGAGACCGACCTGAGCGTGGTGCAGGAGCCGGGGTCGCCGAGCGACATCGTCTACCTGACGGGCTTCGACGAGGGTTGGTACGAAATTTCGGGGGATATCGGTATGCGGGTGGAGTGGGATGCGACTCTCCTGCCGTACCTGTGGATGTGGCAGGAGCTCGGCGCGTCCACCGACTATCCCTGGTGGGGACGGGCGTACACGCTGGGGCTCGAGCCGTTCTCCAGCATGCCGACCGACGGCCTGGCCGCCGCCGTGGACAACGGCACGGCCCTCGTCCTGGGCCCGCACGAGACGAAGGTGTTGAGGTTGCGCGCGGAGGTGCTGGCGTGAGCGAGCGTAGCGAACGAACAATCAAACACAGTAGCGAATCGCTCATGCGCCCGACGAAGGAGGGCGCATGAGCGAGTTCAGTGGCAAGGTGGCGCTGGTCACGGGCGGTTCGATGGGCATCGGGCGGGCCGTGGTGGACCGGCTGGCCGACGGCGGGGCGTCCGTGGTGTTCTGCGGGGTCGACAAGGACGCGTCGCTCGACACCTATAGCGTCACCGGCGTGGTCGCCGACGTGCGCCGGGCCGACGAGATGCGCGACCTGGTGGACCTGGCCGTGACCAGGTACGGCGGGCTCGACATCGTCGTCACCTGTGCGGGCGTGCAGCGCTACGGCACGGTCGAGGACACCCCGGAGGAGGTCTGGGACGAAGTGCTCGACATCAACCTCAAGGGCGTCTACCTCACCTGCAAGGCGGCCGTCCCCAAGCTGAGGGCCCGCGGCGGCGGCTCGATAGTGATCATGTCGTCGGTGCAGGCGTTCTCCTCGCAAGCGCAGGTGGCCGCCTACACCGCGAGCAAGGCCGCGCTCAACGGCCTGACCAGGGCCATGGCGCTCGACCACGCCGCCGACGGCATCAGGGTGAACGTGGTCTGCCCGGGCTCGGTGGACACCCCGATGCTGCGCTGGGCGGCGGACCTGTGGCGGGGCGACCTGTCGCAGGAGGAGCAGGTCGCGCAGTGGGGCCGCTCCCACCCGCTGGGCCGGGTGGGCCGCCCCGAGGAGGTGGCCGAGCTGGTGGCGTTCCTGGCGGGGCCGCGCTCGTCGTTCATCACCGGGGCCGAGCACCGCGTGGACGGCGGCCTCCTCGCACAGAATCCGGCCGCCCTTCCCGAATAGCCCACAGGTTCCCCTGGAGGCCTACCAAAGCTGGCAAGTGTTGCGTCAACGCGACGAACTTGCAGGTCGTACCACTGATACCAGTGGTCCTCGGCGTGCCGGGCACGCGACCCGATCCGGGCGCGCAGCCCTTGATCGTGCGGCGAGTCACAGCGGCTCGTAATCGATCTTGCACGTTAGGTTACGAGGTCGAAACGACTCACCGATCGAGGAGAGACCTGTGAGGCTATCGAGAAAGGCCGCCGGCATCGCCGCCGCGGCCGCGATGTTGACCGCGATCGTGCCGGCCACCGCAGCGGTGGCCAGCCCCCGCTCGACCTGCTACGGCGGTCGCGTCTGCCTGTACGCCAGCTTCGACTACAACCGCGGTCAGGTCGACCACTGGCGCGACTTCATGCAGGACGACTCGAACTTCGCCGACAACAACTGGCTGAACTGGGACTTCAGCAACTCCTGGGAGAGCATGGACAACGACACCAGCTCCGTCAGGAACCGCATCGGTTGCAGCGCCACGCTCTGGCAGCACCCGGGTTACACGGGAGCCCACAGCACGTTCATGCACAACTCGAACGACGGGTTCCTGGCGAACAACGCCATCGACGACGACCGCGCCAGCGCGCTCGACATCTGGTGCCGCTGAGCAGTAACGGGAGTGCCGGTTTCCGGGCTTGGCCGCCGGAAACCGGCTGCCGCGGACTCCTCGCGGGCGCATTGCTGCTGACCACGGTCACGGCCTGCGCCACCGACGAGCCCGCGCCGCGGGCGCCGGTGAAAGGCGTCTCCTCGGTGTCGGAGCTGGTGCTGCCGTTCGACGCCTTCAAGACCACTCCCGAGCAGCGGGCCGTCCTGGGCAACGCCCACAACCAACTCGTCGTGCAGTGCATGCGCAAGCAGGGCATCACGATCGACCCACCCGCGGAGGACCCCGCCGCCATCGCCGCGGTGGACCCCGGCAACTCCCGCCGTTACGGCGTCGCCGACATCGCGGCGGCCAAGACCTACGGCTACCACCTCGCCCGGCCGCCCTCGCCCGACACCACGGGCGCCTGGGCCGGCAAGCTCCCCAAACCCGCCCGGCACCGCCTGTACGGCACCGCCGCCGACCGCGGCTGCCTGGACCGGGCCACGGTCACCCTGGACAAGGGCGCGACCAAGGCCGACTGGCCGTGGCTGGCCCTGCAGGACTCGCTCACGCTGGAGCAGGCCGCCAAGGATCCGTCCGTGACGGCGGCGGCCAAGCGCTGGGAGTCGTGCATGGGCCAGGCGGGCCACTCCTACCCGGCTCCCGAGGCCGCCATCGCCGACAGCCGCTGGAACCTGGACGAGCTGGCCGTCAGCGAGGACGAGAAGCAGACCGCGACCGCGGACACGACGTGCAAGTGGTCGTCGGGCCTGGTGGCGGCCTGGTTCGCGGCCGACGCGGAGCTCCAGCGGGCGATCGTCCGGGACAATCCCGACCGCTTCGCCGCGCTCCGCGACAACCTCAAACAGCGCCTGGCCCGTGCCTCAGCCCTGCTGACCGAGCACGAAAGCGGCCAGGTCCGCTGACTGCCGCAGCCTGCTCGGCTCGTGGACGTACATCATGTGGCCGGCCTCGTAGTACCTGAACTCGACGTTGGCGGCCAGCTCCGCGGGCACGGGCAGGTGCGCGAACGCGTGCTCGGCGGCGTAGTACGGCGTCGCGCCGTCGTGGTAGCCGCAGGCCACGTGCACGCGCAGGTGCGGGTTGGCCCGCATCGCGTCGGCCAGCTTGTCGACCACCGTGACGTGGGCGCCCTCGAACTCCTTGAACGACCAGGGGTGCACCCGCGAGGTGAGCACCTCGTACGGCAGGTCGTTGGCGTAGCCCAGATCGGTGCGCAGGTAGTGGTTGAGCGCGGCGCTGTAGGGGCCCATGATCGCGTTCATGCTGGGGTCGGCGGAGAAGTGCTCGCGCCCCGAGTCGGGGTCCCAGCCGGTGAACCGGCCGTCGAGGCGGCCGACGGTCTGGCGGCGCGAGCGCAGGATCTCGGTGAAGAACCTGATGTGCTCGATCCGCAGGTCCACGCGGTCGACGTAGTCCTCGCTCAGCCCTGTCAGCGCGGCGACCGTGGAGACGGCGGCCGCGCGCTCCTCGCGGGTGAGCCGGTTGCCGCGGGCCAGCGCCCACGGGTAGTCGCGCTCGGCGTACGCCTCGGCCTCGCGTAGCACGTCGGCCAGCGGCCGGTCGCCGTGCAGCCCGTGATAGTGCGCAATAGCGGCATAAGTCGGCAGATAGAGAGCGTAGGACAGGTCGTTGCCCTGGTTGAAGTCCCCGGTGATGAAGTCGAGCACCGAGGAGATCAGCATCACGCCATTGAGGTACATGCCGTACCGTGACTGCAGGTGGTCGGCCAGCCCGGCCGCCCTGACCGTCCCGTACGACTCCCCCGCCAGGAACTTCGGCGACATCCACCGCCCGTTCCTGGTGGTCCACAACCGGATGATCTCCCCGACGGACTCGATGTCGCCGGTGAAGCCGTGGTAGGGCTCCGGCTTCTCGCCCTCGGCCGCCCGCGAGTAGCCCGTCGAGACCGGGTCGATGAAGACCAGGTCGCTCACGCTCAGCAGGCTCTCCTCGTTGTCGGCCAGCCCGTAAGGGGGAGGCAGGAGCGCGCCCGCGTCCCCCATCACGACCCGCCGCGGCCCGAGCACGCCCAGGTGCAGCCACACGCTCGACGATCCCGGGCCGCCGTTGAACGCGAACGTGACCGGCCTGCTCAGCGGCTCGGCCCCGTCGAGCGTGTACGAGGTGACGAACATCTCGGCCTTGGGCCGCAGGCCACCGAACCTGCCGTCGTCGATCACCTCCTCGCGCAGCACCATGGTGCCGGTGGTGGCGGTGTACGCCTGCCCGGACGGCAGCGTGTGCGAGGTGGTGACGAGATTGTCAGCCGGCGGGGCCGGCTGGGTTGCTTCCGACATATCGCCCAATTATGGAGCTATATCAAGGGACACGGTGGGATCGGCGAACCGTTCGTTCGGCACCGTGGCGTACCAGCCGGGCCGCCCGGGGTCCCGGTCGTACGGATAGCCGCCCGTCTCCCGGTAGAACTCGGCATAACGGGCGACCCGCTCGGGATCCAGCCGCACCCCCAGCCCGGGGCCGGACGGCACGGCGATGGCGCCCTCCGAGTACGCCAGCTTCCCGCCCTCGATCACGTCGTCCCTGAGCTGGTGGTAGTGCGCGTCGGCGGCGTAGGTGAGGTTCGGCAGCACGGCGCCGAGGTGCAGCATGGTCGCCAGCTGGATGCCCAGCTCGCCCGAGGAGTGCACGGCCACCCCGAGCTGGAACGTCTCGCACACCCCCGCCGCCTTCACGCACGGCCTGATCCCGCCCCAGAACGTCGTGTCCAGCAGCACCACGTCGGCGGCCCTGCGCATGACGTTGGAGGCGAGCTGCTCGAAGTTGACGACGACGGTGTTCGTCGCCAGCGGCACCCTGACCTGCTCGCGGATGGTCCTGAGCCCCTCGAGCCCCCAGACCGGGTCCTCCAGGTAGTCGTTGTTCAGCCCCTCGATGGCCCGGCCGAAGCGCAGCCCCTCGGCCACCGACAGCACGGCGTTCGGGTCGTACCTGAGCCGGTCGTCGGGGAACGCCTCGGCCAGCGCCCGGTAGCACTCCAGCTCGTGGTCCGGCGGGAACACGCCGCCCTTGAGCTTGTGGACGGTGAACCCGTGGGCGTCCTTGAGGTGCTTGGTGTGCTCGACGAGCTGATCGGGCGTGCGGATCTCGCCGTAGCCCTCGGCCGCGTACCGGAAGAACAGGTAGGAGGCGAACGGCACGGCGTCGCGGATCCGCCCGCCGAGCAGGTCGTGCGCGGGCACGCCCAGGTGCTGCCCGATCAGGTCGATGCAGGCGAACTCGATGGCCGCGAGGAGCTGCGTCCTGTTGTTGTAGAGCGAGGCCGTCGGGTTGGCGATCTTGAAGCGCAGCGCCTCCAGCTGGAAGGGGTCATGGTCCTTCAGGTACGGCATCAGCGCCCGGAACGCCGCTTCCGCGCTCTCGCCCCCGCCTCCCATCTCGCCCAGGCCCACCAGCCCGTTGTCGGCCTCGACCTCGACGATCGTGCGCACGAACCGGCCCCAGTGGGCGCCGTTGCTGTGCCGCAGCGGCGCCTCCAGCGGGACCGCGACCGTCGTGGCCCTGATGTCAACGATCTTCACGAACACGTCCCCCAAACAACGGCCACCCCGCAGGCGGGCAGCCGTACCTTGACCGTCTCGTCCACCACGTCGAGCCCGCGGGCCGAGCGCAGGCCCGGCAGGCCGACCGTCACCTCGACCGGCTCGGCGGCCAGCGACTGCAGCCGCACCACGCGCTCGTCACCCGCCTGCCCGAGGGACGTGACGAGCACGTCGGGATGGTCGACGGACACGTACGTCTCGGTGACGTCGGGGCTGTCGGTGATGAGCGCGCCGACGAACGGCTCGGTCAGCCCAGAGGCCGCCGCCGCACCGAGCCTCCTCCCGTGAGCCCCGGCCGCCGAGGTCACGGCGTAGCGGAACGTGGTCTCACCCTGCTGCTGGGCCGGGAAGTTGGTGTCCCAGATGTTGTTGAGTGCCCACGAGTAGACCGTGCCGTCCTCCTGGTCGAGGGTCGGCGGGAACGGCGCGTACGGCATGTGGATGGTGCCGAGCTGCACCAGCGGCGCCTCCAGCGTGGCCCAGGCGACGGTCAGCTCGGGGTCCTCGAACGCGATCCAGTGCCTGATCGGCAGCATGTACTCGGCCGAGCCGGGCACGCGCGGCACGTCGGGACCCCCGACGCCGCCGGTCAGCTCCCACGCGGTGGCCGCCCCGGCGGCGAACGGGAAGGCCAGGAAGACGGCCTCCTTGGCGGGGGTGCCCTGCTTGGCGAGCTGGTAGGTCAGGTCGATCCTGGGCACGCCGCCGTGCAGCTCGATCGTCGTGCGGATCCAGTCGACGCCCTTGCCGTGCAGCTCGACGACCAGCTTCTCGCCGACGGCCGTGCGCTGGGCCTTGGTGATCGTGGCGCCCTTGCCGATGGCCCGGTCGCCGAGGAGCGTGCGGTCGTGTGCTCCGACGTGTCCCGACAAATGGTTGAAATGCGGGGCGGTGGCGTACTGGTCGTAGACGTACTGGCCAAAGCCGGCCGCCGCGTCGCCGTTGACCAGCTCGCGGCCCGCCCGCTTGTCGAAGATCGAGCCGATGTAGCCCTCGCGGACGTCGTAGGCCACGCGGTAGAACTCGTTCTCGATCACCCCGCTCAAGTCCAGCTCGACCGGTTCAGGGGCCTGGTTCACGCCGGGCACGACGTCGAGGCGGGCGTAGCCGAAGCCGGGTACGTCGGGGACGACCGCGTGGACGTGCCGCCCGATGGGCCGGGTCGGCCAGTCGTCCGGGTGCACGAACTCCTCGTGGTGCGGGAGCGTCTCCCCGGTCCGCGAGTCCACCAGCGCGATCGGCACGTCCACCCCCACCACGTCCCTCGGCAGGAATGTGCGGACCACGTCGGTCCGCGTCCACGTGCCGGGGTTGAAGACGGCGAACGAGGCCAGCGCGCCGCCCTCGGTGCCCGCCTCCGACAGCGCGGCGCCGAACCTGCGGACCGCGGCGTGCAGCAGGTCGGCCGCGTCGTCCTGGGCGTCGTAGGCACCGGACGACTTGCGCGTCCACTGCAGGCCGCCCGAGTCGCCCGCCTCCTCGGCGTCCTCCCACGGGTTGGCCGCGCCCCAGGTGTGCTCGTTGAACAGGGCGACCTTGTCGTAGGCCGCGTCCACCTGCTCGGTCGCGTCCACCCCGGCCAGCGTGTGCAGCGTCTCGGCGACCCGCAGGGCCGACTGCGCCCGGCGCACGTAGCCGAGCGGGCGCGCGCCCGAGCCGAGGCCGTCGGCCCACCAGTCGGTCCAGTCGCCCTGGTGCACGGCCAACTGGTCGTGGTAGCGCTCCTCGACGTGCTCGAAGAAGTCGCTGTTCACGGCCGAGCGCAGGCGCGGGTAAGCCCACTCCTCGTTCCACCGGCGCGCGATCGACGCGGGCACGATCGACGGGCCCGCGTTGTCGGCGTGCGCGCCCTGCACCCGCAGGTGCAGCACATCCAGCTCGTACGGCTCCTTCGGCGCGTCCGGCCCCTGCCAGCCGAACGTCCCCGGCCCGTACGGATAGCCCCGCGTGGCCAGCGCGGACAGGTAACGCGGCAGCAGGTCGTCGGCCAGCTCGTAGGAGTCGGTCAGCCCGACCGTGTTGCCCTCCATGTACGCCATGCCGTGCGGCGTGTCCGTGAACCAGACGATGATCTCGTTGCCGCTCGGCGCCCGCCAGCGGAACGGCCTGGTCAGCTTGTCGCCGCCGTGCAGGTAGGGCACGGAGCGACCGGCCCAGTTGTGCGCCGCGGCCAGGTAACGCACGCCGTGCGCGTGCAGCGCGTCCACCAGGCCGACGACCGCGCCCGGCACGTCGGTGTGCATGGCGGACCTGGTGGCGAAGCCGTACTTCTCCTCGAGCTGGGTGGTGAAGCGGAGCTGGCGGTGCAGCTCCTCGGTCGAGCACGCCTCCGTGTGGAGCTGGAACGGCAGCGCGGTCACCTCGATCACGCCCTCGCGGGCCTTCTGCGCGAAGGACTCCACCATCTCGGCGGGCCGCGCGGCCAGCCACTTCAGCGCCGGCATCGACGACTCGACCGTCCAGCGGAACTTCGCGTCGTCCGGCCAGGACGCGGTCTCCTCGGCCAGCCGCAGCGCCGCGTCCAGGTAGTCGAGGTGGTGACGGAGCACCGTGCCCTGCGGGTCGGTGTAGCCGATGTCCAGGTGCGAGTGGTGGACGACGAAGACGCTCCACTTACGCTGCGGGGTCACCGTGACCTGCGCGGTGCCGACCACCCCCGCGTCGTCGCGGCACTCCAGCGTGAGCACGCGCGGCGCGTCCACCTCGGGCACCAGCAGCGTCACGTCGCTGCCCGACGCGCTGTCCACGCCCACCAGCACGTGGGTCAGCGGCTCGGTGCTCGACACCCTGACCGCCTGCCGGCCGTCGTGGGTGAACAGCGGCAGCACCGCGACCCGAACCTCCAGCCCGCGCACGCTGATCACCGGTGTCGAGGTGTCGTCGCGCAGCGCCTGCCTGATCCCGTCATAGTCGGGACTGCCCAGGCTCCGCTGGAGCAACCGGCTCGTCATCAAACACTCCCTAGAGACAGGCCCCTGGCGAAGAGGCGCTGGGTGGCGAGGAACAGCACGACGGTCGGCAGCGAGACCACGAGCCCCGCGGCCAGGCCGACGGGCACGGGTGTCCCGGCGTACACGTCGGTCATGAGGCCGGCGATGGCGGTCATCACCGGCCGCACGTCCTCGGTCTGGGTCAGGGTCAGACCGAAGATGAGGTCGTTCCAGACGAAGGTGAACTCCAGGATGAACACCGCCGTCAGCGCGCTGAGCGAGATGGGCAGGTAGATGCCCCAGAAGATGCGCCAGGTGGAGGCGCCGTCCATCCTGGCCGCCTCGAAGATCGAGAACGCTACGCCAGTGTAGAAGTTGCGCAGCACGAAGGCGGCCAGCGGCACGCTGATCGCCGTGTAGATGAGGATCATGCCGAGGCGGCTGTCGTACAGGCCGGCGTCGCTGTAGCCGACGAACAGCGGCACGAGCAGCATCTGCGAGGGGAAGACCGTGCCGCCGAAGATCAGGATGAACCAGAAGAACCCGTGCCGGAGCCTCAGCACCACGATCGTGTACCCGGCCAGCGCCCCGATGATCACCGCCAGCAGGGGCGAGACGACGGCATAGAGCGCGGTGCTGGCCAGGCTCTGCGTCAGGTTGGCGCTGTCGAGCGCCCGCGCGAAGTTCTCGAACAGCGCGAAGTCGGACGAGGGCTCCCACGCCCGGCCCGGGTCGTACGAACTGGCCGGGCGCGAGGCGTTCACGAGCAGCAGGTACGTCGGCCCGAGCCAGACCAGCCCGAGCACGACCAGGGCGGCACGCCGGATCACTGGGCCACCTGCCGCTTGAGGTAGAGGTAGGACGCCAGCCCGGTGACGACCGTCAGCATCACCGCCACGGCCGAGCCGTAGCCGTAGTCGCTGGCCACGAACGTCTCCTTGTACATGGTCACCGCCAGCGTCTCCGAGTTGCGCCCCGGGCCGCCCTGCGTCAGCACCCACACGATGTCGAACGTCTTCAGGCTGGCCACCAGCGCGAGCCCGACCACGACCGCGGTCAGCGGCCTCATGAGCGGCCAGATGACGTACCTGAACAGCCGCCACCCACCGGCCCCGTCGAGCCGGGCGGCCTCGATCGGCTCCTTCGGGATCGACTGCAGCCCCACCACGAACAGCAGCATGTTGACGCCGAGCTGCTGCCACGTCCAGACCAGCAGCATCGCCAGCGTGTTGACCGGCGCCTCCTGCAGGAACGCGGTGTCCACGCCGAGCAGCTTGTTGGCGATGCCGTCGTGCGACAGGATCGGGCTCCACACCATGGCCAGGCCGGCGCCGCTCAGCGCGTACGGCAGCAGGAACGGCACCCGGAACCACATACCGCCCTTGATGTCGTACGACAGCACCGCGACCAGCAGGCCGAGCCCGACGGGCAGCACCATCGTGCCGATGACCCAGAACAGCGTGTTGCGGACCGAGGTGAGCAGGGCCGGGTCGTCGAGCAGCTTGCCGAAGTTGTGCACGCCGATCCACTGGGCCGGCTCCAGGCCGTCGTAGCGGGTGAAGCTGAGGTAGGCCGTCCACAGGAACGGCGCGTAGAGCAGACCCGCGACCAGCAGGACCGCCGGCGCCACATAGCCATACCCGAACCGCCCGAGTATGGGTGCCCGCGTGTTCATGGCCTCCACTCCGGCTCGGTCGCTCCGGCGCTCACTGATGGGTGCTCCAGTACTCGTCGGCGGCCTTCTGGATGGTGTCCAGGACCTCCTTGTAGCTGCCGGGCTCCGTCACGAACTTGCCGAACCCGTCCAGCGCGGCCGTCAGGACCGGTGGCGGCGTGGCCTCGAAGTACCGGTTGACCAGGCGGTACTGGCCGCTGCCCGCGTCCTTCGTGACGGTGCTGAGCACCTTGTCGGAGATGCTCACCTTGGGGTTGGCGCTCACGTCTCCCCTGCTGGTCGCCCACTTCTCCTGCGCCTCCGGCGTGGTCCACCACTTGAGGTACTTCTGGTTGGCGGCGGGGTCGGCACCCTTGGTCAGAGAGCAGAGCGGGCCGCTCTCGAAGATCATCGAGGTCTTTGGCAGCGAGGGGTTGACGTTGGGGATGACGAAGAAGTCGTAGTCCTCGCCGGGCTTCATGTTGCGCTGGGTCATGCTGGTGTTGAACCAGGTGCCGAAGGAGACCATCGCCGCCTTGCCGTTCTTCAGCACGTCACCCGGGTCCGTCTTGTCGCCAGGGTTGATGAAATATCCGGCGTCGATGAGCGACTTCCACTTCTCCATCACCTGGACCACGCCCGGGTCGGTGTACTTGGCCTTGCCGGTGGCCAGGCGGTCGTACAGGTCGGGGTCGGAGCCGGCCATGAGCTGCTCGAACCAGACGAAGGAGAACAGCACGCTGGTGTGGTAGAAGGCCTTGACGCCGTTCTTCTTCAGCGTGTCGGCCACCTTGACCAGGTCGTCCCACGTCTTCGGCGCCGTGAGACCGTACTTGTCGAAGATCTTTTTGTTGTAGAACATGCCCCAGTACGCGACGTTCATCGGCACGCAGTACTGCTTGCCGTCGATCGTGTAGTACGGCGCGAGGTCCTTCGACAGGTCGCCGGCCTGGATCGCCTGCTGCCAGATGTCCGTGGTGTCGGCCACCTGCTTCTGCTTGACGATCTCTTCCAGCATCCCCCCGGTCTGCCAGGTGAACAGGTCAGGCTTGACGTTCGTGCGGAACGACGCCTTGATGAACGCCTGGTATTGGGCCGAGTCCGTGTATCCCGTCGGCTTCATGCCCAGGCCGATGCTCTGCTTGGACAGGGCGCCCATCTCATCGAAATACTTCGTCCAAGCGCCCTTGTCGTTGTACAGGGTCAGCTCGCTCTTCTTCTGCGTCTCGGCGCCGTTTCCGCCGCAGGCGGTCAGGACGAGCGCCGCCACGCCGAGCGTGACCACACGTGACCGGAACATGGACCGGCCTCCTTGTTTCTTCAGGGGTGTTACATCAGGGGTGATTGCAACCTGTGCTCTATAACCGTCTTCACGTCCACCAGGTGGGCCCGCATGCGCTCCTCGGCCTGCGCCGCGTCGCGTGCTTCGATGGCCTCCAGGATCGCCAGGTGCTCGTCGTAGTCGCGGCGCCGGTCGTCGAAGATCTGCAGGATCTCCTGCTGCTCGGGTCCGTGGACGGTGAGCAGCGAATCGACGACCTCGTGCAACACGCTGTTGCCGGCCAGCCGGGCCGTCGCCCGGTGGAAGGACATGTTCGCGTCGTGCAGGAGGGCGTCGTGGCCGCGCAGGTGCCTGCCCGCCTCTTCGAGCACCCGCTTGAGCGGGGCCAGCTCCTCGGGGCCGGCGTTCTGCGCGGCCATCGCGGCCAGCGGCGGCTCGATCACGATCCGCGCGCCGAGCAGCTCCAGGAGCTGGGCGGCGTGCATCTCGCGCATGTTCGGGTTGGGCAGGACCATCCGCTCGATGTCGGCTCCGACGTAGATGCCGGAGCCGTGCCGCATCTCGATGGCCCCGGTGGCCTCGAGCCTGCGGAGCGCTTCGCGCAGTGTCGGGGTGGTGACGGCGAAGCGCTGGGAGAGCTCCCTGGTCGAGGGCAGCCTGTCGCCGGGCCGGTGCCCTCCCGTACGGATGAGCTCCAGCATGCGCTCGGTCAGAGCGTCGGACAGTGTCGGCCGCGTTACCTCGGACATATCAAGTGATCTAATCACTTATTCGTGTGGGCGTCTATGATTTCGTCATGAGACGTGCGCTGGCGTGGATCATGGCCGTCTTGGCGGTCCTCGCGCTGGTGGGGCTGGGCGGCGCGGGCTGCTCGTTGCTCCGGCCTTCGACCGCTGGATCTGGGGCCACGAAAACCCGCGCTCGGCGCTCAGCCTGCCGTACGAGACGATGTCGATCCGCGGCGAGTTAGGCGACTTCCCCGCCTGGCGGACCCCCGGCACCTCGAAGACCTGGGTGATCGCCGTGCACGGCCGCAACGCGAACGCCTCCGAGACGCTGCGCTTCCTGCCCGTCTTCCACTCGCTGGGGATGCCGGTGCTGGCGATCAGCTACCGCAACGACGAGAACGCACCGGCCGGCGAGGACGGCAAGTTCCACCTCGGCGCCACCGAGTGGCGCGAGGTCGCCGCGGCCATCTCCTACGCCCGCGGCCAGGGGGCGACCGGCGTGGTGCTGTACGGGTTCTCGATGGGCGGGGGCATCGCTCCGATGGCGGCCAGGATGTTACCTGGCGAACCGATCAAGGGCCTGATCCTGGACAGCCCGGTCATGGACTGGAACGCGCCCATCGACCTGGGCGCGCGGCAGCGGGGGGTGCCGATCTGGCTGGCCTCGGTGGGCAAGTTCGTGGTGGAGCGGCGTACGGGGATCTCGCTCGACGACCTCGACCACGTGCGGCACGCGAAGGAGTTCAGGCAGCCGATCCTGCTCTTCGTGGACGACGACGCCAGCGTGCCCGTCGAGCCGTCGCTGCGGTTCGCGAAGCTGCGGCCCGATCTGGTGACGCTCGTACGCACGAAGGGCGGCGGCCACGTGGGCTCCTGGAACGTCGACCAGGCCCGCTACGAGCGGGCTCTCCGGGATTTCCTCACCGCTCCAGCAGCTTCATCATGATGTCGATCTGCCCCTTGCGCGAGGTCCGCACCTGCCCCGCCCACTCCTGAACGGCCGGGTTCGCCCCGCCCGCCACCTCGGCGGCGGCCATCTGCACGGCGTCGTCCTGGTGCGCGATGAGCAGGTTGAGCAGGTCGCGCTCGAAGGTCTTGGACTTCCGCAGCGCCTGGATCCGCTTGACGTCGGTCTCGGGCATGCCTCCGTGGTGGTCGTGCGCGCCGTTCGGGGGCGCGAGCGGCTGGTCCCAGGAGTGCAGCCAGCGCAGCATCCGCTCGACCTCGCTCTGCTGCGTGCTGGCGATGGCCGAGGCCAGCGTCCTGAGCTCGGGCGTGGTGGCGTGCTCCGTCCCCACCTTGGCGATCTCGATGCCCTGCCGGTGGTGCGGCACCATCATCTGCACGAACATCACGTCCTCGGCGTTGACCGGAGGCTCCGGGGTCCAGGCCGAACCGCAGGCGGTGATGAGCAGCAGGGCCGCTAAGGCGGGCAGCGCGCGCATTATCGATAGGAAACCTTCCTAAGAGTTTCCTGTCAGGCTACGTGACTTCGTAGCGAAGGTAAACGATGCCCGAGGGGAACGCCCGGGTTTCCAGCAGCCGGGTCCTGATGGAGGAGTCGAGCCGGGGGAAGAACGGCTTGCCCGCGCCGAGCACGAGCGGGTGGATGCAGATGCGGAACTCGTCCACCAGCCCGAGCCGCAGCACGCTCCCCGCCAGCGTGGCCCCGCCCAGGTCGAGGTTGCCGCCGTCCTGCTGCTTGAGCCTGGTCACCTCCTCCTTGAGGTCGCCGGTGACGAGCGTGCTGTTCCAGCCGACCTTGTCGAGGGTCTTGGAGAAGACGTACTTGGGCATGGCCCGCCAGGTCCTGGCGAAGTCGACCTCGAGCGCAGAGGCGTCGGGGCGCTGGTCGGCGGTGGGCCAGTAGGCGGACATGTTCTCGTAGAGGCGCCGGCCGTACAGGGAGCCGCCCATTTCGCGGGACATGTCGTTGAAGAACGCGTGGACCTCGTCGTCGGGCGCGGTCCAGCCGATGTCGCCGTTGGGGGACTCCACGTAGCCGTCGAGGGAGATCAGCATCGAATAGATGATTTTCCGCATGCCTTTAGGACTACTCCGGCCCGCGGAACTCATCGCCCTTTCGCGAGGAACTCGAGCGCCTCCCCGCTGTGGAACTTCGAGATCCCCAGCATGAACTCCCGGTCCGGGAAATCCCCGTCGAGCAGCCGGAGCGGCCCCGCGGTGAGCGACAGATGCTGAGCCAGCGCGTACAGCCGCATCCGGCCTTCGTCCAGCCCGTCGACGCGCAGCCGCTCGTAATGCTCGTGGAACCGGATCCGCAAAAAGACGTGCTCCCATTCGGCGTCGAAGAACATCGTGCCTTCGAGGTCGATCAGCACCGGCACGTCGTGATCGTCCACCAGCACGTGATCGGGCCCGAGCTCCCCATGGATGAGCCCGTAATCCGCCCGCGGCCGCACGCCCGCGGCCATCTCCCGCAGCGCGCTCTCGAAGTCCTCCCGGACCGCGCCGATCCTCTCGACCCGTACGGCTGCCTCGTCCAGGTCCCGCAGCGCCTGCTCCAGCACGACCTCGACCGCGGACGGCCGCCGTGTCCCCTCGATCTTCCCCACCCACGGCGCCCGCTCCCGCCCCATGGCCACGAGGCTCGCCGCCAGCCGATCCATCACCCGGCCCGCCCTCGTGGGGTCGTCGCGCAACAACGCCTCCAGCGTCCCTCCGCGCACGTCCTCGACCACCACGACGTCCCCCGGCCGGTCCACAAGGTAGACCTCGGGCACCCGCACCCCGAGGCCGCTCAACCGGCCATGTGCGGCCTCGAAGAACCGCAGCCCGGACGCGTGGCCGAACGGGGTCTCCGGGTCGGCGTTCGACGCGACGGGCCAGAAGTCCTCCTCCTCGGACCACACATAGACGATCGCGCCGGGCCCGTCATCGTCGAACGAGAGCCGATAAACGCCCTTCTTGCTCCCGCCCCTGAGCCGCTCGACCCCTGCCGGCCGACGCCCTTTCCCGAAGGCCGCACGCGCGATCTCGGCGAACCGCTGCCCATCCATCAGTTGCTCCCCCAGGAAAAGCGGTCTCTTCGGACCCCTTCTACCTGCATACGATGGCGCACCGCGCCTTGATACCCATGAGATCCATTCGGCAGGGTACTGGACACCGTTCTGCGGGGAAGGTGCTTCTCTCCTGCACCCATTCGGTGTTCACATCGTTGAGGCCGCTCGACTACTCAGGACGTCGCAACGTCAGCGACTGAAACCGAGCACGACCAGACCCTACGGCGTGGAAGTCCACGATCTCGAAAGACCTGCGAGCGTGTTCCTGAAGCTGCGCGTCGCCACGGAACGAGAAGAATCGGGGAGGGTCGTGATCATCGCCCTCGTACGGCCCCTCCCCCTCCAGATCGCCTCCGCCGTACACACCAAGAAAGAACAGGCCACCGGGCCGCATGAGCGTGCAGATCGCATCCATGACCACGGGAAGGTCACTGTCCGGCACGTGCAGCAGGCAGTTCATCGCATACACGGCATCGAATGACCCCGGTGCGAAATCCAGGCTCAGGAAGTCCATGACGTGGGCTTCGATGCCCTTCTCCCGGCAGAGCGCCACCATGGCAGGGGACAGATCGACGGCCACGACTGCCAAGCCGTTTTCCTGAAAGTACGCGCTGTCCTGGCCCGTTCCGGCACCGACCTCCAGCAGTCGCCCGCACCTGTCACCCTGCAGACGGCTCAGGAACGCCTCCCGCTCCGCCAGCTTCCACGGGGTCTTGCCGCTGACATCACGTCGCTTGGCGCCACCGTCATATGCGGTCCGGAGGGGGCCGATCACGTCGTCGTAGCGCACGCTCATCGCGCCAATCGTAGTCACCCGCTAAGAACACAGAAGCCCTCCCGGATCATCCGAGAGGGCTTCCAATCTGGAGCCGCCTTGGGGATTCGAACCCCAGACCCCTTCATTACGAGTGAAGTGCTCTGGCCGACTGAGCTAAGGCGGCGTGCTCTGCGACTTGGAAGAGTCTACAGGAGCCGGAGGGGTACTCGCTCCCTCGATCACGCCTCGGCCGGATCCCCGTACGTCGAGTCGTACGCCTTGCGCGGCGCGCACACGCTGGCCTTGGAGCAGGCGCAGCGCCGCCCCCCGTCGTTGAGGCGCACCACCACGGAGTCGGACGGAACGTTGTGGCCCACCACGACGCCCGGCCCCTGCGGGGTCTCCACGTTGGCCCCCGACCGGGGAGCCGAGGCGCGGAACTCCTGGTAGAGCGGGTGCTCGTACTTCAGGCAGCACATGAGCCGCCCGCACGCCCCCGCGATCCGCAGCGGATTGACCGGAAGGTCCTGGTCCTTGGCCATGCGTACGGAGACCGGCTCGAAGTCCTTCAGGAACGTGGCGCAGCACAGGTCACGGCCGCAGGGCCCGATGCCGCCCTGCAGTCGCGCCTCGTCCCTCGGCCCGATCTGCCGCAGCTCGACCCTGGCCCGCAGGTTGCGGGCCAGGTCGCGGACCAGGGCGCGGAAGTCGACCCGGTGCGGCGCCGAGAAGTAGACCGTGTAGACGTTGTCCTCGTCGAGGTAGTCGATCCCGACCACCTTCATCGGCAGCGTGTGCCGCTTGATCAGCCGTTTCGACACGCTGCGGGCCTCGGCCCTGCGGCGCTTGTTGGTCTCGTCGCGGGCCAGGTGCTCCTCGCCCGCCAGGCCCGCGCACAGGGGCAGCCCTTCGACGTCCTCGCTCGTGTACTGCGGCGCCCAGACGCACTCCGCCACCTCTGGACCCGAATCGGTCGGCACGAGCACCTTGTCGCCCACTTTCGGGCTGTGCTCGCCGGGATCGAGGTAGTAGAGCCTCCCGTAACGGGTGAAGCTCACGGCCATGATCATTCCCATGGGCTCGAGCTCGCCTCCTGACGGCCTAGGGGTCGTACGACCTTCCCTGCCACATTACGTGTGCAGCGCGCGGAGAGTGAGGGGGGAGCCGGATCACTTGTCCACCGGGCACACCTTGCTCTCGGGCAAGGTCACCCCGTAGCGGTCCTCAAGCCGGCTGATGTCGAGCAGGCATCGTTGGTAGACAGCCTGGCTCACCCCTGGTTCCCGCCTCAGCTTGCTGACGATCTTGCTCCAGTCCGCGTCAGGCAGCAGCTTGATTCTGAACGATTGGGGCATGTCGCTGACTTTTGTGGCGTCGAGCAGCGCCTTGTTGTCTTTGTACAGGCGGCGGAAGTTCTCGTAGGCCTCCTCCTGGCTTTCGAAGATCGCCTCCTTGACGCCGGGCATCGATGCGATCAGCCTCTGAATGGCCTTGATCTGCGCGGGCGTGACGCCCTTCCCCTCCTTCGTGACGGTGAAGCTGCCTTTGCCGTCGGACTTACGCTCGGCGCCGCAGGACGGCATGCCCGACGAGGGGGCGCAAAGGAAGACACTGACATCCCATTTGTCCGCCGGAGTGGCGACGTAGGGCGTCACTTCCTGAACGGTCAAGATCCCGGGCACCCCACGCAGCGCCTCCTGCGCACGGCGCGGATCGGCTCCCTTCCTGAGGGTCAACGTGAATGAATCGGGGAGGTCCTCGACGTCAACAGCGGCCAGGACCGCCTTGTTGCCCGCGAAATCGCGCCGGAAGTTCTGGTACGCCGTGCTCTGATCCGCGTAGAACACCTCTCTGACCCCCGGCACCTTCCGCACGGCCGCCTCGATCTTCCGCTTCTCCTCGTTGCCGGCACCGCCCTTGCACGACGTCCGCTCCCGGTCCGACGACTTCGCGCACAGGAAGACGACCACCTCCCGCTCGCCGGACCTCGGATCGGCCGCCACCGCGCGGTCCTCGCCACCCGGACCGCTCAGGAGCCCGACAGTGGTCGCCGCCCCCGCGAGCACCACGGTCGCCGCCACCGCCACCAGCCGGAAATCCACCCTGAACCGCCGCCGCTCCGGTGCCCTCAACGGCTTGAGCGTGCCGGCGTCCACCGTCGCCCCCGCCTCGGCGAGGGCCTCGCGCAGCCTGTCTTCCATCGCGCTGTTCATGAATCCTCCCCGAGTGCCCGGGCGAGGGCGGCCAGCCCCCGTGCGATCGTGGACCTGGCCGTGCTGGCGCCGATGCCCATGGTGTCGGCGATCTCCTGGTCGGACAGGTCGAGGTAGTAGCGGAGCGTGAGCGCCTCCCGCTGCCTGCGCGGCAGCTCACGCAGGGCGAGCAGCACCCCGCGCCGCTCCTCGCCCAGCAGCGCGGCGCTCTCCGCCGACCAGACGGGCGGCTCGTACGGCACCACCCGCCGGAACACGGTCGCCCGCCGGCGCAGCACCGACCGGCACCCGTTGAGCACCGCTGAGCGGACATAAGCCAGCGCCTTGTTCGCGTCGCGCAACCGGCCGCGCCCGGCGTGGGTGCGGGCGAACGCCTCCTGTACGACGTCCTCCGCGGTCGCCCGATCGCCGACCATGATCAGGGCAAGCCGTACGAGGCCCACGTGGTGCTCGGCGAAGATCGACGCCACGTCGACCCGTTGCCGCGCCAGAGCCTCTTGTTGGGTGAGTAGTTCGACTTCCACGTATCAGAGACGCCCGTCAGCCCCATCTGCTGCTCGCGTCACCCTACGGGTTTACCGACGCGGCGCGCAGACCTTGCTGTCGGGCAGGTCACGACGCCCGTACTCCGCGAGGAGCTTGAGCTGGGCGGCCGTGCATCTCAGGTTGTACACCTGGCTCACCCCTGGCAGCCGGGCCAGCCTGCGGCTCACCGCGTTCCAGTCGACCTCGGGCCGCATTCTCAGCCGGTACGACTCAGGAATGTCCGACAGGTTGACAGCGCTCACGAGCGACTCGTTGTCGGCGTAGCTCTCGACGAAGTTCCGGTACGCCGTCGCCTGGTCCTCGAAGATGTACGTCTCGACCCCGGGCGTGCCCTCGATCGCCTTGACTACGGCCTTCTTCTCCTTGAGAGTCGCAATCCTCCCGTTCGCCTTGCCACGGCCGGACAGGCAGGCCGGCATGGCCGACTCCTTCACGCACATGAAGACAGAGATGTCCCATTCCGACGCCATAGCCTGCGGATCGCCATAGATCTCGGCCTGGTCGACGATCTTGCCCACTCCGGGCCGCCGATTCACCGCGAGCCACAACCGATCCCGGTCGGCCCCCTTCTTCACCCGCAGGCGGAACGACTCCGGCAGATCCTTCGCCCGTACGGCCTTGAGCAGCGCCTTGTTGCCGGCGAAGTCGTGGCGGAAGCTCTCGTACGCGCTCGCCCGATCGACGAACCGGACCCCGCTCAGCTCCGGCCTGGACTCCAGGAACGTCCTGAGCGCCTGCTTCTGCTTCGCCGTGGCGGCGCGCTTGTGGCAGCCGTAGGTGGTCGGAGTGCACAGGAAGACGGCGATCTCCCACTCGTCGCTCACACTGACCTCCGGGGCGGGCACCGGGTTCGCCGCGGCCGGCGTACTCACGAGGACCGACAGTCCGGCCAGCAGCGCGGCGATCAACGGTCGTAAACCCCGGGGCGCCTCTTCAGCCACTGCCGCTCCTCATCCTGCACGCGATCGACCCGGGCAGCCTAGTGCCCCTTGATCACGGGTCAGGAACGCAGCGACAGCATCATCGCCTCGACGGCCATCTGCGGGTTGACGTTCGCGGCCAGCCGCTCCCGGCACTGCATGATCGCGTCGATCCGGCGCAGCGTCTCCTCGGGCGTGGCCACCTTGGCCAGCTGGTCGAGGTCGAAGCGGAGGTCGTCGTTGGCCAGCTCGACCCTGGCCCCGAACTGCATGGCCAGCACGTCCCGGTAGAACGCCACCAGCTCCAGCAACGCCGCGTCCAGCGAGTCGCGCTTGATCCGGGTGGCCCGGGACTTCTGCCGGTCCTCCAGCTCCTTCAGAGCCCCGGCCCCGCCGCGTACCAGCCCTCGGTTGAGCCCCTTGCCCGTGGACCCCTCGCCGTAGAGCTTGCGCAGCTCGGTGGTCTCGTTCTCGTTGAGCGCGGCCGTGGCCACGGCGGCCTCCTCCTCCGCCGTCTTGACCAGCCGTTCGGCGGCGGAGACGCACTCCCCCACCCCGGTCAGCGAGCGTGGGATGCCCAGGACGGCCTCACGACGCCGCCTGACGCCCTCGTCGAGCGCCAGCGCCCGCGCCCTGCCGATGTGCCCCTGCGCGGCCCTGGCGGCGAACCTGGCCACGTCCGGCGGCACGCTGTCGCGCGTGGCCAGCACATGGGCGACGGCCTCCGTGGCGGGGGTGGTCAGGTTGACCACCCGGCAGCGCGACCTGATGGTGATCATGAGGTCGTCGGGGGCGGGCGCGCACAGCAGCCAGACCGTACGCGGTGGCGGCTCCTCGATGGCCTTGAGCAGGGCGTTGGCGGCGGACTCCGTGGCCCGGTCGGCGTCCTCGAACAGGATGACCCGCCACCGCCCCTGCGTCGGCGCCCCGGCCGCCCGCAGGATGAGCTCACGGGTCTGCTTGACGCTGTAGGACAGGCCCTGGGGGCGTACGGACTCCAGGTCGGGGTGGGAGCCGACGAACACCTGATGGCACTGGTCGCAGTGGCCGCACCCGCCGTCGGGGCAGAGCAGCGCGGCGGCGAAGGCGCGGGCGGCGTCCTCCCGGCCCGAACCCGGCGGCCCGGTGAACAGCCACGCGTGCGTCATGCCCGCGCCGCGCCCACCCCTGACGACCTCCCCGGCCGCCGCCGCGGCCCGCGACAGCACAGCCACCGCCTGGTCCTGCCCGACGAGGTCATCGAAAACTGCCACGACGTAAGGCTAACCGCCGACGGCACTCCCCACGCCCGTACGCGCCCCCCGACGACACCGGAAGAAATCGCCACCCACTTCCGGAAGCCGCCGCTGATCCCGGGGTACACGGCCCATCTCCGAAGGCGCCACTCACCCTCGGGACGTCCGCCGTCCCCACGAAACGCACTTCCGGACGACGCCGCTCACCCCGCGAGACACTGCTCATGGCCGGGTAACGCCACCCACCCACGGAACGTCCGCCGCCCCCAGGAAACGCCGCTCATCGCCGAAAACGCCATCCCCCGGGGGACGTCTGCCGTCTCCCGAGGAGACACCGTTCCCGCCCCCCTTACCCGAAGAAGGGGCTAGTCGCGGATGGTGGGCATCGTCCAGTCGCCGCGGATGGCGGGCATCGTCCCCGTGGCGTCCTCCGACTCCTGCGGCACCGGGTCCGGCAGAATGTCGCGGATCCGGTCCTGGATCTGGCGGGTGATCACCTCGGGCGCCAGCGTGCCGTCCACCACCAGGTAACGCTCGGGCGCCGCCGCGGCCAGCGCCCGGAACTCCTTGCGCACCCGCTCGTGGAAGTCCAGCGGCTCCGACTCGATCCGGTCGGCGGCCCCGCCCAGCCGGGTCAGCCCCACCTGCGGCGGCGTGTCGATGAGCACCGTCAGGTGCGGGACCAGCCCGCCGGTGGCCCAAGCGTTGATCTTGGACACGTCCTTGGGGTCGAGCGCCCGGCCGGCCCCCTGGTAGGCCAGGGACGAGTCCACGTAGCGGTCGGTGATCACGAGCGAGCCCCGGTAGAGCGCGGGACGGATCACCTTCTCCACGTGCTCGGCCCGGTCGGCGGCGTAGAGCAGGGCCTCGGAGCGCGCCGACAGCCCGCGCTCGGCCGCGTCGAGCAGGATCGCCCGCAGCCGCATGCCGACCTTGGTCGAGCCCGGCTCGCGCGTCTGCACCACGTCGTAGCCCTGGTCGCGCAGCCAGATGGCGATCAGCCGCGACTGGGTGGTCTTGCCCGACCCCTCGCCGCCCTCGAACGCCACGAACAGCCCGGGCACCGCCTCGGCCGCCTCGGCCGGGAAGCGCTCGCCGCGCACCGCCGCGATCAGGTCGCCGGCCAGGGAGACGCCCTTCCTGTCGTCCATGTGGCGCAGCGCGAGGACGCCCACGACCATGGCGAGCACCCCGCCGATGACCAGCACCAGGTTGGAGCCGTCGAACCGGTAGGCGAACTCGCCGAACCGCAGCCAGTGGACGTCGAAGATCGCCGCCAGCGGGTTGGCCACGGCGACCACGAGCAGCAGGGTCACCCGCGCCGTGGACTGCAGGAACGAGAACGTACGGCCCCGCAGCCCGTCCTCGACCTCGAGCCCGATCATCGTGTAGCCGATGATCCACGCGATGCCCGCGCACGCCCCCAGCAGCACGGTCAGCATGGCCACGATCACCAGGTTGTGCACCAGCGCGGTGGCCACCAGCACGAGCCCGGCGAAGGTGATGGCCAGGCCGAACAGCCGCCGCCGCGACAGCTCGCGCAGCAGCCTGAGGCCGAAGAACATGCCCAGCGCCATGCCGACGAAGACCGCGCCGAACACGACGCCGTAGGCCGCGTCGCCGCCGCCGAGCGCCTCGACGTAGATCTTCGCGACGCCGACCACGGCGCCGCCCGCGGCGAACGCCCCCAGCATGCCGATGATCAGCCCGCGCACCAGCCGGTTGCCGCCCACGAAGCGCCAGCCCTCGACGATCTGCTTGAGGACGGAGGGCGTGGAGATGGCGCCGTCGCGCCGGGGGATGTCGCGCAGCGTGAAGATCAGGACGGCCGAGACGAGGTAGGCGCAGGCGTTGACGACCAGCGCGAGCGACGTGGCGTCCTGGCCGGACATGAACGGCACCACGCTCGTGAGCACGCCGCCCACCACCGACAGCGCCGCGAACAGCATGGCCGCGACCGGCGCGGTGCCGTAGGTGACCAGCAGGTTGAGCCGGTTGGCCGACTCGAGCTGCTCCTTGCGCACCAGGTTGGGGACTGTGGCGTCCTTGGCCGGGACCCAGAACAGGTTGACGCACTCGACCAGGACGGTCGCGACGATCACCCACTGGTAGCTGCGGACGAACGGGATCGACAGCACCACGGCGAACCTGGTTAGGTCGGCCACGACCATCGTCAGCCGCCGGTCGAACCGGTCGGCGAACACACCCGCGAGCGGCCCGAGCAGCACGGCGGGCAGCATCTTGGCGATGAACACCCCGCCGACCGCCAGCGACTGCAGACGGTAGTCGCTCTGTGTGAGATTACCGGCCAGGGCGGTCAGCGCCAGGATGTTGAGCCAGTCGCCCAGGCTGCACACCGACATGGCCATCCAAAGCCGTCGAAACGGCGCATTGGCCAGCACGTGGGCCGGGCGGCTTCGGCCAGGGGCAGTCATGATTTCAGCGTATCCAGGAAGTGGGCGGACAACAGACCAGCCGGATATTCCCGGCAGACTCGGGGCTGAGGGTATTACGTTCGCGGGCCAGCGTGCAGGTTACAGACCTCGAATAGGCCCCCAAAAGCATCATCAATTCATAACTCCGGCCTCAAGACGGGCCTCTTCCACCAATGGCCCCCACTCCGCACGGATCTCCGCGGGCAGCTCCAGCTCGCCCCACAGCTCGACGAGCAGCACCCCGTCGACGTGATCGAGCAGCTCCTGAGGCTCGCCCTCGCACAGCAGCACGGTGTAGGCGGCCCGGCGGGCCTCCCGGTCGGCCAGGTCGTAGACCCGCTCCCGCAGCCGCACGACGCCCAGCGCCGCCCCGATCGGCAGCCGCCGCAACCGGCTCGGCACGTGGAACGTCCGCCCGTCGCCCGCGCGGGCCGCGAACTCGACCTTGGCCTCCAGCGCCAGCCGGAAGCCGGCAGCGTCGAGAATGCGCCCCGCGGTCTCCAGCGTCGGTGACTTCCTGCCGTGCTCGTAGGCCGACAGCGTGGTCCTCGACGTGCCGCTCACGCTGGCCAGGACGCGTTGATTCATGCTCGCGGCATGCCTGGCCTGCTTGAACAGCTGCCCGCCGCGCTGGGCCCAGAAGGCGGCGTGCGCCACCTCCATAGGCGAGGAGACCATGCCCCACCTCCGATCAGTATCCGGTCGGATACTCTACGCCATCATGACCGCAGGTGACCAGTGGATCGCGGAAAGTCAGCTGCGCAACTCCAGCAGCGTGATCTCGGGCGGCGCCCCGACGCGCACCGGCGGGCCCCAGAACCCGGCGCCCCTGGTGACGTAGACCTGCACCCCGTCGACCGTGGCCAGGCCGGAGACCACGGGCTGCTGCAGGCCCACCACCAGGTTGAACGGCGCGATCTGCCCGCCGTGCGTGTGGCCGGAGAGCTGCAGGTCGACGCCGTGGCGAGCGGCCTGGTCGACCTGGACCGGCTGGTGCGCCAGCAGCACCGTGGACCGGGTGGTGTCCCGGCCGCCCAGCGCCTTGTCGAAGTCGGGCCCGTCGCCCGCGGAGGCGCCGTTGAGGTCGTTGACCCCGGCGAGGTCGAGCACGGCGCCCTGGTGCCTGATCTCCACGCGCTCGTTTCGCAGCGAGCGTACGCCGAGCTGACCGAGCTCCTCGATCCACTCCAGAGGGCCGCTGGGAGCGAAGTATTCGTGGTTGCCGGTCACGAAATATGCCCCGTAGCGGGACTCCAGGCTCTTCAGCGGCTGCGCCAGCGGCCCCAGCTGGGCCACCGACCCGTCCACCAGGTCGCCCACGATCGCCACCACGTCGGCCTCGAGGCCGTTGATCATGCGGACGATCCGCTCGGTGTGCGCCCTGCCCGTGAGCGGCCCCAGGTGGATGTCGCTCACCACGGCGAACCGCAGGCCGCTGAGCCGCGAATCCAGCTTCGGCAGGGCCACCTTCACGCGTTCGATCACGGGGTCGCCCAGGGCGCTCGTCATGCCGTACCCGACCGTGCCCAGCGCTCCGACGCCCGCGATGGCGGCTGTGGTCCGCCCCAGGAACAGCCTCCTGCTGATCGGGGCCGCCACGGGGGCGGGCTCGGGGGGCGCCGGGGCGCCCGCCATGGCGGGCACGGGCACCGGCGCCGCTTCGAGCGTCACGGCCTTCCGCGAGGCCCTGCCCAGGACGAGCGCGGCCACCGCCCGCGGCACCTCCAGCACCACGAGGAAGACGATCAGGTAGAACATCAGCGCCAGCCAGACGTAGCCCGGCCAGGCCAGCCAGTGCCCGAAGTCCATCCGCGTGGCCGCGAACGTGGCCACGACGAGCACCGTCAGCCCCACCACGACCCATGTCAGCGCCTTGCGCAGCCGCCCGGGGCCGGTGGTGGAACGGACCATCCGCTGCCACAGATAAAGGTGTGCCAGCAGGATCAGGCCCGCGAAGAACAAGACGATCACAGCATTGATGCTACTTGCGGGGCCGCGTCCGGTGGCCCCGCAAGTCTCGCGGCTCGCCCTACGACTTGGTCGCCGGCTTCTTCGCGGGAGCCTTCTTCGCCGGCGCCTTCCTCGTGGTGGTCTTCTTGGCCGCCGGCGCCCGCTCGCGCCGCTCGGCCAGCAGCTCGGCCGCCCGCTCGGTCGTGATGTCCTCGACCGTGTCGCCCTTGCGCAGCGACGCGTTCGTCTCGCCGTCGGTCACATAGGGCCCGAACCGCCCCTCCTTCACCACAATGGGCTTCTTGGAGTTGGGGTCGGCGCCCAGCTCGCGCAGCGGCGCCGCCGCCGCTGCCCGCCGGCCGCGCTGCTTCGGCTGCGCGAACAGCTCCTTGGCCTGCTCGATCGTGACCGTCAGCAGGTCTTCTTCCGAGGCCAGCGAGCGCGAGTCGGTGCCCTTCTTCAGGTACGGGCCGAACTTGCCGTTGTAGGCCACGACCTCCTCGCCCTCCAGCTCGCCCACGAGCCTGGGGATCGCCAGCAGCTTGAGCGCGTCCTCGAACGTGATCGTGTCCAGCGACATCGTCTTGAACAGCGAGGCCGTGCGCGGCTTGGGCGCGTCGGCCTTCTTCGTCCGCCTCTTGGGCGCCTCGTCCTCGGGCGGCTCGGGCAGGACCTCCGTCACGTACGGGCCGTACCGGCCGTCCTTGGCCACGATCATGTTGCCGGTCACCGGGTCGCGCCCGAGCTCCCGGTCGCCCGTCGGCCTGGAGAACAGCTCCTCGGCCTTCTCCGCCGTCAGCTCGTCGGGCGTCATGTCCTCGGGCACGTTGACCCGCGCGCCGTCCCTGTCGAGGTACGGCCCGTAGCGCCCGACCCGCAGCACGATGTCCGTGCCCTTGACCGGGAACGAGCTGATCTCCTTGGCGTCGATGTCACCGAGGTCGGTGACCATCTCCTTCAGACCCTCGTCGCCGTCGGAGCCGTAGTAGAAGCGCTGCAGCTCGGGCACGCGCTCCGCCCGGTCGTTGGCGATGTCGTCGAGGACCTTCTCCATCTCGGCCGTGAAGTCGTAGTCGACCAGGTTGCCGAAATGCTGCTCCAGCAGGTTGACCACGGCGAACGCCAGGAACGACGGCACCAGCGCCGTGCCCTTCTTGAACACGTAGCCGCGGTCGAGGATGGTCCCGATGATCGAGGCGTACGTCGAAGGCCGCCCGATCTCGCGGTCCTCCAGCTCCTTGACCAGCGACGCCTCGGTGTAACGCGCGGGCGGCTTGGTCGAGTGGCCGGCCACGTCGAGCCTGGTGACGCTGAGCGCGTCGCCCTCCGCCAGGTTGGGCAGCCGCTTCTCGGAGTCGTCGCGGTCGGTCGAGGGGTCGTCGGCCCCCTCCACGTACGCCTTGAGGAACCCGTAGAACGTGATCGTCCGCCCGGAGGCGCTGAACTCGACGTCCTCGCCCGACGACGACCTGCCGCCCACCTTGACCGTGATCGACTCGCCGACCGCGTCCTTCATCTGCGAGGACACCGTGCGCTGCCAGATCAGCTCGTAAAGCCGGAACATGTCGCCCGACAGCCCGGTCTCGCCCGGCGTGCGGAACTCCTCGCCCGACGGCCGGATCGCCTCGTGCGCCTCCTGCGCGCTCTTCACCTTGCTGCTGTAGACGCGCGGCTTGTCGGGCACGTACGCGGCCCCGTACAGCTTGATCGCCTGGGACCTCGCGGCCGCCACGGCGGTCTCCGACAGCGTGATGCTGTCGGTACGCATGTAGGTGATGAAGCCGTTCTCGTAGAGCCGCTGCGCCACCTGCATCGTGTACTTCGCGGAGAACCCCAGCTTCCGGCTGGCCTCCTGCTGCAATGTGGTCGTCCGGAACGGCGCGTACGGCTTGCGCGTGTACGGCTTGCGCTCGACGGACTTGACCGCGAACGACGCGCCCCTCAGCCGCCCGGCCAGCTCGCCCGCGGCCTCCTCGGACAGGTGGAGCACGTCGACGTTCTTGAGCCGCCCGGTGCTGGCGAAGTCGCGGCCCTGCGCCACCCGCTTGCCGTTGACCCCCGTGAGGGTCGCGGTGAAGTCACGCGGCCGCTCCTCGGACTTGTTCGTGTCGAAGAGCGCCTGCAGGTCCCAGTAGTGGGCCGGCGTGAACGCCATGCGCTCGCGCTCGCGCTCCACCACCAGCCTCGTCGCCACCGACTGCACGCGACCGGCCGACAGGCGCGGCTTGACCTTCTTCCACAGGACCGGGCTGACCTCGTAGCCGTAGAGGCGGTCGAGGATGCGCCGGGTCTCCTGGGCGTCGACCAGCCGCAGGTTGAGGTCGCGCGGGTTGGCCACGGCGTCCTGGATGGCCTGCGGGGTGATCTCGTGGAACACCATGCGGTGGACCGGGACCTTGGGCTTGAGCACCTCGCGCAGGTGCCAGGCGATGGCCTCGCCCTCGCGGTCCTCGTCAGTGGCCAGATAGAGCTCGTCGGCGTCCTTCAGCAACTGCCGCAGCTTGTTGACCTGCGACCGCTTGTCGGGGTTGACGACGTACAGCGGCTCGAACTCGTGCTCGACATTGACCCCGAGGCGCGCCCATGGGGCACCCTTGTACTTCTCGGGGATGTCGTCGGCCTTCTCCGGAAGGTCACGGATGTGGCCGATGCTCGATTCGACGATGTAGCCGCGCCCGAGGTACCCGGCGATCGTCTTCGCCTTCGCGGGCGACTCGACGATCACCAGGCGTGTTCCGCCGGCGCTGCCGTTCTTGGCTGGCACGCTGCTTCCTACCTCGCTGTTCGCTTTGCAAATCCCCCTGCCGGGAGTCGGCACAGACTGAAAGGTAACCCGACTCGCGGAAATTTCCTTCCCCCGGGCTACCCACTAGCTTCCGGGTCCACCCACAAGCACGCAGAATAAGGCCCATCGAGCGGCATGGCGCCCTGACTCACCCTGGAGACTAATCGTTGTGCTCGACTACTCCTACATGGATATCTTCATTCCACGCGATCTCACTCGCGAAGCAGCACGTCAGCTGCTGACCGAACACGCAGAGTACGGGCAGTGGGAGCTGGCCCGCGTACGCGTGTACCCCGACGGCAGCCGCCACGTACGGCTACGTCGCAAGGTCATGCGGGTACGCAGCACGCTGTGAACCCCGGACATGGCTTTGCCCGCCCCGGGCCGCGCCCCCGGAACGGGCAAAGCGTCTAACGCTGACCGCTCACAGGCTGTGAGCGGTAGCCGTCCTTGTTACGTGCTGCCTGATTCCCTTACTTCCGGCCGAACCGGAACCGGCGGGCGGTCCCGAACAGCGTGGCCGAGGCGGCGAACATCGCGCCGATCATGAGGGCGAGCAGGGAGCTGGAGTTCATCCCCCCGAGGCCGGCGGGCTGCTCGGCGCTCATCAGGCCGCTGACCGGCAGGCCGCGGGTGGCCGAGGTGACGGCGCCGCCGACCGGGGTGCCGGCCACCAGGCCGGTCGCCGGGTCGAGCACGGACACGGCGCTGCTCGACGAGGCGGGGCGCCCGGCGCCGTCGACCTGGCCGGCCGCGTGGGTCTTCTTCTTCGGCTGGGCCGGGGTCTGCGCCTGGGCGGGCAGGCCGGGCAGCTCGGGCAGGCTCGGCAGGCCGAACGTCTGGGCGGCGTCCTCGACCAGCGGCACCGAGGTCAGACCCGTACCTGTGACCTCCTGCAGCTTGCCGGTCACGCCGAGTTGCTGGGGAACCCCGGCCAGGTCGTTGCCCTTCTGGGCGACGCCGGCGATGTCCTGCACGCCGCCCAGGGCCGGGACGGCGGGCAGCATGGGCAGCAGCCCGCCCTTGGCGCCCTTCCCGGCCGTCCTCTCGACGCCGCCGCGGACGTATCCGTGGCCGTACTCGGGCCTGCCGACGTTGGCCCCGCCGAGGCACCCGGCCGCGGCGTCGCCGAGGACGGCCGCCGCGTTGCCGCAGACGTTGATGGGAGCGGCGATCGGCGCGATGATCTGGTTGCCCGCGAGCACCCCGGCGCGGCCGGAGGTGGTGTTGCCGCCGCCACCGGTGCGGTCGACCTTGGCCCCGCCCTTGCAGTGGGCCTTGGAGGCGCCGAGCACGGCGGCCGCGTTGCCGCAGATGTTGATCGGGGCGCTGATCGGCGCGACGATCTGGTTGCCGCTCAGCACGCCGGCCCGGTCTGAGGTGCGGTTGCCACCGGCGCCGGTGCCGCCGTTCTTCACGCGGGCGCCGCCCTTGCAGCCGGCGAACGCGTGCCCGACCAGGGCCACCGCGTTGCCGCAGACGTTGATGGGCGCGCTGATCGGCGCCACCACCTGGTTGCCGCTGAGGACGCCCGCCTGGCCGGAGGTGACGTTGCCGCCCGCCCCTGACCCGCGGCGGGTGTTCTCGACCTTGGAGCCGCCCTCGCACCTGGCGGCAGCGTTGCCCACGGCGTTGCCGCAGACGTTCACGGGCAGGCTGATCGGGGCGATCACCTGGTTGCCGCTGCCCACCCCGAAGCGCCCGTCGGTGTCGTTGCCCGAGGAGCCGTGCGGGCCGTGCGGGCCGTGGTAGCCGTGCCGGCCGCCGCCGTTGGTGACGGTCGAGCCGCCCTTGCAGCCCGCGAACGCCCGGCCGAAGACCGCGACGGCGTTGCCGCAGACGTTCACCGGCGCGGAGACCGGCGCCACGACCTGGTTGCCGCCCAGCACGCTCGCGTTGCCCGAGGTGCGGTTGCCGCCCGCGCCCACTCCGGTGTTGTGGACGCTGGAGCCGCCCTTGCAGCCCGCCGTCGCGTCGCCGAAGATCGCGACCGCGTTGCCGCAGGCGTTGATCGGCGCGGAGATCGGCGCGGTGATCTGGTTTCCGCCGAGGACACTGGCGTCGCCGGACGTACGGTTGCCGCCCGCGCCGCCCTTGCCCTGGTTGCGAACGGCGGCGCCGCCCTTGCAGCCCGCGTCGGACCTGCCGACCAGGGAGATGGCGTTGCCGCAGGCGTTGACCGGGGCGCTGATGGGCGCGTTCACCTGGTTGCCGCCGAGCACGCTGGCGTTGCCAGAGGTGCGGTTGCCGGGGATGCCGCCCTTGTTGACGACCTCGGCGCCGCCCTGCGAGGAGGCCGAGGAGCTGCCGACCGCGCCGACGGAGTTGCCGCTGATGTCGATGGGCAGGGAGATCGGCAGGTCGACCTGGTTGCCGCCGCCGACGGACGCGTCGCCCGAGGTGTCGGCCAGGGCGGCGGTGCCGCCGCCGAACGACATGACGGCAACGGCGAGCAGGGCCGCAGGAGTAGATGCCTTTGCCCACGTACGCATGATGAATGCTCCTAGTGGTTCTTCTTGGGGGGATATCTTCTTGGGGGATAACGGAACGGTTCGCGGGCAGCCCGAGGCCGTGCGAGGTTTCGCGCACAGCGGAGACCTCGGATTCGCGAACAGCTGAACTGACGTGTTTGTGCACCCGCCGGCGGAGAGGCGTCTCAGACCGCGCTCAACCGCGTTACTTCGGAAAGGGGCCGGTCAGCGAAGGACCGGCAGCTGCAAGGCGGGTCAGTCAGGCGAGAAGGAGGGGTCGTCCGCCGCTGTGCGGACGACGGGGGCAGGCACCCGCGCCAGGAGGGCGCGCAGCACCTGCAGCCGCGGGTCGAACACGGACCTCGCGACGTCCCCGGCAGCGGCCCCGAACGAGCCGCTGCCACCGCCGTTGGGCACCAAGCCGTTGGTGTCCAGGATCTTTCCGGCGGTGGATGGCGATGGCAGGCCAGGATCCTGCTGGCTGTTGAGCCCGTCGACCGTACGCCCGGCCATGGCCTCGGCGTTGTCGTCCGGGCTGGTGAGGGAGTGAGGCACCTGAGCGGACGCGGCTCCGTCCACGATCTGCGCGGTCGTGGTCTTCGCTTGCGCGTCCGCCGTCGGAGTCGCCACTTCGGCCGCCGCCGGGGCGGCGGTGAGCATGCCGAAGATGACGGCGAACAGCCATCCGGCGGCTACCAGGGCGCCGACCGTGACTGCCCGCACGACGAGCCGCCGGGCACCGGCCGCGAACCGCGCCATCCGGTCAACCCGGTCGGCGGTCACGTCATGCGCCGGGACGGTCACGGGCAGGCGATGCGCACCGAGGGCAATCGCCCTCCGCTGCATCACCATGCGCGCCACGTGACCTCCCGCACTCCAGAACCGGCCTCATTTGTCGTGAGGCCGGTCCATGGACTCACCCCTCAA
Source organism: Nonomuraea sp. NPDC050451 (assembly GCF_044458585.1). Classification (NCBI taxonomy): domain Bacteria; kingdom Bacillati; phylum Actinomycetota; class Actinomycetes; order Streptosporangiales; family Streptosporangiaceae; genus Nonomuraea; species Nonomuraea sp. NPDC050451. Next base: position 388,939 of record NZ_JBITHZ010000007.1, read on the forward strand.
CGGTCCGTAACCGTAGCAGCACTCAAGGTTGCCGCAAGGGCTTTTCATCGGAGACCCAGAAATTCACCAACTCCCCATGGGCCAAACCGCCCCCAACTGGCCCAACACCCTCCCGCGTACGCCACGGAGACCCCATCAGGAGCTCCTGGCCGCCCCATATCCCGGCCCATGGAGACACTTCGGAGGGGCGAGCGGATTCTTGGTATGACGCACCCCGCAGAGTTTGCTAACCTTACTGAGCCGACGCGAGATGACGGTCCCGCGTGCAGGCACCAAGTCCGGGTGGCGGAATAGGCAGACGCGCTAGCTTGAGGTGCTAGTGCCCAGTGATGGGCATGGGGGTTCAAGTCCCCCCTCGGACACAAACCAGTCGCCTATGGGGTCCTGGTCACGTGCAGACGTGACCAGGACTTTCTGTTTTGACGGATGGTAGGTCAGGCGCAGACCGATCTCTGCGTAGATCTTGCCCTTCCGGATCGGGTCGGCGTTCGAGAGCACTCGCACCATGTCTCCCAGTCTGTGTGTGATCTCCGCCAGCTCGTCTCGCCTGGCCGCCCTCGCCGAGCAGCTGCGCGCCGCCGGCATCGGGCTGGAGTTCCTCACCGGCGAGCTGCAGGGCTCCCATGATCCCTCGGGCGTGGTGTTCACCGTGCTCGCGGCCCTGTCCGGAATGGAACCCGAGTACATTTGCGACCGCACCCTGGAAGGCCACGAATCCGCCCGCGCCTGCGGCAAGGCCATCGGCGGCGCCGCCGTCACCGACGAGAGCATGCTGTCCATGGCTCTGCACCTGCGCGGTCAGAACCTCAGCCTGCGCGACATCGCCGTCCGGCTCGTCATCACCAGCGGCGCGAAAAAGGGCCGTCACCCCCGGCCGCGACCGTCCTGCGTGTGCTGCGCGACCACGACCAGCAGACCGCGATCTGACCGGCCGGGCCCGTCAAGGCCCGGGGGACGGCTGGACGCGGGAGCTGTCACAGGCGGATCGCCTCGGCCGCGCAGCGGCAGAACGCGTAGACCGGAACCCCGCCGGCGTCCAGCCCTCCACTGGGCGGTCATCGATCACCATGATCTGCCACTGGCCCGGGGCGACCATGCCCACCACCAGCCCCGGCAGCCACGGCCACGACGTCTCATCCTGGTCGTCCTCGGTGAGTTGGTGGCGGACCTGCACCGGCGTCGCGTCCGGGAACGGGTTCGCCTGCCGTGACGGCGCCTCCGCCAAGGTCTCCACGCCCAGCTCCAGGTCCGACTTGGCTAGCGTCGCCCCGAACGTGCCCGCGGCCAGCGCCAGGATGACCGTGTTGCTCGCCGAGAACGCCTCCACCGCGGCCACGTACTGCTCGACCTTCGCGGCCGTCGCCGTGTTCAGGTCCTGGGCCTGCCGGCGCTCGCTGGTCTCGACCCACAGCCACAGGTCATCGGGCTGCTCCCCGCACACCTGCCGCTGCGCGCGGCGTTTCGATGGGGATCCGGTCGATCGCTTTGGGGTTGGCGGTGGTGGTCAGGAGCCTGTGACGAACCAACCCTTGCGCATGTTTTACCAGGCAATGGGGCCGAGGCGATCGATGAAGATCCCGGTCGGCCCGTCAGAGGCGAGCGTCGCGAGCTCGATGATCGGATCACTGCCCTCGGTGACCGTCAGCTCGCCCGTGTGGATGTTCATGTCGGTGGCGGTGAACTTGCCGTTGGCGACCTCGCCGGGGGTCACGGCGTTGAACTTGATGGCCGGCAGCGCCTGGGCGTATCGGACGGTGATCATGTTCAGTGCCGCCTTCGACGAGGTGTAGGCGAGTTCGTACATCTTCGAGACGGCTTGCCCGGGATCAGTCACGACCGCGATAGACCCCCCGGCGCCGGTGACCATCACCACCCGCGGGTTATCGGCCGCCTGCAACAGCGGCAGGAACGCGTGCGTGACCCGGACCGGCCCGTACACATTGGTGTCGTAGACGGCGTGGATGTCCTTGGCCGTCGCGTCCGCCGGGTTGACACCGCCGCCCGGCGTGCCGGCGTTGTTGATCAGCACGTCGATCCGGTCGGTGTGCTCGCGGACCAGCCGCACAGCCCCGGCCACCGACTCCTCCGAGGTCACGTCCAACGGGACCATGATGACGTGTACGCCGTCGGCGGCCAGCTTCTGCGCGGCGACCCTTCCCCGGCCCTCGTCGCGTGAGCCGAGGAAGACCCTCCAACCCAGCTCTCCGAGCCTACGCGCCGTCTCGTAGCCCAGGCCTTTGTTCGCTCCAGTGATCAATACTGAGGTCATGTTCTCTCCTGATGTCGTTGTGCTCACGACCATGTGGCGGTTCTGACCCGATTCCTGTGACACTGCCGAGGTGTGATGTAGGCCACCAGCGGCGTCTCCGGCGTCGTTCCGCGAGGCCAGGCGATCGGGATGTGGAGTCCGACGACGCAACCGCTGGGGACGTGAGGCGACGCGTCGATCGTCATGCCGCGGCGGCCAGGTGAGAGAGCCTGTCTCCACGGATCACGACCAGTGGTAGCCCAGGTTCACGGCTAGTGCGGCCACCGCGGTGGCGAAGAATCCGGCCCAATTGACGAGCTTGCGGGAACCCACTCGCAGGTGTGCAAGGAGTGCGCCGATGAAGTAGAACACGAGGCCGGCGGCAGCGAGTGTTCACCGGCGTTTCATCGAGCCACAGACCGCCAACACCCTGGCTCGCCTCAGGGCCGCCAAGGACCAGGGTCAACTCGCTCCCGACTTCGACCTGGACCTGGCGTTCGAGATCTTGTCGGGCCCCTTGTACTACCGGCTGCTGATCACACAGCAGCCGGTGACCCCCGACTACATCGACCGCATACTCCATGCTCTCTTCGCCGGGTTGAGCCCCAGACCGCAGCCGCGATAGGAGCACCGACGGACGCGTGGTCCACCCGGAGTAGGGCTTAGTTCTCCAGGATGGACAGGGCTCGCGATGGGCACAGGGTGACGGCGTGGCGCGCCTGTGCGGCGGTCTGGTCGTCGGGGTGATCGGTCAGCAGGGCCACGACGCCGTCGTCGTCCTGGTCGAAGACGGCCGGTTCGGTCAGGACGCACTGGCCGGAGCCGACGCAGAGACGAGTGTCCGCTTCGATGCGCATCATGTCCTGCTCACCAGGTGACCGGGAGTTCGTGAACGCCGTAGATGACGGCGTCGGACTTGAACGGCAGCTCCTCGGCCGGTGCGGCGAGCCGCAGGGTGGGGATACGGCGGAACAGCGTGTCGAAGACGATCTGCAGTTCCATCCGGGCCAGGTTCTGGCCGAGGCACTGGTGCGGGCCGAAGCCGAAGGCGATGTGGTGGCGGGCCCCGCGCTCGACATCCAGTTCGCCCGGGTCCTTGAACACCGCCGGGTCCCAGTTGGCCGACAGCATCGAGACGATGACACCCTCGCCGGCCTTGATGCTCACCCCGCCGATCTCCACGTCTTCGGTGGCCAGCCGGGAGGTGACTCCGTCGGCGATGGTGAAGTAGCGCAGCAGTTCCTCCACGGCCAGGGGCGTCCGGCCCGGGTCGCCCTTGATTAAGGCCAGCTGCTTCGGATGGGAGAGCAGACCGACCACGCCGAGCGAGATCATGTTCGCCGTGGTCTCGTGCCCGGCGGTCAGCAGCAGGAAGGCCAGGCTCACCAGGCTCGCGTGGTCGAGGGTGCCCTCCTGGCGGTGCCGGGTGATCTGACGGCCGAACAGGTCATCGCCCGGTTCGGACTCCTTGCGGGTGACCAGGTCGTCGATGTAGGCACGCAGTTCGGCGAAGGCTCGCCGGCGGCCTTCCAGGGACGTCCGGCGCACCATCATGGTGGTACGGCTCTGGAAGAAGTCGTGGTCGGCGTACGGGACGCCGAGCATTTCGCAGATCACCAAGGAGGGCACCGGCAGGGACAGCGCCTGTACCAGGTCGACCGGCCGCTGGTCGGTGGCGAGCAGGTCGTCGATGAAGTGGTCGACGATGTCCTGGATCCGCGGACGCAGCGCGGCCAGCCGCTTCACGGTGAACTCGCCGATCACCGAGCGCCGGGCCGCGGCGTGTTCAGCGCCGTCCATGCCGAGCATCAACGGCGGCTGGCTGCGGAGCTGCTGCAGGGTCGCCGCGTCGAGGGTGAAGAGCGGGAAGCCGTCCTTGCGCTTGTCGGAGGAGAAGCGGCCATCGATGAGGACGGCACGGGCCTCCTCATGCCCGGCCACCCACCACGCCTCTCCGCCACTGGCCAGGCGGACCTTGCTGATCGGCGCCTGCTCGCGCAGCCGCTCGTAGGCGGCGGGCGGGGAGAACGGGCAGCCCCGTCCGACCGGCAATTCCAGATCGGCGAGTTCGTCGGCAACGCTCTTCGTCATGAATGACCTCCCAGTACTAGATCTGGCGGAATGTGTTCTGCTTGTGGCGGCCTCCGGAACCGGCGGTGTCTTGCGGAGGCCGAGAGTCGCCTGTCGCGCCACCGTCAGGTTCATGTCGCTCCAAGGCCGTGGGCCGGCTCGTCACCGGTGTTCATCGCAGGCTGAGCGGGGTCTCGGATTCGCCGGCGACCACATCTCCGGGTCGCGGACGCGTAGGAGAGGCCGGTGATGCGGCCGTCCTGGGAAGGCCCGCGGCGACGGTGGCGGCACGGCGCACGCGCAGGCCGCCGGCCAGGCACAGCACGACACCGAGCGTGAGCCAGGTGACCCGATGAGCATCATGACGACGGCGCCGAGACCGAAGCCCGCCACCCCGAGCAGCGACTCCAGCCCGAGGATGCTCAGCGAGGTGGCCGCGATGGCCAGGGCGACGGCGCCGCTGTTGGCCCAGTACGCGCCGTTGAGCGAGCCGAGCCAGAACTGCAGGATCGCCGCCGCGGCCAGGCCACCGGTGATCGCGGAGGCGAGCGCTCCGGTGACCCGGCGGGCGGTGCCGCGGACCAGTCTGGTCAGCAGGAGCGCGGCGAGCAGGCCTCCCATGACCAGGGGAAGGGCTCCGGCGGCCAGGCCGGCGCCGCGCGGGTCGTCGGCCGGCAAGGCGACGAGGTCACGGACGGCGACCGCCGTACGGGTGCCCGGTGCCTGCTCCTGGCTCAGCCCGGTCGCGACGCTCTGCAAGGCCTGAGCGACCGCCGCGCCGGCGGCGGAGGCCATGATGACCTGCGGGGTGCCGGAGCTGACGTCGATCGCCCCGTACACCTCCCGTTCGCGGATCAACCGTTCGGCGGCCGCGGTGCCGGCGACCTCGGTGATCTCGAAGCCGCCCGGCAGACGTCGGCCGAGAGCGGTGCTGACCTGCTCGACCGCGGCGGCCGGCCCTGCGACGGCGATCGGCACATCGTGTACCGACGAGCGCACCGACGGCCAGGCGAAGGCGGTGAGCAGTACGGAGATGCCCGCCGTGAGCAGGACGACTGCCCTGACCACCGTTGACCAGGGTGACGGTGGTGTGTCGGCTGCCGGCGAGGCCTGCACGGCCATATCTGCTCCTCGAAGAGAACGTCTGCGTGATTGACGTGATGACGGGGCGGGCCGGTACGCGGATGCCTTCGCTCGGAATGCTCCGCACTGTCGGCGCGGCGGCCGACGGATTACTTCAGCGTGAGCGGGGTCTCGGATGCGATGCGGGTCAGCTTCTCCGGGTTGCGGACGTAGTAGAGGCCGGTGATGCGGGCGTCCTCGACACGGGCCGCAATGACGCCGTCGATCTCGCCGTCCACGCACAGGAGGAGCGCCGGGTTGCCGTTGACCACGGTGGGCTCGCCGGCGAGCGCGATCCCGGCCTTGCCGAGACCGGTGACGATCATGCGGGCCACCTTGCCGGCACCGGTGATCGGCCGCGGCGCGGCCTGTTTGACGCCGCCGCCGTCGCTGATCAGAACGACCTCGGGGGCGAGCACGTCGAGCAGGCCCTGTAGGTCCCGGGTTTCGACCGCACGCTGGAACGACTCCAGCACCGCCCGGGTCTGGCTCGGGGAGACCACCTCCCGAGGGCGGCGGGCATCGACGTGCCGCCGTGCCCGGTGCGCGATCTGGCGCACGGTCGCCGGGGTCTTGCCGACCGCGGCCGAGATCTCGTCGTAGCTCACATCGAAGACCTCGCGCAGCACGAAGACGGCACGCTCGGTCGGCGACAGCGTCTCCAGGACGAGCATCAGCGCCATCGACACGCTCTCGGCGAGCTCGACGTCCTCGGCCACGTCCGGTGCGGTGAGCAGCGGCTCGGGCAGCCAGGGGCCGACATACGCCTCCTTGCGGCGCTTCATGGTGCGCAGCCGGTCCAGCGAGCGCCGGGTGGCGATCCGCACCAGGTAGGCGCGCGGGTCGTGCACCTGCGCCGCGTCGACCTTGACCCATCGCAACCAGGTTTCCTGCAGGACGTCCTCGGCGTCGGCGGCCGAGCCGAGCATCTCGTAGGCGACGGTGAACAGCAGGTTGCGGTGGACGAGGAAGGTCTCGGTCGCCTCGGAAACGCAGGCCATCCGGTCGCCACCGGCCATCGGCTCGGCTGTGCCCGTCGTCGGCTCGCTGCGCTCGTTCATACCTGGCTCCTGCCTGTCCACTCTCAACTCCTGCTCCACCACAAGACGCCGGCTCTCACCGCTGTGTGACACCCCATGCTCGGTGGCGTACGTCACATGACCGCACTGTCACAAAGTTCGGGACGCCGGCGCCTCATGGTCGTCAGGACGCCGCGCGAACGATGCGCGCGGCACACACCTCCCCGGGTTCATCGCCTTGGCCCCGTTGCGCGGTGACCGCCGCTGCAGAAAGAACGGAAAAGACATCATGAGCAAGGTCTGGTTCGTCACCGGTTCGTCTCGCGGGCTCGGCCGCAACTTCGTCGAGGCCGCCCTGTCGCGCGGTGACAAGGTGGCCGCGGCCGCCCGAAGCACCGCAAGCCTGGACGAGCTGGTCGCCGCCTACGGCGAGGCGGTCCTTCCGCTGGAGCTGGACGTGACCGACAAGACCGCTGTCCTCGCGAGCGTCAAGCGGGCCAGGGAGCACTTCGGCCGTCTCGACGTCATCGTCAACAACGCCGGCTACGCCCAGGTCGGCGCGGTCGAGGAGCTGACCGGGCAGCAGTTGCGCGACCAGCTGGAGACCAACCTGTTCGGCGCGCTGTGGGTGATCCAGGCCGCGCTGCCTTACCTGCGCGAGCAGGGCTCGGGGCACATCATCCAGCTGTCCTCGGCGGCCGGGCTCATGGCCATGCCGCTCAGCGGCGCCTACAGCGCCTCCAAGTGGGCCCTGGAAGCCCTGAACGAATCCCTCGCCCAAGAGGTCGCCGACTTCGGCGTCAAGGTGACCGTCATCGAGCCCGGCGGCTTCGCCACCCGGTCCGGCAAGAACCCCGATCCCCTCGACAACGGCCACCTGGCCGAGCCCAACCCGATCTACAACGGCTTCCGCCAGCGCATCGCCGCGTTCGCGGGCCAGCAGCCGGCCGGCGACCCGGCCGCCGCGGCCCAGGCGCTCCTCAAGATCGTCGACTCTGACAACCCGCCCCTGCGGGTGCTCTTCGGGCAGGGCTTCTACCCGATGCTCCAGCAGGTCTACGCCGACCGGCTCAAGACCTGGGCCGACTGGCAGGACCTTTCGGCGCAGGCGCACGGCGACCTCGACCGAGAAGATCGCTGACCCAGGGCCGAGCCAACTCACCAGAAGCAAGCGAACCGACAGGAGCACCACATGAAGCATCGCATCGTCGTCCTCGGCGCCGGCTATGCCGGGGCCTATGTGGCCGGGAACCTGGCCCGCCGGCTGTCCCCGAAGGACACCGAGATCACCGTGGTCAACGCGGTGCCGGACTTCGTCCAGCGAATGCGGCTGCACCAGCTCGCGGCCGGCCGCGACATCGAGGCTCCGAAACTCGCCGACGTCTTCGCGGGCACGGGGATACGGCTGCGCCTGGCCCGGGTCACCGCCGTCGACCCCGAGCGCCAAGTCGTCGCCGTGACCGACACCGACACCGACGGTGTGGTCGGCGGCGAGCTCGGCTACGACACGCTTGTTTACGCGCTCGGCAGCCACGGCGCCGACCACGGCGTCCCCGGCGCGGCCCAGCACGCCTTCGACGTCGCCGCCCGGGCTTCGGCGCTGCGCCTGCGCGAGCGCCTGGACAGCCTGGACAGGCGGGGCGAGGGCGGGAGCGTGGTGGTCGTCGGCGACGGGCTGACCGGTATCGAGGCCGCCACCGAGATCGCCGAAGCCCGGCCCGGCCTGTCGGTGGCGCTCATCGCCCGCGGCGAGCTGGGCGCCCGGCTCTCCGCCGGAGCCCGCGGCCACCTGCGCCGGGCCTGCGACCGGCTGGGCGTCACCGTCCTGGAGCGCACCAGCGTCGATGCCGTCGAAGCGACGCGGGTGCGGTGCGCCGACGGCACCGCCCTGGCGTCCGACGCAACCGTGTGGACGGCCGGGTTCGGGGTCAGCCCCATCGCCGCTGCCGGCGGGCTGGAGGTCACCGGGAACGGTCAGATCGTCGTCGATCGCACCATGCGGTCGGTCTCGCACCCGAACGTGTACGCCATCGGCGACAGCGCCTACGCCATCGGCGACAATGGCCGGCCGCTGCCGATGTCCTGCGCTTCGGCCGGGTACACCGGCCGGCAGGCCATCGAGGCGATCGTGGGACGCCTGACCGGCCGCAAGATCGCGAACACCAAGCTGGTCTACACCTACAACCACATCAGCCTCGGGCGGCGGGACGGGATCCTGCAGACGATCGACGACGAAGGGCAGGCAAAGCCGAAGCACCAGGGCGGCCGGCAGCCCGCACGGATCAAGGCGGGCATCCTCAAGATGGCGCTGTGGGCCACCTCCCATCCCACCTACGGCATGCCCAAGCGCAAGCACCGCCTGGCCGCCGCGCCGGACGCGGCCCGTCGAGAAGGCGCTCACGTGGCCGCCTCACGTGGTCCGCGTGCACAACACCGCCACTGATCACTTGGACACCGGTCGGTTCGAGGCCGGCCGGAACCGGCTGGCCTCGCCGGCGTACCGGCTGCTGGGCTCCGCCGCCGACGCCGAAGACGCCGTGCAGGATGCGTTCCTGCACTGGCAGGCCGCCGACCGGCAGCGACCCGAAGCTCGGCCCGGCCGACACTTTCGAGCAGCAATCAGTCAGCAGCACCTCCACCGGGCCCGGCGCCGCATCACCGCCGCGCGCCGCCGCAGCGCTGCTCACCGACGACGCGACCGCGATCTCCGACGGCGGCGGCCTGACCAAGACGCTGCTGCGGTACGACACTCCGCAGCGCATCGCCGCCACCGCACGGGCCGGCTTCAAACCCACACCCGCGAGACGGCGATTTGCCGGCGGCACGTCCGCCGTCCACTACGCGCTCGTCAACGGCGCCCCCGCCATCCTCTTCGTGGTCGGCGACCAGGTCGTCGGCGCCGTGGCGTTCGACATCACCAACGGCCGCGTGCGGACAGCGTGCGGCGGCTCGCTGCCGTCACGCGCTGAGAGCCCTGCCAGTCACCGCCGAGCGGGGGTGAGCCGGCTCACGTGCTGTCCCTCGGGGCGGCCCTGAGCCGGCCATTTCTCGGAAAGGCCGGCCTCTTCGCAAGGTGCGGGCTGAGGCGCCGCGTCGACGTGGTGCTGCCGGTGTGCAGGGCTGCCGAGCGACATGGCTCATCCCAGTTCGGCCAGGACGCGCCGCATGTCGGCGACGGCCCGCAACGTGCCGCGTACGGTTCCGGTCACCTTGGAGCGCCCGGCTCGGGGCAGGTAGTCCACGTCCACCTCGGCGATCCGCCAACCGGCCGCGGCGGCCCGCAGGACCATCTCCAGCGGGTAGCCGAACCGGCGGTCGGTCAGCGCGAGTTCCAGGAGCCGGCCGCGCCGGGCCGCCCGCATCGGCCCGAGGTCGTGGAGCATCACCGCGGCGCGGCGGCGCAGGATGCGCGCCAGGACGGCGTTGCCGAGCCGAGCGTGCCAGGGCCAGGCGCCCGCGGCTCGTGGGCGGCGGGCGCCGAGGACCAGGTCGGCGTCACCGCCGATGACGGGCGCGGCCACGGTGGGAAGCCGGCGGGGGTCGAGCGAGGCGTCGGCGTCCATGAAGCAGACGACGTCGGCGGTCGAGGCCAGCAGTCCGGCGTGGCAGGCGGAGCCGAAGCCGCGCCGGGGCTCGTGGACGACGTGGGCGCCGAGCTCGCGGGCGATCTCGGCGGAGCGGTCGGTGGAGCCGTTGTCGACCACGACCGGGCGGTAACCGTCCGGCATGCGCCCGAGCACCCAGCCGAGCGCGGCCTCTTCGTTCAGGCAGGGCAGGATCACATCGACCGTCATGACCACGCGAACTCCTTCATGCCGTCCTCGAAGCAGATCTCGGCGCGGAACCCGAGCTCGAGCCCGGCCCGTTCGGGAGAGGCGACGACGTGGCGGACGTCCCCCAGCCGGTAGGCACCGGTTACCTGCGGCTCGGGACCGCCCCGCGCGGCGGCCAGCGCGACCGCCATCTCGCCCACGGTGTGCGGGGTGCCGCTGGCGATGTTGTAGGCCGTCAACTCCCCGGGACGCGCAAGGGTGTGGACGGCCGCCAGGTTCGCGCGCGCGACGTCGCGCACGTGCACGAAGTCGCGAAGCTGGCGGCCGTCCTCGAACACCTTCGGCGGCCGCCCCGACTCCAGCTCGGAACGGAAGATCGCGGCCACTCCCGCGTAGGGGGTGTCGCGGGGCATGCGCGGCCCGTAGACGTTGTGGTACCTGAGCGCCACGGTGCTCCCGCCGGTCTCCCTGGCCCAGTTGGCGGCCAGGTGCTCCTGCGCGAGCTTGCTGGTGGCGTACGCATTGCGCGGGTCGGGCGAGGCGTCCTCTCCGACGGCGGCCCAGCGCACCGGCCGGCCGCACCCAGGGCAGAGCGGGTCGAACCGGCCCTGCTCCAGGTCCCGTTCGGCACGCGGCCCCGGCCGGACCCGGCCGTGCTCGGCGCACTCGTAGCGACCCTCACCGTAGATCACCATCGAGGAGGCGAGCACCAGACGGCCGACCCGGTGCCGTGCCATGGCCGCCAGCAGCACGGCCGTGCCGTACACGTTGACCGAGGCATAGTCCGGCAGGTCGGAAACGTCCACGCCCAGGCCGACCTTGGCCGCCTGGTGCGCCACGAGGTCCACGCCCGGCAGCAGCCGGTCCAGCGCCGCGGCGTCGCGCACGTCGGCGCCGGTCCGCAGGTCGAGGCCGACGACCTCGTGCCCCGCGCTCTCCAGGGCCTCGGCCACGTGGCCGCCGATGAAGCCGGCGGAGCCGGTCAGCATCACTCTCACCCGGCCGACGCTAACGGGTCCCTTGATCGTGATGAAGTCACGTTCGCACTCCGTAAGAACCTTGGCGGGCGAGTTCTTACGAAGCCCGTACGGCCGGAGCCCGGACCGCCCCGAACCGGGCTCCAGGTGCGACGCTGCCGGGTGTGAGCCGTCACATGCTGTTCGTGGGCGGGGTGCTTCTGGCACTGGCCGCCGTCGTGGTCCAGATGGTGGCCGGGCCGCCTCGGCTGGGCTGGTATCTCCTGGCCTGGGCACTGTTCGCCGCGGCCCTGTGGCTGGCCCGGCGGGTGCCGGAAAGGCGGCTGACCGCCCTGGTCGTCGCGGGCGGCATCGCGTTGACCGCGATCGGGCTGGCGGCGCCGCCGAGCAGCAGCACCGACTCCTACCGGTACGCCTGGGACGGCCGCGTGCAGGGGGCGGGCATCTCGCCCTACGACCACCCGCCGGCCGATCCAGCCCTCGCCCCGCTGCGCGACGACTGGCTGTTCCCGCCGGAGTGCACGGCCCCCGCGCTCTGGGCGCTTCCTGATGGCGGCTGCACCCGGATCAACCGCCCCACGGTGCCCACCATCTACCCGCCGGTCGCGCAGGGCTACTTTCTGCTGACCCACTGGGTCTCGCCGGACGGCGTCCGGCACAAGGTTCTCCAGCTGGGAGGCTGGGTGATGGCCGTCCTGGCGCTCCTCGCGCTGTGCCGCCAGGCGGGCGTCCGGACGGCGGCGTACTGGGCGTGGTGCCCCGCCGTACCGGTCGAGGCCGTGAACAACGCGCACGTCGACATGCTGGGCGTGCTGCTGGTCGTGCTCGCCTTCTGCACCGTGCGTGCTCGCGGCGCGTTGCTGGGAGCGGCCGTGGCGGCCAAGCTGCTGCCCGCCACGGCGTTGCTCGGCGCGTTGTCGGGAGCGCTGGCGAACGGGGTGGCGTGGCGGCGTGTCTTCCGGCTCGCCGTACCCGCCGCGCTCACCGTGGGCCTGGCGTACCTGCCGTACGTGCTGGCCGCGCGGGCCCCGGTCGTGGGCTACCTGCTGGGCTATCTCCGCGAGGAGCGGTACGAGGCACCCGGCGGCGGGAACCGCTATGTGGTGCTGCGGCTGGTGATGCCCGACTCGTGGGCGCCGTACGCCGCCATCCTGCTGCTCGCCCTCGTCGTCCTCCACGTTCTGCGCCACGGCGACCCGGAACGGCCCTGGCGCGGGGCGCTGGTGGTCACCGGCTCGCTCCTGCTGCTGTTCACCCCGGGGTACTCCTGGTACGCCCTCCTGGTCGTGGCGCTGGCCGCGATGGACGGCCGGTGGGAATGGCTGGGCGTAGCCCTGGCGGGCGCGATCGCCTACGTCGCCGGCCCGGCGGCGCACCCCGGCCCGGCGATGCTCTGCTACGCCGCGGCCACGCTGGCCGTGCTGATCGGCTGGGCCGTGCGCCGGTCCCACAGCCGAACGGCTGCCGTCGCGGACTCGGCGACATCGGGAGTCGTCGCGGACTCGGCGACATCGGGAGTCGTCGCGGACTCGGCGACATCGGGAGTCGTCGCGGACTCGGCGACATCGGGAGTCGTCAGAATGTCGTAAGGATTGAGCGCGGTCCGTCGCCCTACTGTCGATCACATGGCCCAGATCGTGATCATCGCCAAGGAGCCGGTAGCCGGGAGGGTCAAGACCCGGCTCACCCCGCCGTACAGTCCAGACCAGGCAGCGGCGCTCGCGGAAGCCGCTCTGCGTGACAGCTTGCTCGCCGTGTCCGAGACACCCGCCTCCCAGCGGGTGCTCGCCCTGGACGGGCTGCCGGGCAGTTGGCTGCCGCCCGGCTTCGTGGTGATCCCGCAGCGCGGCTCGGGACTGGACGAGCGTCTGGCGGCGGCTTTCACAGACGCCTACCGGCTCCAGCCGGAACCCGTCGTACTGATCGGCATGGACACCCCGCAGGTGACACCCGCTCTGCTCCGGGAGGCGGTGGACTCCCTGGAATGCCACGACGCCGTGTTCGGACCGGCCGCCGATGGCGGCTTCTGGCTGCTCGGCCTGCACGAACCGGACCCGTCGCTGCTCCACGGGGTGCCCATGTCACACCCGGAAACCGGCAAACTCCAGCTCGACCGGCTGGACGGGGCCGGACTCACCGTCCATCTGATGCCCGAGCTGACCGACGTCGACACCGCGGCCGACGCCATCTCGGTGGCCGCGCAGGCAACCGATTCCCACTTCGCCAACACGCTACGGGAGCTGGGCCGATGATCGGGCAGCTCTACGCCGACGCGCTCTCCGGAGCCACCGCCGAGATCGAGTACGTCGACGGCACCCGCGTCGTGCTGGAGACCGCCCGCTGGTTCGAGCCGGTCGACGGCGACGAGACGCTTCTGAGCAGATGCACGAGCCCGACTCTGGACATCGGCTCCGGTCCCGGCCGGCTCACGGTCGCACTGGCCCGCCGCGGCGTTCAGTCGCTCGGCATCGACATCACCCCTCGCGCCGTCGCCCTCACCCGCAAGGCGGGAGGCTTCGCCATGCTCCGGAACGTCTTCGACGAGGTCCCGGGCAGCGGTCAGTGGGCGACGGCGCTGCTGGCCGACGGCAACATCGGCATCGGCGCTCACCCCGAGGTGCTGCTGCGGCGGGTCAGGCAGCTGGTCCGGCCGGGCGGCCAGGTCCTGGTCGAGCTCGCACCGCCCGCGACGAGAAGCCGGATCGACCGGGTACGCCTGCGCCGTGGCCCCCACGTCGGCGACTGGTTCGGGTGGGCGACCGTGTCGGTGAGCGACATCCGGCGCGTAGCAGGCGCCGGTGGCTTCCCGATCGTGGACTGCTGGACAACGCATGGCCGCTGGATGGCCCGTCTGAGCTAGACGGCCCAGGCGCCGTTGCCCCCGCAACGCGGCGAGCCTGCTGGCCGAAGAGCAGGTGACGGCCGGAAACTTGCCCACGGAGGCACCTGGGCCGCATCGAGGGGAGCCATCACGATGACAGTCAACGGAGCGCCTGCCCGGTATGACGATCTGCGGGCGCTGTTCATCAACTGCACCCTCAAGAAGAGCCCCGAGCGCAGCCACACCCAGGGCCTGATCGATCTCAGCGCGCACATCATGGACACGCAGGGTGTCCGCGTCGAGCAGTTGCGGGCGATCGACCACGACATCGCCACCGGCGTGTGGCCGGACATGACCGAGCACGGCTGGGAGAGCGACGAGTGGCCCACCGTCTACCAGCGGGTGCTCGCCGCCGACATCCTGGTCATCGCCGGGCCGATCTGGCTGGGCGACAACAGCTCGGTGACCAAGAAGATCATCGAACGGCTGTACGCCTGCTCCAGCCTGCTCAACCAGGCCGGCCAGTACGCCTACTACGGGCGGGTGGGCGGCTGCCTGATCACGGGCAACGAGGACGGCGTCAAGCACTGCGCCATGAACGTGCTCTACAGCCTGCAGCATCTGGGCTACACCATCCCGCCGCAGGCCGATGCCGGCTGGGTGGGCGCGGCCGGACCCGGACCGTCCTACCTCGACCCGGGCTCGGGCGGGCCGGACAACGACTTCACCAACCGCAACACCACCTTCATGACCTGGAACCTGCTGCACCTGGCTCGCATGCTCAAGGACGCCGACGGCATTCCGGCCCACGGCAACCAGCGCTCGGAATGGGACGCCGGATGCCGCTTCGACTTCGACAACCCCGAGCACCGATAGGAGATTCTGAGAGGCGGGCGCTGCCGGAATAGCATGGCCTGGCGGGATCGTTGTGGCCGGTGTGCTCGACTGCGACGAGCACCGTTCCCGGCGATCGCCTGTTCGGCTGCGACCGTGGCCACCACGACACGCCCCGCCACCATCCCTTGATCCACCGCTGTGCCAGGAGTGCGCATGACCGACCGCCTCACCGCCAGGCTGATCAGCCAGGCGGCCGAACGGCTACGGCCGGTGATACGCCATACCGCGCTGGAGCCGAACCAGCGGCTGTCCGGCCTGCTCGGCGGCCAAGTGCTGCTCAAGCGCGAGGACGCGCAGGTCTGTCGCTCCTACAAGGTGCGCGGGGCGTTCAACCTGATCGCCTCCCTCACGGATGAGGAACGCCGGCGCGGCGTGGTCTGCGCGAGCGCGGGCAACCACGGGCAGGGCGTCGCGTTCGCCTGTGCCCGCCTGGGGATCAGCGGTCGGGTGTACGTCCCGTCCACCACGCCACGGCAGAAGCGCGAGCGCATCGCGGCGCTCGGCGGCGACCGGGTGGAGGTCGTGGTCGGCGGCGGCACCTACGACGAGGCGAGCAGCGCCGCGCATGCCGACAGCGAACACACCGGCGCCATCTACGTCCATCCGTTCGACGACGTCAGGACGATGGCCGGGCAGGGCACGGTCGGCCTGGAGATCCTGGCGCAGTGCGGGGAGGCGCCGCACACCGTGGTCGTCCCGGTCGGTGGAGGCGGCCTGATCAGCGGCATCGCCGTCTGGCTGCGCGAGCACTCACCCGCCACCCGCATCGTGGGCGCCGAACCCGCCGGAGCGGCCAGCATGCGAGCCGCCCTCGACCACGGAGGGCCTCTCGCCCTGCCCGAGCTGGACACCTTCGTGGACGGCGCCGCCGTCGGAAGGGTGGGAGACGCCACGTTCCCCCTGGTCAAGGACCTGGTTGACGAGGTGGTCGCGGTCGATGAGGGCGCCGTGTGCACCGAGATGCTGGATCTCTACCAGACCGACGGCATCATCGCCGAACCCGCCGGAGCTCTCGCGGGTGCCGCGGCCCGTGAGCTGCTGCCATACGCCTCCGGAGGACCGGTGGTGTGCGTGGTGTCGGGCGGCAACAACGACGTCAGCCGGTACAACGAGGTGCTCGAGCGCTCTCTTGTGCACATCGGGCTGAGGCACTACTTCCTGGTGACCTTCCCGCAGCGCCCCGGCGCCCTGCGCCACTTCCTGGACGAGGTTCTGGGAGAGGGCGAGGACATCATCGCCTTCGAGTACGTCAAGAAGAACAACCGCGAAACCGGCCCGGCGCTTGTCGGCATCGAACTCGAGCGGGCCGGCGACCTCGACAGTCTCCTGTCCCGGATGAAGGCCGGCCCGCTCACGGTGGAGCGCATCCCACCGGGCTCGCCACTGTTCACGTTCATTCTCTGACGTCTCGCCACCGCGTGCCGGCGATCTCGCGGTTGTCCTGGTAGAGCACTTCCTGGCGGCCGGGTTCGTCCTCGGAGACGGGGGACGCCCGGCGCGCCGTAGCGCGCCGGGCGGAGGGGATCCGTCTCAGACAGCGGCCGCCTTCTCTTCGGCGACGGGCAGGTCGGCGGCGACCGGGGCAGGCCGGCGCAGGACGGCGAGCGCCACGGCGAACGCCGCGACCAGCAGCCCGGCGGAGATGCCGAACGCCAGCCGGTATCCCCCGGTCAGCGCGGCGGCCTGGCCCGCTCCGGCGGTCAGCAGCTCACCGGTGCGCGAGGCGGCCATCGTGGACAGCATCGCCACGCCGATGGCCATCCCCACCTGCTGGGTGGTGTTGAAGAGGCCGGAGGCCAGCCCGGCGTCGCTCTCCCGGGCGCCGGACATGCCCAGCGTGGCCAGCGCCGGGAGCACCAGCCCGCCGCCCGAGATCAGCACCATCACCGGGAGCAGATGGGTGACGTAACCGGCGTCCACCGTCACCCGGGTGAGCAGGAGCATCGCCGCGATGAGCAACACCAGGCCGCTGATCAGGACGGTACGGGCGCCGAAGCGGGCGCTGAGCCGGGCCGAGACGAACAGCGAGATCGATCCGATGCCCACCGCGGCCGGGAGCATCGCCAGCCCGGTCTCCAGCGCCCCGTACCCCAGGACCCGCTGCATATAGAGCGCGACGAGGACCTGGAAGGCGAACATGCCCGACAGGGCCAGCATCTGGGCGAGGTTGGCGCCGACCACGTTGCGCGAGCGCAGGATCCGCAGTGGCATGAGCGGGGCCTTGGCCGTGGCCTGCCGCACCACGAAGCCGGCGAGCAGGGCCAGCGACACCGCGCCGAGGCCAAGGGTGTGGGCGGCGAGCCAGCCGTACTCCTCGACCTTGACGACGGTGTAGATGCCCAGCATCAGGCCGGCGGTCACCAGCACGGCCCCGGCGATGTCCGCGCCGGCGGCCAGGCCGGCCCCGCGGTCGGCGGGCAGCGCCATCAGGGCGAGCGCGATGGTGATCACGCCGATCGGCACGTTGACGAAGAAGATCCACGGCCAGCTCAGGCCGTCGGTGAGCACTCCGCCCAGGACCTGGCCTATCGACGCGCCGGCCGCCCCGGTGAAGCTGAAGATCGCGATGGCCCTGCCCCGCTCCCCGGCGTCGGTGAACAGCGTCACCAGGATGCCCAGGACCACGGCCGAGGCCAGCGCGCTGCCCACACCCTGCAGGAACCTGGCGGCGATCAGCACGCCGGGGCCGGTGGCCGCGCCCGCCAGCAGGGAAGCGGCGGTGAAGATCGCGTTCCCGGCCAGGAACATCGTCCGGCGCCCGATCAGATCGCCCAACCTCCCGGCCAGGAGCAACAACCCGCCGAAGGGGATCAGATAGGCGTTGACGATCCAGCTCAGCTCGGCGCCCGAGAAGCCAAGGTCCTGCTGGATGGCGGGCATCGCCACCGTCACGATGCTGCCGTCCAGGACCGTCATCAGTCCCGTCGCGGACAGCACGCCCAGCGCGGTCCAGCGCGAGTTACGCACGTACGACATGGTCTCTCCCGTCTCAAGTCGACAAGAGAGACCGTAGCAGATAGTTCCGTAATAGACGATCCTCTTCGGATCTAATTTGCGCGCTCCCGTGCCCGGCGTGCCTGCTGGGGTCCTTCGGCGGGGGTGGCGAGATGTCCGTTGACCAGGCGGTTCAGGGCACGTACCAGGACCTCGCGCTCGTCGCCCGGAAGCGCGCCGAGTGCCGCCCGGTGCACGCCGTCCACGATCTCCTGGCTGCGCTTGGCGATGGCCGCGCCCGCGTCCGTGACCGCGATGATCCGTGCCCGCCGGTCGGTGCTCGACGGGCGGCGCTCGGCGTAGCCGGCCTTCTCCAGCGCGTCCACGGTGACCACCATCGTGGTCTTGTCCATGTCGCCCAGCTCGGCGAGCTGGATCTGGGTGCGCTCCTCCTCCAGTGCGTGGACCAGGACGCAGTGCATGCGCGCCGTCAGCCCGATCTCGGCGAGCGCCGCCGTCATCCGGGTCCGCAGCACGTGGCTGGTGTGGTCGAGCAGGAAGGACAGGTCGGTTTCAGTGCGTGCGGGAGCCATTGCCGTCATGCCGCCAGCCTACCCAAGTCGTCCCGGAACGGATTATCTACGAAGGGACGATTCGCGATTCGGCGGCAGGTTTCGGGGTGTTGACCGACACAGGGCTATGGGTGCGGCTCACATTGACCCGCGCCTCTCGATCGGGCGAACTTGGCTCATCCGAGCTTCGTGGAGGTCTGATGGGACGACGTTCGTGCAGCCGAGTGGCCACGGCTCTCGCGTTGGCAGCCGGAGCACTGTTCACGACGCCCGCCGCCGCGACCGCGGCGGCGTCGGTGACGCTGGAGGCCACCTACACCTCGGGACTGGAGAACGGCTGGGCGCTGGTCGAGCGCCTCAAGGACAATTCCACCGGGTTCCAGGCCGAGACCTATCCGCCCGACGGGCGTGGCGATCAGACGGGGCAGACCAGGCGCCTGTTCGGTGACATCGCCCGGCCGCACTCCTCGCGGTTCCTGCTGTACCACGCGCCGGGCTGGCAGACAGGCGCCAAGGGCACCCCCGTGCTGCTGGTGCACGGCGCCAACCAGAACGCCGATCTGGCCTGGGCCAATCCCGATGCCAGAGGCTCGTACGGCTGCGGCCAGGCCAGTTGCCCCACCACGGGGCTCATGCAGCACCTCACCGGGCAGGGCTACAAGGTGTTCGCGATCGGCTTCCCGCATGTCACAGGGGACGGCCACTACTGGGCGGAGCAGATCCACGACGCCGTCACCAGGATCCAGGCGAAGACCGGTGCGGCGCAGGTGGACGTGATCGGGTGGTCCAAGGGCGCGTTCAACGCGCGTATGTACGTCTCGTCGCTGCGCAAGCCCTGGGGCACGGCCTACGCGGGCGGTGTCAGGAAGCTGATCCTCCTCGGCGGGCCGAACAAGGGCTTCGACTGGGGTTACCGGCACGGCTGGACCCACGATTTCGCAATATTTCCGGAGTGTGGGGGATCGTTGAATGCGCCCGCGCCCCACACCCAGATGGTCTGTTACGGCCTGTGGCGTAACCATCCCGAGCTGAGCTACGAGGGCGACGCCTACCCGGGCTCCGACGACATGCTCTATCGCTGGGACGACGTCTACCCGCTGCCCACCACCGAGCAGGACTGGTACACCACCTATTACGGCGGCACCGGCTTCTACACCGTCGGCCGCGGGATCCAGTGGGCCATCGACAGGGGCTCGCTGGTGCGGCCCCTCATCGACGCGGGCACTCCATCGAGCGTGCCGGTCTACCAACTGTGCGGCAACATGCCGGACATGGCGCTGCTGCACAACGAGCACACGGGACCGTCCGACGGCGCCGTCTTCGTGGCGAGTTGCACCGCGAGCGACGGCATCACGAACCGGGCCGCGACCGCGACGCTCGCGCTCAACCACCTCAAGCTCGGCTGGGCCGCCACCGCCATGACCCAGATCACCGCCTGGCTCGGCTGAGCGCTCAACCGCCGGCGGACGACCGCCTGGCGTTCAGCTGGTCGAACCCGACCGCGACGAGGATGAGCACACCGATGGCGATCTGGAGGTAGAAGGCGTTGATCGCCAGGAGGTTGCCACCGTTGTTGAGAACACCCATGATCAGCGCTCCGGTGAAGGCGCCGATCGCGCTTCCCTTCGCCCCGAAGAGGCTCGCGCCACCGATGACACAGGCAGCGATCGCGCTGAGCTCGAAGCCCGTACCGGCGGTGGGGATGCCCGCTCCCAGCCGTGAGGCCAGCAGCACCCCGCCGAGACCGGCGAGCGTGCCCGAGATCACGTAGACCGAGATCGTCACCAGGCGGACGGGGACGCCTGCGAGGCGGGCCGACTCGGGGTTGGAGCCGACAGCGTAGATGTAGCGGCCGAAGACCGTCCGGGAGAGCACGAACCACATCGCGGCGGTGACCGCGACGGCGATGATGAGAAGGTTGGGGATGCCCAGGATCGTGCCGTTGGCAATGACCTGGAATGCCTCCGGCACGCCCTGGATGGTCTGGGCGTCGGTGCTGAGCAGGACCATTCCGCGGGCGATGCCGAGCATGCCCAGGGTGGCGATGAACGGCGGCAGCAGGGCTCGGGTGACCAGCAGGCCGTTGACGATCCCGAGTCCGGTACCGATCCCCACCCCGAGCAGGATCGACGGCAGGATCGGCAGGCCGGCCACCAGGAGCTGCGCGGTGGAAGCACCTGCCAGGCCGAGGACCGATCCGACCGACAGGTCGATTCCGGCGGTCAAGATGACCAGGAGCTGGCCCACCGCGATGATCCCGAAGATCGCGACCTGCCGGGCGAGGTTGGCCAGGTTGTTGGCGGTGAGGAACTCGTCACTGGCGAGTGTGAGAGCGCCGACCGCCACGAGCAGTACGACGAGACCGCCGCTCTCCCGTCCCGCGATGTCCCCCAGCGTGAGGACCCGTCGCCTGGTGCCGGTCGCCAGCTCGGGCGCCTCCCCGGGCCTCGGCGCCGTCTTCTGTCCCGCTTCCGCACCGCCCGGTGGCCTGTTGACGATCGTCGTGGTCTCGATCGGCTCACGCCAGATCAGCTTAGGCATCCCGGCTCACCCCTCCTGGGCCGTCTGGGGTCGGTGGAAGTTCCACTGCCGCCGGGCCTCTGGTACCGCTTGCCAGGTGGAGCACGTCCTCCTCGGTGGCGGATCCGGGAAGTTCGCCCGCGACCGCCCCGTCGCGCAGCACAAGGATGCGATCTGCGAGCCCCAGCAGCTCCGGCAGATACGAAGAGACCACGATGATCCCCAGCCCCTTCGCGGCCAGGTTCCCGATGATCGTATAGAGCTCGCCCTTGGCCCCGACGTCGATGCCCTTCGTGGGCTCGTCGAACATCAGTACTTTCGGCTCGGTGAGCAGCCATCGGGCGAGCAGGACCTTCTGCTGGTTACCGCCGGACAGTGTCGACACCGGCTGGGCGTAGGAACCGGCCCGCAGCCGCAGGCTGTCGAGCAGCCGGTCCGCCTCCTCGACCTGCTCGCGACCGGGCAGGAGACCACGCCGGGAGCCGCTGCGCAGGCTGGCTATGGTGACGTTCTCCCGGATCGACAGCTCCGGCAGCAGCCCCAGCACCTTGCGGTCCTCGGTGAGGAGTCCTACCCCGGCGTTCATCATCGTGCGCGGTCCGGACGGTTTCACGCGCTTGCCCTCGATCTCCACCTCACCGGCGACGACAGGAGACGCGCCGAAGATGGACAGCAGCAACCCGCTCCGCCCCGACCCCAGCAGCCCTCCGATGCCGAGGATCTCTCCGGATCCGACGTGGAGATCGATGACCGGCGAGTTCTCGAAGCGGCGCAGTCCCCGGACCCGCAGCGCGGGTGTTCCGGCGTGCCGGTGGGTCTCCGGGTAGAGCGAGCTGATCTCCCGGCCGACCATCGCGGTGATCAGGCGATCTTCGTCATAGTCGCCGATCGGCCCTTCCTCTGACAGGCCCCCGTCCCGCAGGACCGTCACCCAGTCGCCGATCTCGAACATCTCCTCAAGCCGGTGGGTCACGTAGAGCATCGCGATATTGCGCTCGCGCAGCCGCCTGATGTGCTCAAGAAACCGCTCCGACTCCGTCTCGGTGAGCGCTGTGGTCGGCTCGTCGAACACGATGACCTTGACGGAGCCCGCGCTCAGCACCTTGGCGATCTCCACGAGCTGGCGCGTGGCCGCCGGGAGCCCTTCCACGATCGCGTTCGGGCTGACGTCCGTCAGGCCGATCTCGTCGAGGGCTTTCCTGGCATGGGCCCATAGTCGGCCCTTGGCGATGACGCCGTTCCGTGCGGGAAGGCGGCCCATGAACAGGTTTTCCGCGACCGACAGGTGCGGGAGAAGGCTGAGCTCCTGGTAGACGGCCTGAACCCCGGCTGCGCGCATATGTGCGGGGGTCGGCATGGTGACCGGTCGGCCATCTATCTCGTAGCTGCCGCTGTCTCGGCGCAGTGCGCCCGTCAGCACTCGGATCAGGGTGGACTTCCCTGCACCGTTCTCCCCGGCGAGGCAATTCACCTGGCCGGGTACGAGACGGAGTGAGACATTGCTGAGCGCCTGGACGGGGCCGAATGCCTTGGACACGCCGCGTAGCTCGACAACAGGCCTGCTCATCATTCGGCCTTCATCGTCGGCGGATTGAGCAACTGCCTCACATCGGGCTCGTTCATGTTCTTCTTGTCCGCCACGACGGCGCCCGGGTCGATGTCACGCGGTGGAATGCGATCGACCGTGGCCATTCCGGCCGCCAGAACGCCTTGATAGCCGAAGAAGTAAGGGTTCTGCACCACCAGCGCGTCGATGGTGCCGGCGGCCAGCGCGGCGTTCTCCTGCGGGTCGGAATCGAACGCCACGACGGGGACGGTGTCGGCCGCCTTGTTGTCCTGGATCGCCCGCGCCGCGCCGACTCCCGAGGTGTTGTTGTCCGCGAACACCCCAGCCAGGTCTGGGTTGGCGGTCAGTGCATCGTTGACCTGCGACGCCGCGGTGTTGATGTCGTTGTTGTTGAAGCGCTGCAGCACCGCCTTGACCTGCGGGCAATTGAGTGCGAGCCCCTGCTTGAAGCCGGCGTCCCGGTCGACCAGTGACTGGATGCCGGCCACGGAGGATTCGATCATGACGCCGCCGCTCGTCTTGTTCTGCGCCTTGAGCAGCTCGCACATGCGCTTGCCGGCCTGCATTCCGGCCTTGAGGTTGTCGGTGCCGATGAAGCCCTCCGACGCGGTGGTCACGCGGCTGTCCACGGTGATGACCTTGAGGCCTGCCTTGCGTGCCCGGTCGATCGCCGAGTTCAGGGCGCTGGAGGAGTTGGGCGCGATGACAAGCCCGTCGACGCCCCGGGAAATGGCGTTCTCCACCAGTTGCACCTGCTCGTCGACGTTCGTCTCGGACGTGGGGCCGAAGGTGCTCACCTTGATGCCGAAGTCCCCGCCTGCCTGCTTCGCCCCGGCGATCATGGTCTGCCAGAACGAGGAGTCACTCGCTTTGATGACCACGTCGATCTTCTTGCCGCTCGCCGCTCCGCCCGAGCCTCCGCCCGCTGCCTGGCCCGCCGAACTCGTCGCCCGGCCGCCCACCACTCCGAGCACCAGCGCCACCAATGCGATTGCCGCCACGAGCGACAGCGAGAAGACAATACGCGAGCGAGCCATGACGGCCTCCTGAAAATGCCTTCAGGGGCGCCTCTGGTCTCTTTCCCACTCGGTCGCGAGCCTGGATACGGGACGAGCGCCAACAGCGGCGAGGCGCTCCATGGAGGACCTTTCATTCAACAAGGACCACGTTTCCAGCAAAGCTCGGGGAGTGTCCCGGTCGAAACTAGTAAAGAGAAAAGAAGTCATTACTCACGGCACCGCCCATGGCGGCGAACGGCCCGCTCTCCCCATATACATACTCTAAGTAGTCGAACAATCACTTTCGGAGATTGGGGAGTCGTGCAGCGTCGCCTCACCACCGCCCTGGCCGCCCTGCCGTTCGCCGCGACCTTCGCGGCAGCCGGGCCGGTAACCACCTCCGCGGCCGCCGCGGGCGCCTGCGGGACCTCCCGCGCCGACTGGGTCGGCCACTTCGTCCAGGCCGGCGGCAAGTCGGCCGACATCAGGGGGTACCGCTCCGCCACCGTCGAAGGCCGCGAGTATCACCTCGTGCTGGTGAGGCGGGGGGAGAGCATCACGCAGCGCATGATCGGCGACGCGGGCTTCGGACCGGCGCTCAACCTCACGCCGCAGTGCGCCGACACCACCAAACCGTCGAAGGTCACCAGCTTCACGTACAGCTACCAGGGCGGTGCCAAGCCGTCCCAGTCGTTCATGCGTCAAGACACCACTGCCGCGCTTTCCGTCAAGCGCTGCAAGGCCCGTGTGAAGGAGGTCGGAGGCGCGCAGCTCTACCGCTACCAGGACCACGGCCTGATGGCGGGCTTCGCGATGAAGCCGATCTCGGCGAAGATCGGCTACGCCACCTGCCTGACCAGCATCGGCAAGACTCTGACGGGAGACTTCCGCTACGACCGGCCCACCGGTGACGCGAGCTCCACGCCCTTCTACAACAAGGTCACCTCGGGTGGCAGCCGGGAGGCCTTCTACCGGCTGCTGGAAGCAGGCGAGCAGGGCTACAGCGAGAACAGGCTGTTCGTCCGGGGCGGCGACCTCGTACGCTGCCCCAGCACCGAATGCGACAGACTCGCCGGATGGGCCGCCAGGCACGGCCTGAGCTGACCATGCCCGGCCGCTCTCCGGCTTCCGCACTCGCCGGGCCATGCGGACGCTGTCCGCAAAGTGAAGAGATCAAGGGCGGGCGAGGCGGTCCCGGACCAGGCGCCGGCGTTCCGCTGACACGCCCTGGTCTCTCATGGCTCGATGTAACAGGTCGAAATCGCACCCATGCGCGCTCATGTGGTCGAGGAGGGGTTCGTAACGGTCGGCTCTGTCCCGTACGAGTTCCGTCGCCAGCCGCAGTTCCAGCCGGACCGTGGGAACCTGGTGCGAGCCACAGGCGATCCACACGTAGTGCTGCCATGGGCCGCGACCGACGCATTCCATCCCGTCGGAGTCGGCCTCCCTCTCGACGGTGCTCATCTCCACCTTGACCCCGTGCACCTCGTACCTGGCGAAGTATTGCGAGGACTCCGGAAGCCACGAGACAGCGTGGAGGCAGGGGAACGCGGCGAGCGCGGCCCCGAACTCATCCACGTCCTCTCGCCGCGCCGCCAGCAGGTCGATGTCCCCGACAGGAAGGTGAACACCCTGGAGGAGAGCCGCGCTCGTGCCCCCCAGGCGGTAAGTGATCTTGACACCTGCGGCTCGCATGGTGGAGAGCACCGTGTCCAGCGCCGCAGTGATGTCCGCCACTTGGAGAAATGTTCCGCTGTCGCCCATGGCGAGCAGCCTAGGAGCATGAGGATGCTATATGTCAGTCCTCGTCTCAGGAGCGTCCTCGGCCCGTGAGAAGGTCTCGGATGCGGTCCACCAGCCCTGCCCCCGGTGCCAGCAGCTTGTTGGCGGGCGGGGTGTCCGGCGCGGACGG
>NZ_JBITHZ010000008.1:0-25528 GCF_044458585.1 Nonomuraea sp. NPDC050451
GGTTACATTCCGAACCCGGAAGTTAAGCTTCTCTGCGCCGATGGTACTGCACTCGGGAGGGTGTGGGAGAGTAGGTCGCCGCCGGACAATCTTTGAGGGGGTTCGACGCCTTGGGCGTCGGACCCCCTTTTTTTTGTGTCGTGCCTCCGGGGGGCGGGGCCGTGAGGCGCTCTCTCGTACGGCCTGCTGCCCGCCCCTGCACTAACACCGGCCACATTGGCTTCGAGCGCACATTTCGGTAAGTGTGCTGTTGCCTGGAGGGCACGGCTGTGCGCTGTTTCGCAATTCGAGTGCCTCCTCCGCTGTCTTCGTTAATAGAGGACAGGCATCGATCGCTTCGACGCCGGCGGATCCCAGCGGTAGGGATCAGGATCTGGACGTGGATTCAGATATTTCGCGGAGGCGTAGTGACATGGCGAACACCCTCGCTGACCCTGCGTTTGTGGTCCCGCCGATATATGGCTTGCGTCCGGGCTCATGGACGTACTGGGGCTTGCTAGGCTGGTAGGAACCGGGCCACCCCACGGGTGGCCTTCGTCGCGTAAGGCCTGAGGGCGGCGACCAGCCACGGTGGACCGTCGTTGTGAGTCCGCTGGGTGAGCCAACGAAATGGACCAGAAGTGAACAGAGATAACGGATCGGACGGCGGACAGCGCGGGCGCGGCGACTACGGGGACGGGCGCTCCAGCGGAGGCGGCAGGAGCGGCGGGTACGGCTCTCGCGGGCGAGACTCCGGCGGCGACCGTCCGTTCCGTTCCGATGACAGGTCGCGCCCCTACGATCGTGGAGACAGGACGCCGCGGCGCGACGAGGGCTATCGGGACGATCGTGGTCCGCGTCGCGAGGGGGATGAGCGTCGTCCGTTCCGGGATCGGGATGATCGCGGCCCCCGTCGTGAGGGTGGCTTCGGCGATCGGCGCGAGGGCAGGTACGGCGACCGCCGTGAGGGCGCTCCCCGGGACGACCGCGGTCCGCGTCGGGAAGGCGGCTTCGGCGAGCGCCGGTATGGCGACCGTCGCGAGGGCGCTCCCCGCGATGACCGCGGTCCGCGCCGCGAGGGTGGGTTCCGCGAAGACCGGGGCCCGCGCCGCGAGGGCGGCTTCCCTGACGATCGCGGCCCGCGTCGCGAGGGCGGCTTCCGCGATGACCGAGGACCGCGCCGCGAGGGCGGCTTCCGTGACGATCGCGGTCCGCGTCGCGAGGGCGGCTTCCGCGATGACCGAGGACCGCGCCGCGAGGGCGGCTTCGGCGACAGCCGTGGCCCTCGGCGCGAGGGTGATGATCGGGGTCCCCGGAGCGACGATCGTCGTACCTACCGGGACCGTGACGATCGTGGTCCGCGTCGTGAGGGTGACGAGCGTCGTTCGTTCCGGGATCGGGATGATCGCGGCCCCCGTCGTGAGGGCGGATTCGGCGATCGGCGCGAGGGCAGGTACGGCGACCGCCGTGAGGGCGGTCCCCGCGACGACCGCGGTCCGCGTCGGGAAGGCGGCTTCGGCGAGCGCCGGTATGGCGACCGTCGCGAGGGCGCTCCCCGCGATGACCGCGGTCCGCGTCGTGAGGGCGCTCCCCGCGATGAGCGGGGCCCGCGTCGTGAGGGCGGGTTCCGCGATGACCGGGGTCCCCGTCGTGAGGGTGGGTTCCGTGAAGACCGGGGCCCGCGCCGCGGGGGCGGGTTCCGCGACGATCGCGGTCCGCGTCGTGAGGGTGACGAGCGTCGTCCGTTCCGGGATCGGGATGATCGCGGCCCCCGTCGTGAGGGCGGCTACGGTGACCGGCGCGAGGGTGGCTACGCCCCCCGGCGCGAAGGCTCGCGTCCGTTCTCGAGGGACGACCGCGGCCCCCGCCGGGAAGGCGGTTACGGCGACCGCCGCGAAGGTGGGTTCCGGGAGGACCGGGGTCCCCGTCGTGAAGGCGGATTCGGCGGCAGGCGCGAGGGCGACCGTGGCCCGCGTGGCGGCGGCGACCGTCGCGAAGGCGGTTTCGGTCCCCGTCGGGACTCGCGGCCGTTCTCGCGGGACGACCGCGACGAGCGTCCCGGCTCCTCGGGCACCCGCGCCAGGTACGGCAGGTCCGACCGCGAGGCCGAGGCCCCGCAGCGCGAGAAGCTTCCCGAGGTCGCGCCCGACATCACCGCGGACGAGCTCGACAAGGAAGTTCGCGAGGAGTTGAGGTCCCTCCCCGGCGACCTCGCCGAGCTGGTGGGCCGGCATCTCGTCGCCGCCGAACGGGCGCTCGAGGACGACGACCCCGACCGTGCGCACGAGCACACGAAGGTGGCACGTAGGTTCGCGGCCAGGATCGGCGTCGTACGGGAGGCCGCGGGCATCGTCGCCTACCGTGCGGGACACTTCTCCGAGGCGCTGAGCGATCTGCGCGCGGCCAGGAGGATGACGGGCTCTGACGCGTACCTGCCGGTCATGGCTGACTGCGAGCGCGGTCTCGGCCGTCCGGAGCGGGCGCTTGATCTCGTACGTTCGCCAGAGGCCGAGCGCCTCGACCGAGCCGGACGCATCGAGCTGACCATCGTCGAGTCCGGCGCCCGCCGTGACCTGGGCCAGCACGACGCCGCCGTGATCACCCTGCAGCGCCTCCCTGAGCTGCGTGACCCGCAGCCCAGGCCGTGGTCGGCGCGGCTGGCGTTCGCGTATGCGGACGCTCTGGCCGAGGCCGGGCACCAGGAGGCGGCTACGGACTGGTTCGGGCGGGCGATGGCGTTCGACGAGGACGGGGAGACGGACGCCGCCGAACGCTACGCCGAGCTGACCGGGTCCGTCATCGAGGACGTCGAGGAGGACTTCGACTACGAGGACGACTTCGACGACGCCGGCGCGGCCGAGGCAGCTGAGGCGGCCGAGGACGTGGATGACGCGACGGCCCTGGCCGAAGCGGGCGACCTCCTGTCCTCCCCGGAGAACGTCTCGAACGAGGCGCGCGCCGACGTAGTCGATCAGGAGTCACCGGATTCGGCCCCGGCCGAGGAGGCACCGCGGGAAGCGGCGCCGGCCGACGTCCTGGAAGACCAGTCGGAAGACGTGGCCACTGCGGACGTTCTGGAAGAGGAGCCGCAGGAAGCGGCCTCGGCAGACGTACGGGATCAGGAGTCGCGAGAAGCGGCCCCGGCGGACGCATCGGATCGTGGACAGCAGGTTGCCGCGGCCGAAGCGCCCGAGCAGACCGGTCCCGCCGACGCTGACGAGGGCACTGACGAGCAGCGGACTGCTCCGGAGGCTGCGAAGCAGGCCGAGGCACCGGGCATCACCCCGGCATTCATCGAGCCCAACTTCGGCGACACGCTCAACGACGAGTCCGACGAGCCCGCCTCAGACGTCAAGCGCAAGTCCGACGACTGACACCACATCCCCGCCGTACCCGGACCGCTACCGTCGCCACCCGACGGTCAAGGCGGTCCGCTACGGCGGGGACGGGGTGGGCGACCGCTCGCGGTCGCATTGAATGACGAACGCCTCGAGGGATCCCGTACGGCTTGATCGTGAGGATCCCCCGCGATTGAGGGCGAAGAGCTCGGCACGCGTACGGTGCCGAGGAACCCAGCTCACGTCTGGCGGCCCTGAGATCCCATACGCGTCCGATCCGCGTGAAGTCCCGCACCCGTCTCGCGTCGAGAATCCTGCATGTCTTTGACGGCGAGGAACTTGCACGCGTCAGGTGACGCGGAGTTACGCGGGTGTCCGAGGACGAGGAGCCGCGTGTGCGCCTGGCGGCCCGTACACGCGTTGATCGCAGGCACCTGACGTCGACGAGGCCGGCGCACGTGCAACGGCATGACCCCTGACACGTATGACGCCGAGAACCGACGCACGCACGACCTCTGGGCATTGGCCAGGGGACGAAAGCGGGCCGGGCGACGGCGGGGACACTTGCCCGCCCCCATCGCCCGGCACCTCCCACAACGCGCGGCTACGGTGAGACGCGGTTGAGCCAGTGGAGGATCCCCGCCACGTTCGACGGAGCACCACTCAACAGCTCGAACTGCTCAGCCGCCCCATCCTCCCCAGCCTCAGCCTCCAACGCCCGATACCGATCCTTGGTGCGATCCCTGACCATGGCGACAGCGTGGTCCAGATCCATCCCCTCAGCATGAGCCTGCCGAGTGAGATCAACCCAGATGCGAAGCTCCTCCGCAGACCGCTCCAAGGTCTCCTGTACGGCATCGACCGGCCCATAGTGGCTGAACAGCAGCCGCTGCGGCCCAAGCGCCCCGAACAACCCGATCGAGTCGAGCGCCGTCTGCAGGTCGAAGTCCGGCGGCGGCGTCGCCGGACGGAGATCGCCCGTCTCAGGGAGGTAGACGCCGGCCGCGTCGCCGACATACAGGTCGCCGGTGGCGGAGTCGATCAGGCCCACGTGGTGTTTCGCGTGCCCAGGGGAGTAGTGGCTGTTCAGCGTGCGTCCGTTGCCCAGGTCGATGGCTCCGGTGTCGCCGAGGGCCACGATGCGTTCGGCCTCGGTGGGGGACAGTTCACCAAATAGCGTGTCGAGCTTGTCACCCCACACCATGCGCGCGCTCGCCATCAACCGTGACGGATCAGCCAGATGGCGGGCGCCTTTCTCGTGTACGACGATCTGTGCGGACGGGAAGAACTTGGCGATGTCGCCCACGCCACCGGCATGATCCAGATGAATGTGCGTCACCACGACGGTGGCCAGGTCCTCCGGGCCGACGCCGAGCGAGGCCAGCGCATCGCGAACTACAGGCGCCGAGGTCGAGGTGCCCGTCTCCACGAGGCACGGCCGATCCCCCAAAATCAGATAGCCGGCCGTGATACCCGTGTATCCAGCCATTTTGGTGTCGATTTCATAGACGTCGCCACCCAACGCGGTGATGTTTTCCACAGGAACTCCCGACCCTCCAGCCGCTGTCCCCAGAACGGCATTCCAACCGATCCGGCCTCCTCCTCATCGTAGATAGTGATCTCCACCAGAGCACCGATCGGAGGACGACAGTGGACCGAAACGAAGTCCTGCTGGTAGGCCGGCTGTCGGCGGGGGTCGAGGAGCACTCCTTGCCCAGCGGCGACACCGTGGCGAAGTGGCGCATCATCGTGCGCCGCCGCCGCAACCGACGCGGCGCGGCCCTGACCGACAGCATCCCGTGCGTCACCTTCGACGCGGAGACGGCAGCCACAGTCCGTGGCCTCAAACCCCGCGACTACATGGAGGTGACAGGTTCCTTCCGCTGCCGCGTCTTCGGCCCGTCCGCAGCCAAGATCTGGCGGTACGAGGTGGAGGTGAGCTCCGCCAGACCGTACGAAGCCGACGTTCCCCTCCCCACGGACCTTCCGGACGACCCCACCCTCAGCCCCCACGGAAGCCTCGCCGCCCTGATCCCCCGCCAAGTGGTCTACCTCGCCCCAGCAAGTTGAGCCAGTGTCCGCATCAGGGACACTGGCCGCACCGGGGACACTGGCGGCACGGGGGACACTGGCGGCACCGGGGACACTGGCGGCACCGGAGACACTGGCGCACCACGGACACTGGCGCACCACGGACACTGCGGGCTGGCGTGCGGAGAGCGCCGGAGGCCGCCCGGCCCGCTCTCCGTGGGGGGCGAGCTGGCCGCCGCAGGCGTAGATTCCCTCGACCGGGCACGGCGTATGCCTCGACCGAGAGAGCATGGCCGGCC
Source organism: Nonomuraea sp. NPDC050451 (assembly GCF_044458585.1). Taxonomy (NCBI): domain Bacteria; kingdom Bacillati; phylum Actinomycetota; class Actinomycetes; order Streptosporangiales; family Streptosporangiaceae; genus Nonomuraea; species Nonomuraea sp. NPDC050451. The sequence goes on from NZ_JBITHZ010000008.1 coordinate 5,648, forward strand.
TCTGCGGCCAGCGGTAATGTTCGCGGCCATCACGCGGCGTCGTTCGGCCAGGACGCGCTCGCTGGTGGGCGGCTGGGCTGACCGTTTGATCGGGGCGGTCCCCGGACGGGTGATCGTGCTGGGGCGTGCGCCGTTCCGTGAGTGCCATCGCGCACGGGTAGTTCTCGCACAGGGGCGAGGGCGTCCCCATGCTCGCGGCGCGCTTCATGCACGGCGGGAGCCCCTGCACTCGATCAGACGGCAGCGGTTGTGAAGAATCAGGCGCCACGGTTGGGAGGAGGCGTCTGCGTCAGTCGATGTCGAACGTACGGAGGACCAGGCCGGTTCTGGGTTTCGGGCCGAAGGAGGTGGACTTGCGGGGGACTCGTTCGCCGCCTGCAGCGACAGCCAGCACGTCGTCGACCGCGAGCGGCTTGAGGAGCACCGCGGTGCCGCCGGTGCGGATGGCCAGTCGCACCGCGGCGTCCGTGTCGTGATGGACGATGCGTACGGCCTGCTCGTCGTCGCGCATACCCCACACCTTCGGCAGGACGAACTCCGTCAGCACGGAGGTGTTGAGGGAGTTCCAACGGTCGGAGTGGTCGGGCGGCATGGCGCGGGCGAGTTGCACCGGGTCGGGGTCGGTGAGCAGGTGCGTGCCGCCCTCCCCGGCGAGCAGGAAGGCCGGCTCCGGAGCCTCCTTCAGGGCGACCAGACCCTGCGCCAAGTCGTCGAAGTCGTGAACGCGCCACGCAGCCCTGGCCTTGGTGGTCGCCTCGGCGAGGGGAAGGCCGGGGATCACGCGGTGGATGGCCTGCAGATTGGGCGGGTACGCGGTGGAGTCGACGAGCAGGGCCAGCCCGAAGTCCCACGGCCCGACAACGGGCTCTGGAGTTGAACGGCGGCCGCCGGAGCGCCCGGATCCGGCCTCACCGGAGACACCGGCGGTAGCAGAGGTCCCGGAGATGTGGGAGGCATGGGGGACCCCAGGGATCGGCGACTTCCCATCCACCCCGAGGTTCCCGCTGGGGGAGAGCGTCTTCGGATCCGAGGGGATGGCGGGATGAGGTGGGGGAGCCGTTGGCTCGACGTCAGAGGGAGACGGTAGGGCCTTGGACGTGGCGTCGGGTTGAGCTGCTGAGATGGCGGGCTGCTCGGCTTGTGGAGTGGTGGCGGGATGCGCGGCGGTGGTGAGCGGGTGCGCCTTGGGAGTGGCGGCCGACTCTGCCTCTGCGGCGCTGCGTGCCAACGCCTCTGAGGTGGTGGATGGTCCCGCGTCCAAAGTGCTGGGCGACAGCGTCTCTGAGGTGGTGGATGGTTCGGCGTCCAGGGCGCTGGGTGCCAGCGTCTCTGAGGTGGTGGATGGTTCGGCGTCCAGGGCGCTGGGTGTCTGGGTGGTGGATGGTTCTGCATCCAGGGGGGTGGGCGACTCGGCCTTTGAAATGGTGGCAGGCCGGGACGGGTGGGCTTCTGACGTGGCGGTGCCCGGTGGTGATGGTGGCGTCTTAGGGATGTCGGGTGGTTCGGGTCTGGTGGTGGTGGAGACCGACAGGTTGGGCCGAGGTGAGTGATGGGTGGCGTGCTCCTGGCGTTGGAGTACGCGGTACGTCGCGTACCGGTGGTGGCCGTCGGCGATCAGGGCTTGGCGGTCGTGGAGGTCGGCGTTTATCGCGTTGATCTCTGAGGTGTCCGTGATGGCCCACAGGCGGTGCGTGAGGCCGTCCTCAGTGTGGGCGGACACGAGAGGGTGTCGTTTCGAGGCCACCTCGTTCACCAGGCGAGTGGCCGTGCCGTTGTCGCCGTTGTAGAGGAGGAAGATGGGTTCGAGGTTGGCCTGCGTGGTGCTCATGAGGGCGAGCCGGTCGGTGATGGGGCCGGGCATGACGTCCTCGTGGGGGAGGATGATGCGCTGCCCCGGATCGGCCAGGCCCACGTCGCCGATCAAGCCTCGTTGCAGGACGTTCGGCCCGCTCTGCTCGTACACATAGAGCGCCGGAACGTCGTCCGCCACCAGGACACCCGTGTCCAGCCAGGCCCTCAGCGTGTCCCGGGCCTCGGCGTAGCGGGTTTCGAGCCCGGCGTCGGACGGTGTGGGAGGAGTGGACGCCTGCTGTTCGGTGGTGGTCGGCTCGCCGTCGGCCGACGGGCGGTGCGGCGCGGTGCTGGGTGAAATTCGGGCGCCAGGGGTAGCGCCTGGTTCCTGTTGCCGGTGGGGGGCCGGTGACTTGGTGGAGGAATCGCTCCGGGGCGAGCGGGGAAGGATGAGGCGGACGACGTTGTTCGGATGGGAGTCCAGGAGGGCGTCCACGTCGGCGTCGGAGATCAGGTCGTATGGTGGGGAGGTCACCTTGGCGGGATCTTCGACGGCGAAACGTACCCCTCGGAAGGGTCGCAGCACCAGCCCGTCCGGCATCGGCAGTTCAGGAGTCCCCATACCGGGCATGCTCCCATAAATGCTTGTGCCTTCCGGAAGTCGCCCCATGGTTGCAGCCCGTGCCCGTTCCGCAGCAGGGCGAAGCGGGCCCTCGTTCAGCGATGAAGGAGTCCTCACGCATGGCCCACGATGGAAACGTTCAGGACGAGAACTCAGGTGCTCCCGGGGGCGGAGTTTACGACTGGTATCAGCGTGGGGTGAGATTGCTGAAAGAAGGTAGCCCGGCTGCCGCTGCCGCGCTGCTGGAGCGTGCCGCCGCGGCCGAACCCGAATCGCGCAGCATTCTGGAGGCGTTGGCTCGGGCGCAGTTCAATTCACGGCAGTACGCGGAGGCTGCCGCCAGTTTCCGCCAGATCGTGAATGCTAATCCGGCCGAGGATTATGCCTACTTTGGCTTGGGGTTGTCGTTGTGGCGGACCGGGGATGTGGAGGGGGCCCAGGAGCCCCTGGCCATCGCGGTGGCCATGAGGCCGGATGAGCGGCATTATGTGTCGGCTTTGAAGAGTGTTCGCGCTACCTTGCGAGCTCGTCGCGAAATGTAGTCGGAGGGCGTGGGGTATCGGGCAGCGGTCCTGGTCTCTTGTGGTTGTCTCCTTCGGCTGTCTGAACTCGTGTGGTTCCGGTGTGGGGATGCGCGTTGAGCGATGCCCTGCATCGTTCTGGCGATGGGTTGGATCTTGAGCGGCCTCTTGAGTCAAGCCTGGTATGTGAGTGGACGGTAAGCGGCGTTTTTGTCGTTCTCGAGCGGGATTTGCGCGGTCGGCAATGGCGTGGTCTGGCGGGCCGACGGTTGGCGATGGCGGGGGTGCCCGTCATGTCCGGCGGCGAGAGGGTGCGGCGGCGGGCCGTGAGGGTGGCATTAAGCGATCTCATGCGCCGCAGCGCAGGTGAAGGCTGCTCAGGTTTGCTGGGTGCAGCTAGTGGTTTTGGGATGCCGCCCGCGTGACCGTCGGTGTGGAGCTTTGGCGTGAGGGTGCGGACGGGATGAGGAGCGCTGGCGGTGTGGAGCCTGGGTGAGTTGTCAGAAGGCCCTCGCGAGCCGGGCAGAGCTCCACGCATGGCTCACCGCCCGGGGGCGCAGAGCGGGGGGAGCCTCGCTCCGCTGTGTGAGTGGGCGTGTTCGCGGCGCGCGAAGGGGCGGCTACGGTCACCCGCCACGCTACGGCGGTCGCGAGTGGGCTTTGTCGCGAGGGGTGTTGGTGTGGCGCAAGCTCACAGTGGGGTGAGGACTGGTCGGGGTTGGGCGGTGGGGTGGGGAAATGGTCGGCCTTCGTATGGGTCAGAGTTGGGGCGGCGCTAAAGTCGCACGCGGCGTGAGAGTCAAACGGGGAGGCACTGTGCTGATCGACGGGTATGACACCCTGCTGCTCGACCTCGACGGTGTGGTCTACCTGGGCAGCCATGCGGTGCCGGGGGCGCCGGAGGCGTTGGAGGAGGCTCAGCGGCGTGGGGTGCGGCTGGCGTACGTCACCAACAACGCCTCTCGTACGCCTGCTGCCATCGCCACTCACCTGCGTGAGCTTGGGGCGCCGGCCTCAGCTGACGACGTGGTGACTTCGGCCCAGGCTGCGGCCCGGTTGGTTGCCGAAAGGGTGCCGCCTGGGTCGAACGTGCTCGTCGTCGGAGGGTCCGGGTTGCGGTTGGCCGTACGGGATCGAGGGCTTAGGCCGGTTTCTACCGCCGCCGAGTCGCCTGTCGCTGTGGTGCAGGGGATCGCCCCCGGGCTGTCGTATGGGTTGCTGTCGGAAGGGGCGTTGGCGGTGCGGCAGGGGGCGTTGTTCGTGGCCTCCAACGGGGACAGCACGATGCCTACCGGGCGAGGGGAGTTGCCGGGGAACGGGGCGATGGTTCGGGTGATCGCGGCGGCTACCGGGGTTGAGCCGGTTTATGCGGGTAAGCCTGATCCGCCGTTGCACCGGGAGTCCATGATCCGTACGGGGGCGCGGCGGCCGCTGGTCGTGGGGGATCGGCTGGACACCGACATCGAGGGGGCCTCCAATGCGGGGGTTGAGAGCCTGCTGGTGCTGACCGGGGTGGCGGCGGCTGTCGATGTGCTGACGGCAGGACCGCATCATCGGCCCACTTATGTCGGTGAGGATTTGCGCACGCTGCTGGAGTCTTATCCCGAGGTGCGGGATGGGGCTTGCGGGGGGTGGCAGGCCCGGTGGCACGACGGCGTGCTGCGGCTTGACGGCGACGGGAGCCGGATTGATGGGCTGCGGGCTGCCTGCGACGCGGCGTGGGCCGTGGCCGGCGACGGGCGCGTCGAGGAGGACGCGGTGAAGCCCGTGCTGGATCGGTTGGGCTGAGATTCGCGGGGCTGGGTCACCGTTGAGGTGCGCCCATCTCGCTGAAGTGTTGCCGGGTAGAGGCTGGTGAATGCAGGGACGGTTGGTGCTGCCTCCGCCGCTGCTGCTGTGGTTGTTGCTGTCGAGATCGGCGGGCTCGGCTGTCTCAGCTGCGTGATGTCGCGCGGTTGGCGTGGCGAGAGCTTTGGTGTGGGCTCGATTGGTGCCGCTGGGCTGCCGGTGGCACCGCATATCTCAGGATGCATGGTGCGCCGGGGGCGACCCTGGTGAGCTTGGTGTGGGTGGCGCAGGGGTGGGCTTGGCGCGAGGGAGGGTGGTGCCGTCGTGGCGGCTACGCCGGTGGCGGTTGATTGGCGTCAGCCGGCCTGCTGCGTTCGGCGGGACGATGCGTCGGGGGCGTCGGGGGCGTCGGGCACGCCGGGGCCGGGGCGGTGGGGCGGTGGGTTGGAGCCGCCCTTGGGGGGCGGCTGGGGGAGAGTTGGGGTCGTGTGAGGGCCCTAAGGCCGGGGTGGTGGGGTTGTTGGGTGGGGTGGATTTGTTAGAGGAGTCGGCGGAGGCGGAGGAGGTCGCCGAAGCTGGCGTCGATCTTCACTCGTCCTCCGAGCAGCGCGCGAGCGAGATCCAGTTCCCCGTCCACCAGGGCGATCAGGTCGTCGCTCGCGATCGTGAGCTTGACGTCCGCCGGTTTGCCGTCCGCTGGCGGATGCTCGGTGAACGGGTCGAGCCCTCCGTGGTGCAGCCGGCCGTAGAAGATCACGTCGAGGTCGGGAACCCGGCAGCTGACCGTCCGCTCGACCACGTGTTTGGCGCGATCCTGCTCGTCGATCTCGTCGAACTGGGCGACGAGCTTCACCAGTGCCGCCCGGCACTCCTCGACGCTTGCCATGATGCGCATCCTTTCATTTCCCTTTGCGGACGGTAGCGTTCCACATCAGTAGCACCCCCGTATGAGCTTCAACGCGTGACACGCCTGCCAAGGTCCCGGGCGCTCGCGGGAGGCGTTACGGTCGAGTCATGAGTGAGCTGCCGGAGGAGACCGGCGACGAGCGGGTCGATGCCATCGTGGCCGGTCTGGGCCGCCTTGGCGAGCTGCCGGTGAGTGAGCACGTGCAGGTCTTCGACGAGGCGTTCTCCGGGCTCGAGTCCACGCTGGCCACCGCAGTGGAAGAGCAGTGAGCCGGCGGATCCGCCTCGACAGCGAGCTGGTACGCCGCGGCCTGGCCAGGTCGCGGGAGCAGGCCGCGCAGCTCATCGAGGCCGGCCGGGTGAGCGTCGGGGGCCAGCCGGCGCGCAAGCCCGCCACCCAGGTCGAGACCGCCTCCGCCATCGTGGTCGCGGAGTCGGAGGACGGGCCCGACTACGTTTCGCGAGGAGCGCACAAACTGCTCGGCGCCCTCGAGGCGTTCGAGAACCTGAAGGTGGAGGGCCGGCGCTGCCTCGACGCGGGCGCCTCCACCGGCGGCTTCACGGACGTGCTGCTGCGCCGCGGCGCCGCCCACGTGCTCGCCGTGGACGTGGGCTACGGCCAGCTGGCCTGGTCGCTGCGTACCGACGAGCGGGTGACGGTGATGGAGCGCGTCAACGTACGCGACCTGACCCCCGAGATGGTCGGCGAGCCGCCCACGCTGGTCGTGGGTGACCTGTCCTTCATCTCGCTGCGGCTGGTGCTGCCCGCGCTGGCCTCGGTCGCCGCGCCGCGGGCCGATTTCGTGATGCTGGTCAAACCGCAGTTCGAGGTGGGCAAGGACCTCGTCGGGGCGGGTGGGGTCGTGCGCGATCCCGAGTTGCGCGGGCGTTCGGTGAGTGATGCCGCCGCCAAGGCCCGGGAGCTGGGGCTGACCGTGCGCGGCGTGACCGCCAGCCCGTTGCCGGGACCATCGGGAAATGTCGAATATCTGCTCTGGCTAGGCAAAGGGGAGGGCGAGCCCTCTGTCGCCGACCTCGAAGCCGAGATCCAACGTGCCGTCGCGGAAGGGCCGCAATGAAACGGACCGTGCTGGTCGCCGTACACACCGGGCGTGAAGCCGCAGTCGAGAGCGCTCGCCTGGTCATCAACCGGCTGGTGGACGCCGGTATCAACGTCAGAGTGCTCGAATCCGAGTACGCCGAGGTCGGCTGCGGCGGCGTGGAGTCTGTGCCCGGAGACCCGGGCGCGGTCAAGGACGCCGAGGTCATGATCGTGCTCGGGGGCGACGGCACGCTGCTGCGCGCGGCCGAGCTGACCAAGCCGGCGGGCACGCCGCTGCTGGGAGTCAATCTCGGGCATGTCGGGTTCCTGGCCGAGGCGGAGGTCGCCGACCTGGCCGAGGCGGTCGACAGCGTCGTGGCGGGCCGCTACGACGTCGAGGAGCGCATGACGATCGACGTTCTCGCCAGGCAGAACGGCCGGGTGATCGCCGACACGTGGGCGCTGAACGAGGTCACCGTGGAGAAGCAGGAGCGCATGCTCGAAGTGGTCGCCGAGATCGACGGCCGCCCCCTGTCACGGTGGGGGTGCGACGGTGTGATCTGCGCCACCCCGACAGGCTCGACGGCCTATGCTTTCTCAGCGGGCGGACCCGTCGTGTGGCCGGAGGTGGAGGCGCTGCTCATGGTGCCCATCAGCGCGCACGCGCTGTTCGCCAGGCCGTTGGTGGTCTCGCCGCGCTCCACGCTGGCCGTCGAGATCCTGCCCGAGACGCCGGGCGGCGTCCTGTGGTGCGACGGGCGGCGCAGCTTCGAGTTGCCGTCGGGCTCGCGGGTCGAGGTGCGCAGAGGCGCCGAGCCCGTACGCCTGGCGCGGCTGCACGGCGTGGAGAGCAGCGGCGCGCCGTTCACCGACAGGTTGGTCGCCAAGTTCGAGCTTCCTGTCCAGGGCTGGCGCGGAAGGGTGCGACCCTGAGTCAATGGAGGCGGGACCGCGTAGGATCGCCTGGGCACACGTTGGCACACGTGTTCGGAGACGACGCGGGTGACCATCAGACACGGCAGTGAACGGGAGTGGGCAGTGCGACCAAGGGTCGAGGAGGTCCGCATCCAGGGGCTCGGCGTCATCGATGAGGCCGTTCTCGAGCTTTCGCCGGGCTTCAACGTGGTCACCGGCGAGACCGGCGCGGGCAAGACGATGGTCGTGACCGGGCTCGGGCTGCTGTTCGGCGGCCGGGCCGACCCCTCGCGCATCCGCCCGGGGGCCGACCGGGCGAGGGTCGAGGGCACACTGGTCATCCAGCCGGCCGGGCGCGTCTCCCAGCAGGTCGAGGACATCGGCGGCGAGGTCGAGGACGGCGAGCTGATCATCTCGCGCACCGTCTCGGCCGAGGGCAGGTCCAGGGCCTGGCTCGGCGGGCGCACGGTGCCCGTCGGCACGCTGACCTACCTCGCCGACGACCTGGTGGCCGTGCACGGGCAGATGGACCAGCAGCGACTGCTCCAGCCGGCCAGGCAGCGCGCGGCGCTCGACCGCTACGCCGGCAACGAGCTGGTCAAGCCGCTGCGGGCATACTCACAGGCGTACAAGCGGCACAAGCAGGTCGGCGCGCTGCTCGAGGAGCTGACCACCAGGGCCAGGGAGCGGGCGCAGGAGGCCGACCGGCTGCGGTTCGGCCTGGAGGAGATCGAGAAGGTCGACCCCAAGCCGGGCGAGGACACCGAGCTGCGCGGCGAGGAGGAGCGGCTCTCGCACGCCGACGCGCTGCGCAGCGCCGCCACCACCGCGCACACCGCGCTGCTCGGCGACCCCATGGAGGCGGCGGGAGGCCCTCACGACGTGATCTCGCTGCTCGGCGAGGCGCGGGCGGCCGTGGAGGCCGTGCGCGACTTCGACCCCCAGCTCGCCTCCGTGGCCGACCGGCTGGCCGAGGCCGGCTACCTGATCTCCGACGTGGCCACCGACCTGGCGGCCTACGCGGAGTCGATCGAGGCCGACCCGGCGCGGCTGGCGGCGGTGCAGGAGCGCCGGTCCGTGCTGTCCGGATTGATCCGGAAATACGCGGAGGACAGTGCGGGTGTCCTGTCCTGGGCGCAGCAGGCCGCCACGCGGCTGGCCGAGCTGGAGGGCGATGACGAGCGCATCGAGGAGCTGACCCGTGAGCACGAGGAGCTGACCGCGCGGCTCACCGACCTGGCCGCCGAGCTCACCAGGGTGCGCCAGGCCGCCGCCGAGCGGTTCGGCCAGGCCGTGACCGAGGAGCTGACGGCGCTGGCCATGCCCCATGCCAGGGTCGTGGTGCACCTCACCGAGAGCGAGGAGTTCGGCCCCGAGGGCCGCGACGAGGTGGAGCTCCGGATGGCCGCCCATCCCGCCGCGCCGCCGCTGCCGCTCAACAAGGGCGCCTCCGGCGGCGAGCTGAGCCGGGTCATGCTCGCGATCGAGGTGGTGTTCGCGGGGGCGGACCCGGTGCCGACATTCGTGTTCGACGAGGTGGACGCGGGCGTCGGCGGCAAGGCCGCGGTCGAGATCGGGCGCCGGCTGGCCAGGCTCGCCCGCACCGCGCAGGTGATCGTGGTCACCCACCTGCCGCAGGTCGCCGCGTTCGCCGACCAGCATCTGGTGGTCGAGAAGGCGAGCGACGGCAGCGTGGTGCGCAGCGGCGTGGTCACGCTCGACCACGAGGGCAGGGTACGCGAGCTCTCCCGCATGCTGGCGGGCTTGGAGGACTCCGAATTGGGCAGGGCCCACGCGGAAGAACTCCTGGGACTTGCCGCGGCAGACAGGTGATCCTGGGTGACATAGCGGACACGCCGCGTAATGCGTGGCCTCTGCGCTGTTTCGCTCTGGCAGGATGGTCTTGATGAAGGTTCCGGGAAGCAAGATGCCGGGCCTCCGCGGCCGGAAGGTTGGAGACCTTCCCGGTGTAACGGCAGTGGCGAGAATCGACCGGCGGACCAAGAGGCTGACAAAGCGCCTCCAGCCCGGGGAAATTGCGATTATCGACCACGTTGACGTTGACCGGGTCAGCGCGGAGGCGCTCGTTGCATGCGGTGCCGCGGCGGTGGTGAACGTCGCCTGCGGCATCAGCGGCCGCTACCCCAACCTGGGGCCCCAGATTTTGCTCGAGGCGGGCGTTCCGTTCGTCGACAACGCCAATCAGGAGCTGTTCGAGCGCATCAAGGACGGCGACGTCGTACGCGTCAGCGACGGCGTCGTTTACCTCGACGACGACATCGTCGGCAAGGGCAGCGAGCAGACCGTCGAGGCCGTCGAGTCGGCCATGGCCGAGGCCCGCGCCGGGCTCGCCGTGCAGATCGAGGCTTTCGCCGTCAACACCATGGAGTACGTTCGCGGTGAGGGCAAGCTTCTCATCGACGGAGTCGGCGTGCCTGAGATCCGCACCCCCATGGAGGGCAGACATGTCCTCATCGTGGTGCGCGGATATCACTACAAGGAAGACATCGCCACCCTCCGCCCCTACATCCGCGAATACCGTCCCGTCCTCGTCGGCGTCGACGGCGGGGCCGACGCGCTCCTGGAGGCGGGCTACCTGCCCGACGTGATCGTGGGCGACTTCGACTCCGTCTCCACCAAGGCCCTGACCTGCGGCGCCGAGCTCGTCGTACACGCCTACCGCGACGGCAGGGCGCCGGGCCTGGAGCGCGTCCACCAGCTCGGCCGTGAGGCGGTGATCTTCCCCGCCACCGGCACCAGCGAGGACATCGCGATGCTCCTGGCCGACGACAAGGGCGCGGAGCTGATCGTGGCCGTGGGCACCCACGGCACGCTGGAGGAGTTCCTCGACAAGGGCCGGCCGGGCATGGCCAGCACCTTCCTCACCCGGCTGATCATCGGCAGCAAGCTCATCGACGCCAAGGGCGTGAGCAGGCTCTACCGCAGCCGTATCTCCACCCCGCAGTTGCTTCTGCTCGTGATCACGGCGCTGATAACGATGAGCGTCGCCCTCTTCCTCTCACCGATCGGCCAGACCTGGCTGAACGGTCTGCAAGATGCCTGGAACGCGTTCATCTTCTGGCTGGTCGGACTCTTCTCGTGATCGATTTTCGCTATCACCTCGTCTCCATCGTCGCGATCTTCCTGGCGCTCGCGGTGGGGATCGTGCTGGGCACCACGCTGCTGCAGGAGCCCGCGGTCAAGTCGGCGCAGGAGGTGGCCGCCCAGCTCACCAAGTCGAAGGAGGAGCTGCGGACGCAGCTCGACACGCTGCAGGGCCGCGAGTCCGGCAACGACGCGCTCATCACCGCTCTGACGCCGGACCTGGTGGCGGGTGACCTGACGGGCCAGCGGGTGCTCCTCGTCGAGACGCCCGGCTCCAGCACCACCGTTCGCGAGGCCGCGCAGCAGGTGCTCACGCAGGCGGGCGCGGAGATCTCCGGACGGGCCTCGCTGACGGAGAAGTTCTTCGACCCCAAGGGCGTCGGCGTGCTGGACGGTCTGGTCAGCCAGCTCAAGCCGGCCAACATGATCTTCCCGGCCACGGCCACCTCCTGGGACCGGGCCGCCATGCTGCTGTCGGCTGCCTTCGTCACCCCCGACCAGGCGCAGGCGAACACCCCCAACCCCGCCACCGCCGAGGTCGTCGGCTCGTTCGAGACGGGCGGGCTGCTCACGACCGACGGCGACCCGGTCAAGCGGGCCACGCTGGCCGTCATGCTCGCGCCGGAGAAGCCGTACGAAGGCGAGAGCGCCGAGGTCCAGGCGGGCGCGCTCGTCTCCGTGGCAGGCGGGCTCGACCTGGCCGGCAAGGGCACGGTGCTGGCCGGGACCGTCGCGACCCCCGCCGCGCCCGGCGACCCGATCGCCGCCCTGCGCGACGACGGCGAGGTCTCCAAGCGTGTCAGCTCGGTCGATACCGCCGACATGCCCGCGGGCCGGGTCGCGATCGTCTACTCTCTCCGGGAGCAGCTGAACGGGCGTGCCGGCCAGTACGGCATCGGCAAGGGCGCCTCGGCGATGCTGCCCACGGTGACGACCGCCACTCCGTCCCCCACCACCCAGTCAGGGAGCTGACATGCCTGCCACCCAGGCCCGTGGCCTCCTCTACGCGCTCGCCGGTGCCGCGATCGGCGCCGCGGCCGCCCGCCTCGCGTACGCCGCGTTCACCCGCAACAAGCCAGCCGACCTGAGCGGCCGCTGGACGCGCAAGAACCACCGCGGCGAGCCCATCACGCTGCTCGAAGGCCCCGCGTTCGTGGCGGGGGCGAGCACGGCGGCCGCGCTCACGCCCGGCCTGCCGGGGCGGTTGCGCCTGGCCGCGCTCGTCGCGGGTGCCGGCAGCGGCGCGTTCGGCGCCTACGACGACCTGTACGGCACCACGTCGTCCAAGGGCTTCAAGGGCCACCTGACCGCGCTCGCCCGGGGCGAGGTCACCAGCGGCGCCGTCAAGATCCTCGGCATCGGCGCCACCGGGCTCGGCGCCGCCGCCCTCGTCTCGCGGGGACCGGTCGACACCCTGGTCAACGGCGCCGCCATCGCCGGCGCCGCCAACCTCGCCAACCTCTTCGACCTGCGCCCCGGCCGGGCCATCAAGGTGGGCCTGCTGACCGGCGGGCCGCTGCTGGCCGCCTCCCTCTTCCGCGACTCGCCCGCAGCCGCGGCGCTGGCCGCCGTGCCGCTGGGGGCCGCCGCGGCGCTGCTGCCGGAGGACCTCGGGGAGCGCGCCATGCTCGGCGACGCCGGGGCCAACTCCCTGGGCGCCCTGCTCGGGCTTGCCGCCGTCGCCAAGCTGGGCCGCCCGGGCCGCTACGTCCTGCTGGGCACCGTGGTGGCGCTGACCGCCGCCGCGGAGAAGGTCAGCTTCACCAAGGTCATCGCCGGCAACCCCGTGCTCAACCGCCTCGACATGCTCGGCCGCCGTCCGGTCGACCCTGTGTGACCGCTCGTTTGTCGGTACGACCTGCCAGGATGTTCTGCGTCGGCGCGATCGGGCGCGGGGCTGGGGAGGCCGGGTGGCAGTGGTGACGGCGCGGGGGGTCGCGGGCGGCGCCATGCTCATCGGGGCCATCACGGTGCTGGCCCGCGTCGCCGGGTTCGCCAAGCAGTACGCCTTCGCCCAGACGGTGGGGACCAACTGCCTCTCGACCGCTTACATGACCGCCAACCAGATCCCCAACATCGTGTTCGAGGTGGTCGTCGGTGGGGCGCTGGCCGGGATGGTCGTCCCGGTGCTGGCGGGCGCGGACACCCGGGCCCCGGATGGCGAGCGGGTGGGGCGGATCAGCTCGGCGCTGCTGACATGGGTGGTCGTCGTGCTCGTCCCGCTGGCCGTGCTCACCGCGCTGTTCGCCGGGCCGGTCATCGGGCTGTTCTTCGGCTCGGGCCTCGACAAGTGCGACACCGGGGCGGTGACGGCGGTCGCCACCCGGATGCTGGTCGTCTTCGCGCCCCAGATCCCCCTTTACGGCGTCGCCGTCGTGCTCTACGGCGTGCTGCAGGCGCACAAGCGCTTCGCCGGGCCCGCGGTCGCGCCCCTGGTGTCCAGCATCGTGGTCATCGTGGCCTACCTGCTGTTCGTGCCGCTCAGCGGCGGCGACAGCGATCCCGCGACCCTGCCCGGCCCGGCCGAGCTGGCGCTGTCGCTGGGGACCAGCCTGGGGGTGCTGGCCCTGGTGCTGGCCGTGATCGGGCCCACGGCCCGGCTGGGGCTGAGGTGGCGGCCCACGCTGCGGTTCCCCGACGGGGTGGCCGGGCAGGTGCGCCGGCTCGCCTTCGCCGGGATCGCCGCGCTCCTCGCCCAGCAGGCCGCCACGATCGTGGTGCTGGTGCTGTCCAACAACGCGATCGGCACCGGCGCCATCGCCGTCTACAACTACGCGTGGGCGATCTACCTGGTGCCGTACGCGGTGCTGGCCGTGCCCATCGCCACCAGCGCGTTCCCCCGGCTGTCCGCGCAGGCCGGCGAGCCGCAGGCGTTCGCCGAGCTGGCGGCGCGCACCACGCGGGCCGTGGTGCTGGTGTCCGGGCTGGCCGCCGGGGTGCTGGCCGCCGCCTCGGGGCCGGGCGCCGTGGTGTTCCTCGGGTTCAAGACCGTCGTGTCCCCGTCCGAGCTGGCCCACGCCATCGCGCTGTTCGCGCCGGGCCTGGTCGGATACGGGCTGATCGCTCATCTGAGCCGGGTCCTCTACGCGGCCGGCCGCGGCCGGGCGGTCGCCACCGGGACCGTGACGGCGTGGGTGGTGGCGGCGGTCGCGCAGGCGGTCTTCGCGCTGGCGCTGCCCGCGGGCTTGAAGATCGGCGGTCTGGCACTCGGCATGAGCGTGGGCATGAGCGTGGGCGGGGCGCTGCTGCTCGGCTCCGTGGTCCGCGCCCGGGGGAGCGCGGCGGTGGCGGGCCTGCCTCGCGCGGCGGCCGCGGCGGCCGGGGGCGGATTCCTGGGTTATCTGGCAGGGACCGGCGTGGTGGAGCTGGTCGGCGCGAGCGGCATCTGGCCCAACGTGTGGGCCACCGTCCTGGCCGCCGTCGTCGCGCTGGTGGTGGGGGCCGTGGTCGTGGCCCTGGTCGATCGGGTCGACGCCGATGCCGTGGCCGGGCTGCTGCGCCGGGGCGGGCCGGGCTGAGCGTGCCGCTGCTGGCCCGGCGGCCGGGAGCGGCGAGGAAGGAGCGGGTTGTGCGGGTGGCTTTCGTGCTGGGCACCACGTCCGGCGGCACCGGGCGGTATGTCCGGATGCTGGTCGAAGGGCTGGTGCGGCGCGGGCACCAGGTGGCCGTCATCGGGCCGCGCAGCGTCGAGGAGCAGTTCTCGTACGCCGACGCCGGGGCTCGGTTCGCGGCGGTGGCCGTCTCGGACCGGCCGCGCCCCGCCAACGACCTGCGCACCGCGCTCGCCATCAGGCGGTTGACCCGGGACGCCGACGTCGTGCACGCCCACGGGTTGCGGGCCGGGGCGCTGACCGCCCTCGGGAAGCGGGGCGGGCCGCGACTGGTGGTCACCCTGCACAACGCGCTGACCGCCGGAGGGTTCGTCGGGCTCGTCTACGGGGTCCTGGAGCGCATCGTGGCGCGGCGCGCCGATCACGTGCTCGTCGTCTCGCCGGATCTCGGCGCGGGCATGGCCCGGCTCGGGGCCCGCGACGTGCGGGCCGCCGTGGTGCCCGCGCCCGGGCTGCGGCCGGTGGTACGCACACCGCGGCAGGTCAGGGACGAGCTGGGTGCGGGCGACCGGCCGGTGCTGCTGACGATCGCCCGGCTGGCCCAGCAGAAGGGGCTCGAGACGCTGCTCGACGTCGCCGCCGGGCCGTGGCCGTCCGGGCAGCCGCTGTTCGTGGTCGCGGGGGACGGGCCGCTGCGCGGCGCGTTGCAGAGCAGGATCCAGGCCGAGAGCCTGCCCGTAGTGCTGCTGGGCAACCGGGACGACGTGCCCGACCTGCTCGGGGCCGCCGTCGCGCTGGTGATGCCGAGCCGGTGGGAGGGCCAGCCGCTGACCCTCCGCGAGGCGCTCATGGCAGGAACTCCGGCAATCGCCTCCGATGTGGGTGGGATTCCAGAAATTTTGAGAGATGCAGGGATCTTGGTTCCGCCCGGGGACGTCGAGGGGTTGCGCAGGGCCGTACAGGCGCTCGCAGCGCCCGGAGCTGCGGAAACGCTGGCCGCGGCGGCCCGGCGGCGGGGGCGGGAGATGCCCGGTGAAGACGACGCCGTCGAGAGCGTGCTGGCCGTTTACGGTGGTCAAGATCCAAAGGATGATTAGGCCGCGCCGACCGGTTCTCATATACTGCCTGGGTTAGGGAGGGGAGTATCCCTTCGCGACAGCCTCGTCATCACGGTGCAGCCCCGCTCCACGGGGCCCCCGGGGCTGCCGGTCCGCGGTTTTCAGCGGGCGGGAGAGACCTCCGGCAATGAGTCGTGCATGCCGGAGGGCCTTGTTGTGACTGTACCCGTGTGGGCCTGGATCGCTGTGATCGGCGGTCTCCTTGTCGTCCTCGCCATTGACTTGTGGATAGTCGACCGTGGAGAAGCCCGAGAGTTCTCCATGCGGCAGGCCGGATACTGGGTGACGTTCTATGTCGCCCTCGCCGTCGTGTTCGGGTTGATCTTGTGGGGCACATTCGGAGGAGACAAGGCCGGTGAGTTCTTCGCCGGCTACATCACCGAATACAGCTTGAGCGTCGACAACCTCTTCATCTTCTTCATCATCATGAGCAGGTTCGCCGTGCCACGGGAATACCAGCACAAGGTGCTGCTCGTGGGCATCCTGCTCGCGCTGGTGATGCGCGGCGTCTTCATCGCGCTCGGGGCCGCTGCCCTGGAGCGCTTCAGCTGGCTCTTCTACGTGTTCGGCGCCTTCCTCGTCTACACCGCGATCAACCTCGTCCGCCAGCACCTCAAGGGCGAGGAAGAGGAGTTCAACGAGAACGTCGTGCTGAGGTGGGTGCGCAGGGCCTTCCCCACCACCGACGGGTACGTCGGCTCCAAGGTCACCGTCAAGATCGACGGCCAGCGCATGGTCACCCCGATGCTCATCGTGATGGTCGCGATCGGGAGCACCGACCTGCTCTTCGCACTCGACTCGATTCCCGCGATCTTCGGGCTCACCAAGGACCCGTTCATCGTCTTCACGGCCAACGCGTTCGCCCTGATGGGATTGCGTCAGCTCTACTTCCTGCTGGGCGGGCTGCTGCAGCGACTGGTCTACATCAGCTACGGTTTGGCGTTCATCCTGGGGTTCATCGGGGTTAAGCTGATATTGGAGGCGTTGCACGCCAGCCATGTCTCCTGGGCGCCCGAAATTCCCATCTGGGTGTCGCTCTCGGTCATCGGCGCCACCATGGTCATCACCACCGTGGCCAGCCTGATCAAAGCCCGCATCGACGCGCGCAAGGGCGAAGAACCGCACCCGGAGCAGGTCTAGCGAAAAGGGCTTCGAGGCGCTTTGCTTGTGTAGTTGCGCCGTGTAATAGTTGCTAGTTCTGTAACATCACGGCAAAGCGCCCAATCCAGTCACCACCAAAGGTTGTACGTGTCAGACGATTCTGCCAAGTCGAGCCGCGTCAGGCTCGCACGCGGGGTCTCCCCGTGGCTCCTCCCGACGGTGGCCGCGGCGGCCGCCACCGCGCTGCTGACGCGCCGAGACCGGCGCTGGGCGCTCGCGGCGGTGCCGCTGAGCGCGCTCACCGGCGGCATGCTCTGGTTCTTCCGCGACCCCGACCGCACTCCTGGCGAGGGCCGCATCCTGTCGCCCGCCGACGGCGTGGTGCAGAGCATCGACCCGTGGCCGGACGGCCGCACTCGGGTCGCGATCTTCATGAGCCCGCTGAACGTACACGTCAATCGGGCCCCTCTTGCGGGAAATGTCACGTCCGTGCAGCATGTGGCAGGTGGGTTCCTGCCGGCGTTCAACAAGGACAGCGACCAGAACGAACGCGTGGTGTGGCATTTCGAGACCACGCTTGGCGACATCGAGATGGTGCAGATCGCGGGCGCGGTGGCGCGCAGGATCGTGCCGTACGTGAGCAGCGGTGCGAAGGTCGCGCAGGCCGAGCGGATCGGGCTCATCAGGTTCGGTTCGCGCGTCGACATCTACCTTCCCGAAGGGATCTCTCCCGCGGTGTCCGTGGGTGAGAAGACGGTTGCGGGGGTGACCAGAATTGACCGCGGCTGACGCCGGCAGTTGGCAGGCGGATGAGGAAGAACCTCGAGGTCCCGTCGGCAAGGCGTTCCGCCTGTCCGCCGCGGACTCCCTCTCGCTGGGCAACGCGGTCTGCGGGTTCCTCGCGGTGTGTGTCCTGGCCTACTCCGCGATCCAGCAGCTGAAGGTCGCCGGCGGTCACTTCACGCCCGTTCCCAGCTATTTCGCCACCGCCATCGTGCTGCTGCTCATCGGCGCGACGTGCGACCTGTTCGACGGCCTCGTCGCACGGCGCTTCCGCGCCTCCGCGATGGGCGCCGAGCTCGACAACCTGGCCGACGTCATCAGCTTCGGGTTCGCGCCCGCGTTCATGGTCGTGATCTGGGGCGGGTTCACCGACCAGGTGCCGTTCCCGATGGTGGTCGGGGCGGCGGCGGCCGTGCTGGTGGCCGGCGTCGTACGTCTGGCCAGGTTCGCCTGCGTCAAGACCAAGAGCGGCGACTTCATGGGCCTGCCCATCCCCATGGGGGCCATGACCGTGATCTCCATCGTGCTGCTGTTCCAGCCGAGCGTCTGGTCCCTGCTGGCCGTGCTCGCCGTGGCGTGGCTGATGGTCAGCCGGATCGAGTACCCCAAGCCGAAGGGGCAGCTCCTGGCGGGCGTCCTGGGCTGGATCATGGTGAACGTGGCGTTCCTGACCTTCTGGGTGGCCTGGCCCGAGGGCGGCGACATGCCGATCAAGATCGGTGCGAGCATGCAGATCGCGCTCGTGGCGGCGATCCCTCTGCGGGTGCTGGTCTACAAGCGGGAGCAGCGCCGCGAAGCCGAACGTATTAACAACTGACCGGGATTTTTCGTCTTACTTCGGCTTTGATGGATCCATGTCGGCTACGCCGCGCGAGCACACGCGCACGTACTATCTCGGCAAGCTGGCCACGGAGCTGGAGCAGCGCGGGCTGACGGCCACGCTCCGGCCCTACCCGCCCGCGTTGCGGATCAGCGATCCCGACACGGCGCTGCTGGCGGAGACCGTCGACTGCGTGCCGATGTCCGACGGATGGTTCTATCGGTGGTCATGGGGCGAGCTCGTCGGCCTGGCCGACGACCCCGCCCTCGCCGCCGACCGCATCCTCCACGTCCTGGCCACCCGCCAGTAACCAATCTTCAGCCCATCCTTTACGGCTGAGCACGGTGGGCCGCGCGCCGGTCAAGGGCTTCATCCTTTACGGCTGAGCACGGTGGGCCGCGCGCCGGTCAAGGGCTTCATCCTTTACGGCTGCGCACGGTGGGCCGCACGCGCCGACGTGGGTGGCCGTCTGTCATGGCCGGTCGTGAAGGCTCACGGGTTGCTCGCCGTGACGACGCGCATTCTGGGCCGACTCCGTGGTGAGCCTGACCATGGCGGCATCCAGAGAACGGCACCCTCAGAGGTGCCGAGGCGCTCCTCGCTTGCAGACGGTCGTTCCCATGCCGCAGGCTGCGCAAGTCCGTTCAAACCGCGCGGTCCATGCGCAGCCGGGTTTTGTCACCAGCCGCGGGCCTTCCATTCGGGGAGGGAGGGGCGTTCGGTGGCGAGGGTGGTGTCCTTGCCGTGGCCCGGGTAGATCCAGGTTTCGTCGGGGAGGCGGTCGAAGATGCGCTCCACCACGTCGTTGTAGAGCTGGGTGAAGCGCTGCGGGTCCTTCTGCGTGTTGCCGACGCCGCCGGGGAACAGCGAGTCGCCCGTGAACAGGTGGTGCCCCGCCTCGCCGCCGTCGTACAGCAGGGCGATCGAGCCCGGCGTGTGGCCGCGCAGGTGGATGACCTCCAGGGTGACGGCGCCGACCGTGATGGTGTCGCCGTGCTCGACCGTGCGGTCCACCGGCACGGGCAGGGCGGGCGCGTCGAGCGGGTGGGCGATCACCGCGGCGCCGGTGACCTTGGTCACCTGCTCCAGCGCCTGCCAGTGGTCGCCGTGCTGGTGGGTCGTGACGATCGAGCCGATGGACTGGTCGGAGATCAGGGCGAGCAGCCGGTCGGCGTCGGCGGCCGCGTCGATCAGCAGCCCCTCGCCGGTCTCGGCGCAACGCAGCAGGTACGCGTTGTTGTCGAACGGGCCGACGGCGAGCTTGTAGATGGTGAGCGCGGGCAGCTCGCGTACGTCGGCGGGACCGCCGACCTGGACGTCACCTGTGTAGGTCATGGGTAGTCCTTCGGGGGTGTCGTGGGCAGATCAGCGGGGGCCGGCATCGTCAGCCACGGCGGCGGCTCCGGAAGCGCCGCGCCCTCGGGCGTGAACGACTGCCCCACTGGCACCAGCGTAACGCCCTCACCCTTCGACCGGCCGGTCAGCCAGGCCAGCATGTTGGCCGGTGTGCCCTCGACCGGGGCCGGAGCCGAGTCCGGGCCACTTGGCGGCGAGCTCGTCCGACGGGTTCTTGAGCACGATCTCGCTCATCGTGCTGGGGGCATGCGGCCAGCGGGCGCGTACGTCGTGGAGTTCGCGCAGGACGAACGGCTCGGGCCAGTCCGCGGGGCCGTATCCGGTGGCCAGGTCCACGAGGTGAAGACCGATCTCGCGCAGGCGGCGTACCGGGAGGTCGGGCGGGCGCATGCCCTCCACGCAGGCCGACCAGCGGTCCTGCGGCAGGT
Source organism: Nonomuraea sp. NPDC050451 (assembly GCF_044458585.1). Taxonomy (NCBI): domain Bacteria; kingdom Bacillati; phylum Actinomycetota; class Actinomycetes; order Streptosporangiales; family Streptosporangiaceae; genus Nonomuraea; species Nonomuraea sp. NPDC050451. The sequence goes on from NZ_JBITHZ010000008.1 coordinate 25,495, forward strand.
CGCGGACGGCGGCGGCCAGGCGGGTGGCGCTGTT
>NZ_JBITHZ010000008.1:25626-40252 GCF_044458585.1 Nonomuraea sp. NPDC050451
GTCTCGGGGTCGGCCAGGTGTCGGGTGGCGCTGTTCTCGGGGTCGGCCAGGTGTCGGGTGGCGCTGTTCTCGGGGTCGGCCAGGTGTCGGGTGGCGCTGTTCTCGGGGTCGGCCAGGTGTCGGGTGGCGGGACGGGTGGCGCCGGAGCGGTGAGCCTGGGGCGGAGAGCGGCAGCTTGCGCGACCAGCGGAGCCCCGTGCGAGCGCGACCATGGGCACAGCCTCGATCGCGGCGGACCTGGCCTCGTAGGAGGCGTACTGTGAGACTTTGACGTCGGTCTTCGCCCAGGTCAGGAGGTTGACGTGGGAGTCGGCGTTCTGCGCGACGTGGGCGAGCACGTGTCCCCTGGTCCAGCCGGGCATTCGGCGTCGGAGAGGGACGCGGCTGTGGCCGGCAGCCGGCTGGTGGGCGAGGTCAGCTCGGCCTGCGGCGCGAGTAGGGCGGTCATGTCTGGATATTTCATTATTTGGGGGCGTGGGCTGGAGTCCGGCATAAAGCCGCAGGCCAGCTGGTTGAATGTGGAAGAGTTCCTGCCGGGGTGGGAGATGGCCGTAACCTGTGAAGGACGGATTTTCGGGGGCCGGGCAACGGCCCGCCGAAATTGTCGGAGCCCCCGTCTACCATCCCCCGTGGACCTATCCGCCTTTTGACCTCCGGGATCGCCGTGGCAGACCGCCTGATCGTGCGTGGTGCACGAGAACACAACCTCAAGGACGTCTCGCTCGACCTGCCGCGAGACTCACTGATCGTCTTCACCGGCCTGTCCGGCTCTGGGAAGTCGAGCCTGGCCTTCGACACGATCTTCGCTGAGGGGCAGCGGCGCTACGTCGAGTCGCTGTCGGCGTACGCCCGCCAGTTCCTCGGCCAGATGGACAAGCCCGACGTCGACTTCATCGAGGGTCTGTCGCCCGCGGTGTCGATCGACCAGAAGGCCACCAGCAAGAACCCGCGCTCGACCGTCGGCACGATCACCGAGGTCTACGACTATCTGAGGCTGCTGTGGGCGCGCATCGGCAAGCCGCACTGCCCGGCGTGTTCGCGGCCGATCGCCAGGCAGACGCCCGAGCAGATCGTCGATCGCGTGATGGACCTGGAGGAGGGCACCCGCTTCCAGGTGCTCGCGCCCGTCATCAGGGGCCGCAAGGGCGAATACGCCGAGCTGTTCCGCGAGCTGCAGACCAAGGGTTTCGCCAGGGCCAGGGTCGACGGCACGGTCGTGCGGCTGGAGGAGCCGCCGAAGCTCAAGAAGTACGAGAAGCACGACATCGAGGTCATCGTCGACCGCCTGTCGGTCAAGGAGTCGGCGCGGCGCAGGCTCAACGACTCGGTCGAGACCGCGCTGCAGCTGTCCGGCGGCACGATCACGCTCGAGTTCGTCGACCTGCCGGAGGACGACCCCAACCGGGAGCGGTTCTACTCCGAGCACCTCTACTGCCCCTACGACGACCTGTCGTTCGAGGAGCTGGAGCCGCGCTCGTTCTCGTTCAACTCCCCGTTCGGCGCCTGCCCCGAGTGCACGGGCCTCGGCACGAAGATGGAGGTGGACCCCGACCTGGTGGTGCCCGACCCCGAGCGCACGCTCGGCGACGGCGCGCTCCACCCCTGGTCCGGCGGCCACACGAGCGAATACTTCGTCAGGCTGATCGAGGCGCTCGGCCACGCGGTCGGGTTCACCCTCGACACGCCGTGGGAGAAGCTGCCGAAGAAGGCGCAGAAGTCGCTGCTGTACGGGCACGACGAGCAGGTTCACGTACGTTACAGCAACCGCTACGGGCGCCAGCGCTCCTACTACACCACCTACGACGGCGTCATCCCGTGGGTGCAGCGCCGGCACGCCGAGGCGGAGAGCGACTCGAGCCGCGAGCGGTTCGAGGGCTACATGCGCGAGATCCCGTGCCCGGCCTGCAAGGGCGCCAGGCTCAAGCCGGTCACGCTGGCGGTCACGGTCGCCGACAAGTCGATCGCCGAGGTCGCGGCCATGTCGATCGGCGAGTGCGCGAAGTTCCTGGCCGGGCTCAAGCTGTCCGACCGCGACATGCAGATCGCCGAGCGGGTGGTCAAGGAGATCAACGCCCGCATGGGCTTCCTGCTCGACGTCGGCCTCGACTACCTGACCATGGACCGCGCAGCCGGCACCCTGGCGGGCGGCGAGGCCCAGCGCATCAGGCTGGCCACGCAGATCGGCTCCGGCCTGGTCGGCGTCCTGTACGTGCTCGACGAGCCGTCCATCGGGCTCCACCAGCGCGACAACATGCGGCTGCTCGACACGCTCGTTCGGCTGCGCGACATGGGCAACACGCTGATCGTGGTCGAGCACGACGAGGACACGATCGCGGCGGCCGACTGGGTGGTCGACATCGGCCCCGGCGCCGGCGAGCACGGCGGCCAGGTCGTCGTCTCCGGCACCGTCCAGGACCTCCTGAGCAGCGAGGAGTCGCTGACCGGCCAGTACCTGTCCGGGCGCAAGAGCATCGCGATCCCGCCCAAGCGCCGCAAGCGCGACAAGAAGCGGCAGATCACGGTCAAGGGGGCGCGCGAGCACAACCTCAAGGGCGTCGACATCGACTTCCCGCTGGGCGTGTTCACGGCGGTCACGGGTGTGTCGGGGTCCGGCAAGTCGACGCTGGTCAACGACATCCTCTACAACGCGCTGGCCAAGGAGCTCAACGGCGCCCGCACGGTGCCGGGGCGGCACTCGCGGATCAACGGCATGGACCATGTCGACAAGGTCGTCCACGTCGACCAGTCGCCGATCGGGCGCACGCCGCGCTCCAACCCGGCCACGTACACGGGCGTGTTCGACCACGTCCGCAAGCTGTTCGCGGCCACCGCCGAGGCGAAGATGCGCGGCTACCAGCCCGGGCGCTTCAGCTTCAACGTCAAGGGCGGGCGCTGCGAGGCGTGCGCGGGCGACGGCACCATCAAGATCGAGATGAACTTCCTGCCGGACGTCTACGTCCCCTGCGAGGTCTGCCACGGCGCCCGCTACAACAGGGAGACGCTGGAGGTCCACTACAAGGGCAAGACGATCTCCGAGGTGCTCGACATGCCGATCGAGGAGGCTCTGGGCTTCTTCGAGGCGATCCCGGCGATCAAGCGCCACCTGCAGACGCTCAACGACGTGGGCCTGGGCTACGTACGGCTCGGGCAGCCCGCGACCACGCTGTCCGGCGGCGAGGCGCAGCGCGTCAAGCTCGCCTCGGAACTCCAGCGGCGGCAGACGGGCCGGACGATCTACGTGCTGGACGAGCCGACGACCGGACTGCACTTCGAGGACATCCGGCGGCTGCTGGGAGTGCTCGGGCGGCTGGTCGACGGCGGCAACACGGTGATCGTGATCGAGCACAACCTCGATGTCATCAAGACCGCTGACTGGATCATCGACATGGGGCCCGAGGGCGGGTCCCGGGGCGGGACGCTGGTCGCCAGCGGGACGCCTGAGGAGGTGGCGCTGGTGGACGAGAGCCACACGGGCCGCTTCCTGCGGAAGATCCTCGCCTTCTGAGTTCCCGCACGGGGGCGTCCTCGTGCGGGTGGCAGTTCTGGCGGTATAGCCGATCGGGGCGCCCGGTGCGGACCGCTGCGGCCACCCCTGTGCGGTCGCAGCGGTCCGGGACGGCCGGGATGAGGTCCAGTGCATGCCGGGCGGTGCCGGCCAGATGCGGGTGCGCGGGCGCTGCTGGTGGGGGACGTCGGTGCCCATGCGGGGCGGTCGTGTCTGATGAGGTCCGCGGGGTGGTGACGACATGTGCGTTTTATGCGCGGGATGGTGATGGGCGGCGACGCATGCATTCAGGCTGCTTGGTGGCGCGTCGAGGCATGGGCGGCCAGGCACGATCGGTGACCATGCGTTCAGGGTGCCTGGTGTTGGGTGGTGACGTTTGCGTTCAGGCTGGTGGTGGTGGCGTGTGGGTTCAGGCGGTCTGGTGGCGGGCTGCGGCGGTGGCGCGGGCGCGGCGCTTGGCGGCGTCGCCGCGCTCCAGCCACCACTCGGCGAACAGCAGCGGCAGCACCCAGCCCAGCCACGCGCTCAGTGCACTCACCGTGCTCGCCAGCAGCGTCTCGTCGCCGTGGAAGGTCGTCTCCAGTTCGGGCGACAGGGCAATGGTGAACACGACGCCCCAGAGGCGGTTGGTGATGATGGACAGGGTCAGGGCGAAGCTGCGGACCATCCACCGGCGGTGGTCGACGAACCTGCGCTGCCTGGCCATCCGCCAGCCCGCCAGCGTGCAGGCCACCCAGAGGGATGCGAGTACGACGCCGCTGGCCGCCGTCACCGGGCCGAAGTACGGCGTGGTCACCGACACGATCAGGCCCAGCACGCCGCTGGGCAGGCAGCCGGCGAAGACGTACACGCGGCCGATCCGGCGGTGCGCTCGGGGATAGCGCTGGCGGAACCATGGCCAGATCTGCAGGCAGCACGTGATCATCGCGATCGAGCCGAAGATCACGTGCAGGGACAGCACCGCGAAGTGCGGCGGGAAGAAGTCGGGGGCGGGCACGCGGGAGCGGGCCGGGTTCATGGACAGGTACGGCGGGAGCGAGAAGGCGACGAACGCGATCGCCACCACCGCCAGAGGGGCCACCCAGGGACGCCGCCACCAGCGGGGCCTGGCGGAGGGCGCGGTCGGGCGTTCTGTCGTGAGAGTCATACGGGCAGGGTGTGCCCCGGCACTGACCGTCGGCCTACCGCCCGCTGACCGGCCGATCACACCCGGTCGGTAGCGGGGCGGGACTCGGTTACCGCCCGCCGGGAGGCGGATGGCTGCGGGTCGTCGGGCCGGCTTGCTGGTGTGGGTGGTTGGGGGCTGCTGGGCCGGCATGCCGGGGTTGGGTGGATGGGGCTGGCTGGCTTGCTGGTGGGGGCGGCTGGAGGGTGTCGGGCCGCCTCGCTGCTGGGGCGGCTGGGGACTGTTGGGCGCGGCTTGCTGGTGCAGGCGCCGGAGCTACTGGATCCCTTGCTGGGGTGGATGGTTGGGGGCTGTCGGACCACCTTGCTGGTGCGGATGGCTGAGGGCTGGCGGGCCTCCTTGCTGGTGGCGGTGGCTGGGAATCTGCCGGGTCGCCTACCGGCGTTGATGGTTGGGCAACTGCCGGGCCGCCTACCGGCATCGATGGTTGGGGAGTTGCTGAGCTGTGGGTGTCCGCGCGGTGCGTCGGTGGTCGTGGTGGGGCGCGGTGGCCGGCAGGGGCGGTGGTCGCGGGCTGCTACCCGGCGGGGGGACCGAGGGGTGGCGGCAATAAGGTTGAGTGGCGGTAACGGCCTGACCTGCAGGGGGTCAGCGGGGACGCGGAGGGTCGGCAATTCATGACGGTTACGGAGCGGGGCGCAGCCATGCCTGAAACGGGCCCTGGAACGGGGTTCGGGCGGCGCCATGTGCTGGGGGCGGCCGGGGTCGCGGCGTGCGCGCTGGCGTTGGCGGGGTGTGGCGGGGGAGACGCCAAGGCCCAGCCGAGCCTCAAGGGCAAGGTCATCGCCAAGACCGCCGATGTGCCCGTGGGCGGGGGCAAGGTGATCGAGGATCTGCAGGTCGTGGTGACCCAGCCCACGCAGGGCGTCTACATGGCGTTCAGTTCGATCTGCACGCACAAGGGCTGTGCGGTCAGCACCCCCAAGGACAACGTCATCAGGTGCGCCTGCCACGGCAGCGAGTTCTCCGCCGACAGCGGCAAGGCCACCAAGGGGCCCGCGACCGCCCCGCTGACGTCCTACAAGGTCAGGGTCGAGGGCGACGGCATCGTGGTCGCCTGAAGCCCGAAGTGGCTCGCTGAACACGTACTTATGCGTAGAGAACCGGATTGGGCTCGGGCACGCTGAACCGGCGCGAGGGCGCTGGCCGTACCTGAAGTGAAAGCCAATCTGGGAGGAACACACCATGACGGAAACGACTCGCCGGGCGATGGTGCTCGGCGCCGGCGGCGCCGGGCTCGCGGCGGTTCTGACGGCGTGTGCGAGCTACGGCTCGCCGACGACGGAGGCGAGTGCGGAACCACCGGCGGAGGAGCCCGCCGAGGAGTCGTCGTCGCCGAAGAAGAAAAAGGCCGAGGCGAAGAGCGGCGGCAAGGCGCTGGCTGACACGGCTGACATCCCCGAGGGCGGTGGGAAGGTCTTCGAGAACGAGAAGATCGTGGTGACGCAGCCGAGCGCCGGGGAGTTCAAGGCGTTCACGGCGGTCTGCACCCACGCGGGCTGCACGGTCGCCACCGTCTCGAACAAGACGATCAACTGCCCGTGTCACGGCAGCAAGTTCAGCATCAACGACGGCTCCGTCAAGGACGGGCCCGCGAGCGAGCCGCTTGAGGAAAAGAAGATCACCGTGGACGGTGACAAGATCAAGCTCGCGTAGATCGCGTCTCATGAATTTCTCACCTAGGTGCGGTTGGGTGAGCGCATGGGAGATGACCTTCAGAGTCGCCGTGCAGTGTTCGCGAGCGTCGGAGCGGGCGGCCTCGCGCTGGCGCTCACGGCCTGCGGCGGCGGCACCGATACCGCACAGCCCGCCGGCACCGCCTCCGAGTCGAGCGCACCGCAGTCCGGCGCGCCGCAAGCCGGTGGAGCGCTGGCCAAGACCGCCGACATCCCCGTCGGCGGCGGGACGATCTTCAAGGACCAGAAGATCGTGGTGACGCAGCCCACTTCGGGTGAGTTCAAGGCGTTCAGCGCCGTGTGCACGCACAACGGGTGCACGGTCGGCAGCGTCTCGGACGGGGTGATCGTCTGCCCGTGTCACAACAGCAAGTTCGCCATCGCGGACGGCTCGGTCACGGACGGACCGGCCGACAAGCCGCTGCCCGCGCAGCAGATCAAGGTCGAGGGCGACCAGATCACGCTCGCGTAGGCGGGCCCCTTTTCGGGGAGGGCCCGCCGTGCCTGGTGGGAAGGTGCGGCGGGCAACCTTGTCGGTGGGGGCTACTAGTCTTTGAACGTGGCGAGATCAGCGGGCAGCCCCTTGAGTTTCCGGCCCAAGCCGGGTTCGATCCCCGATTCCCCCGGGGTCTACCGGTTCAGGGACGCGCATGGCCGGGTGATCTACGTCGGCAAGGCCAAGAGCCTGCGCCAGCGGCTCAATTCGTACTTCGCCGACTTCTCTGCGCTGCACCCGCGGACCCAGTCGATGCTCACCACGGCCGCCGACGTCGACTGGACGGTCGTCGGCACCGAGGTCGAGGCGCTGCAGCTCGAATACTCCTGGATCAAGGAGTTCGACCCGCGCTTCAACGTGAAATACCGCGACGACAAGTCCTACCCCTACCTCGCGGTCACCATGGGTGAGGACTTCCCGCGCGTGCAGGTCATGCGCGGGGCCAAGCGCAAGGGCACGCGTTACTTCGGCCCCTATTCGCACGCGTGGGCCATCCGCGAGACCGTCGACCTGCTCCTGCGGGTCTTCCCGGTGCGCACGTGCAGCGCGGGGGTGTTCAAGCGGGCCGGCCAGATCGGCCGCCCGTGCCTGCTGGGTTACATCGACAAGTGCTCGGCGCCGTGCGTCGGCCGGGTCACCCCGGAGGAGCACCGCGACCTGGCCGAGGACTTCTGCGACTTCATGGCGGGCAACACCAGCCGCTTCATCAAGCGCCTCGAGAAGGAGATGCGCGAGGCCGCCTCCGAGCAGGAGTACGAGCGCGCCGCGCGGCTGCGCGACGACATCCAGGCGTTGCAGCGGGCGCTGGAGAAGCAGGCCGTGGTGCTCGGCGAGGGCACCGACGCCGACGTGATCGCGCTGGCCGAGGACCCGCTCGAAGCCGCCGTTCAGGTCTTCTACGTGCGCGGCGGCCGCATCCGCGGCCAGCGCGGCTGGGTGGTCGACAAGGTCGAGGAGACCTCCCCCGGCGAACTGGTCGAGCAGTTCCTGCTCCAGATGTACGCCGAGGCCAGCCCCGACTCGATGCCGCGCGAGGTGCTCGTGCCCGCGCTGCCGCCCGACAACGACGCGGTCGCCGAGCTGCTGACCGAGCAGCGGCGGGCCCGCGTCGAGGTGCGCGTGCCGCAGCGCGGCGACAAGAAGTCGCTGATGGAGACCGTCGAGCGCAACGCCAAGGAGTCGCTGGCGCAGCACAAGATCCGCCGCGCCAGCGACCTGACCACCCGCAGCAGGGCGCTGCAGGAGATCGCCGACGCGCTCGACCTCGACCAGGCGCCGCTGCGCGTCGAGTGCTACGACGTCTCCCACCTGCAGGGTGAGAACGTCGTGGCGTCGATGGTCGTCTTCGAGGACGGGCTGGCGCGCAAGAGCGAATACCGGCGCTTCGCGGTCAAGACCAAGGAGGGCGACGTCGCCTCGATCTACGAGGTGATCATGCGCCGCTTCCGCCGCTACCTGGAGGAACGCTCGGCCGTCGGCGAGCTGGCCGCAGACGACGACACCGGGCATGGCCCCATCGACCCTGAGACCGGCAAACCACGTAAGTTCGCCTATCCGCCCAACCTGGTCGTCGTCGACGGCGCGGGCCCCCAGGCGGCCGCCGCGCAGCGGGCGCTCGACGAGCTCGGCATCGACGACGTGTCCGTGTGCGGGCTGGCCAAGCGGCTGGAGGAGGTGTGGCTGCCCGGCGACGACCAGCCGGTGATCATGCCTCGTTCAAGCGAGGGTCTCTACCTGCTGCAACGTGTGCGGGACGAGGCACACAGGTTCGCCATCACCTACCATCGATCCAAGAGGTCCAAGACGGTGAAGGAGAGCGCGCTCGACGGCGTGCCCGGCCTCGGGCCGGCGCGCAGGCAGGCGCTGCTCAAACACTTCGGCTCCGTGAAAAAGCTACGCGAGGCCACTGCCGCGGAAATCAGCGAGGTTCCCGGCATCGGCCCGTCCATCGCCGAGGTCATCGTGTCGACACTGAAGGGAGAGTCACCATGATCTCGCCAGGATGCCACGGCGTGTCCGGGTGCCTCCGCCATGGGGGCGCGCCCGGGCAGGGCGTGCGGGACGGAGAGAGGCAATGAGCACCGAGCCGGCGTTCGTCATCGTCACCGGCATGTCCGGGGCGGGGCGCAGCACAGCCGCCAAAGCGCTCGAGGACCTGGGCTGGTTCGTCATCGACAACCTGCCGCCCGGGCTGCTGTTCGCGATGGCGGAGGAGGCGGGCAAGGTCAAGCTGGCGGCCGACAAGGTGGCGGCCGTCGTCGACGTACGCAGCCTGGCCTTCACCACCGACCTCAACGCGGCCATCGAGGAGCTCGAGGGGCGCGGCGTGCGGGTGCGGGTGGTGTTCCTGGAGGCCAGCGACGAGGAGCTGGTACGCAGGTTCGAGAACGTCCGCAGGCCGCATCCCCTCCAGGGCGAGGGGCGCCTGGTCGACGGGATCACCCGTGAGCGGGGGATCCTGCGGGAGGTCAGGGCCAACGCCGACCTGGTGATCGACACCTCGTCGCACAACGTCCACGACCTGCGCAACAAGATCGTCGCCTACTTCGGCGGCGAGGACCGGCCGGGGCTGCGGCTCAACATCGTGTCCTTCGGGTTCAAGTACGGGCTGCCTGTCGACGCCGATCTGGTGGTCGACTGCCGGTTCCTGCCCAACCCGCACTGGGTGCCGGACCTTCGGCCGATGAACGGGCTCGACGCGCCCGTGCGCGACTACGTCCTCGGGCAGCCGGGGGCCAAGGAGTTCCTCGACGCGTACGAGGAGGTCCTGCAGGTGGTCGCCGCCGGATACGCGCGCGAGGGCAAGAGCTACGCGACGCTCGCGGTGGGCTGCACGGGCGGCAAGCACCGTAGCGTGGCCATGGCCGAACAGGTCGCCGCCCGCCTGCGCGACCGCGGGATGGAGGTCCAGGTGAGCCATCGGGATGTGGGGCGGGAGTGACCGATGAAGGCTTCGCAGCAGCAGGTTCGCCGCGGTCGGCGGAGGGCGAGCTTCCCGGCGCCGTGACCCGTTCGGACGCGCCCGGCTCGCCCGCGGTGGGTCCAGGCGCTGAAGGGCCTGGTGCGGGGCGTGACGAGAACCCGGACCCGGCGTCGGAGGACGGCGTGTGCCCGGTGCGGCTCGCGCGGCCGGCTGAGGGCAACCCGGTGCCGGAGCGCGGGACGTACTCGAGGGCTTTCTCGGGGTTCGGGCCGCACGTCGTGGCGCTGGGCGGCGGGCACGGGCTTTACGCGTCCCTGTCCGCATTACGGATGGTGACCGACCGGTTGACCGCCGTGGTGACCGTCGCCGACGACGGCGGGTCCAGCGGGCGGCTGCGGCGCGAACTCGGCGTGCTGCCCCCCGGCGACCTGCGGATGGCGCTGGCCGCGCTGTGTGGCGACGACGAGTGGGGCAGCACGTGGAGCGAGGTCGTGCAGCACCGCTTCCGCAGCGAGGGCGAGCTGCACGGGCACGCCGTCGGCAACCTGCTCATCGTGGCCCTGTGGGAGCTGCTCGCCGACCCCGTGGCGGGGCTCGACTGGGTCGGTCGCCTGCTGGGCGCGCACGGCCGGGTGCTGCCGATGGCCTCGGTGCCGCTCGACATCGTGGCCGAGGTGGAGCTCGACGGCGTCAGATCGACCGTGCGGGGGCAGGTGGCGTGCGCGCTGACGCCTGGGCGGGTGCAGGCGATCTCCCTCGTGCCCGAGGACCCGCCCGCGCGGCCCGAGGCGGTCGAGGCGGTGCGGGAGGCCGACTGGGTGGTGTTCGGGCCGGGATCGTGGTTCACCAGCGTGCTGCCGCATCTCAAGGTGCCCGAGCTGGCCAGGGCCCTGCACGCGACCAAGGCCAAGCGGCTCGTCACGCTCAACCTGGCGCCCCAACCGGGTGAGACGGATGATTTCTCCCCCCAGCAACACCTGGAGGTGCTCCGGCAGCACGCTCCCGACCTGTCGATCGACGTCGTGCTCGCCGACACCGGCGTGGTGGACGACCCCGGCGCGCTGGAGAAGGCCGCGACGGCGCTCGGCGCTCGGCTCGTGATGGCCGATGTGGCCGCCGCGGACGGCTCGCCGAGGCATGACCCACGACGTCTTGCCTCCGTCCTGGACGAGATTTTCCTCCAGAAGCGTTGATCCTGGTCGGCGTGGCGCGAAGGTGCGAGAGACTGCTGAGAGCCGGTCTGAATGGGGGAGAGGACTAACGCATGGCCATGACAGGTGTGGTGAAAGACGAACTGAGCCGCCTGCCGGTGCTGAAGCCGTGCTGCCGAAAGGCGGAGGTTTCCACGCTGCTGCGGTTCGCCAGCGGCCTGCACCTGGTGGGCGGGCGGATCGTGATCGAGGCCGAGCTCGACACGAACGCCACCGCACGGCGACTGATCAAGGACATCGGCGAGGTGTTCGGGCACAAGGCCGAGGTGCTGGTGCTCGCGCCCGCCGGCCTGCGCAAGGGTTCGCGCTACGTCGTGCGGGTCTACCGCGACGGCGAGGCGCTCGCCCGTCAGACGGGCCTCATCGACAACCACGGCCGCCCGGTGCGCGGCCTGCCCCGCCAGGTGGTGGCGGGGGCCGCCTGCGACGCGGAGGCCGCCTGGCGGGGCGCGTTCCTCGCGCACGGCTCCCTCACCGAGCCGGGGCGCTCGATGTCGCTCGAGGTCACCTGCCCGGGCCCGGAGGCGGCGCTCGCCCTGGTGGGCTCGGCGCGGCGGCTCAAGATCCACGCCAAGGCGCGTGAGGTGCGCGGCGTCGACCGCGTCGTGGTGCGCGACGGCGACGCCATCAGCGCGCTGCTCACCCGCCTGGGGGCGCACGACAGCGTGCTGGCCTGGGAGGAGCGCCGGATGCGGCGCGAGGTCCGGGCCACCGCCAACCGGCTGGCCAACTTCGACGACGCCAACCTGCGGCGGTCGGCGCGGGCGGCGGTCGCGGCGGGGGCGCGGGTGCAGCGCGCGCTGGAGATCCTCGGGGACGAGGCGCCCGACCATCTGGTGGTGGCGGGGCGGCTGCGGGTGGAGCACAAGCAGGCGTCTCTGGAGGAGCTGGGGCAGATCGCCGACCCGCCGCTGACCAAGGACGCCATCGCGGGGCGCATCCGTCGGCTGCTGGCCATGGCCGACAAGCGCGCCTCCGACCTGGGCATCCCCAACACCGAGGCCAACCTCACCGTCGACATGCTCGCCCCGTGACCGCGTTCCCCTGGATCCTTTGAAGCCCACCTTTACGGCTGCGCACGGTCTTTAGGGCTGCGCATGGTTTTTACGGTTGCGCACGGTGGGCCGCGCGCCGGTCAAGGGCTTCATCCTTTACGGCTGCGCACGGTGGGCCGCACGCGCCGACGTGGGTGGCCGTCTGTCATGGCCGGTCGTGAAGGCTCACGGGCTGCTCGCCGTGACGACGCGCATTCTGGGCCGGCTCCGTGGTCGGCTTTGGCCGGGGGTGCGCTCGCCAGTTCGCCGGGCGGGGGCTCGTGAGGCGAACAGGGCTCGCGCTTGGTGGGGGCGCCCCCGGCTGCTGATGGCCTGTGCGGCCCGTGGACGGCCGGTGGCCGGTGGCCGTGGCTGGAGTGCTGGGTGGTCCGGGTGTCGGTGGCTCGCGAGCCGCGGAGGTGGCGTCGGCTGTTCGCGGAGCTGACGGGCCCAGGGGCGGTCTACCGGCTCGTTGGGTGCTGGTGGCGGGTTGCCGGGTTGCGGGGTGCGCCTGTGGTCTGCCGGCGGGTGGCTGAGGCCCCTGTCAGCCGGGGTGCGGATGTGGGGTCCGGTGCTGAGGGGGGCCTGGTCAGTCCTTGGTGGGGTTGCGGGGAGTGAACAGGTCTGTTGTCGGCTTCGGGGTGGGGGCCTGGGCGGGCTCGAACGGGGCGCGGTACTCGGGCTCCGCCGACTCCGCCTCGGCCTCGGCTGCCTGGGCGCGCTGGGCGCGGCGGACCCGTACCACGCGCAAGGTCAGCAGGAGCAGCGCGGCGAGGGCGGCCACGGCGATGTAGAGCCAGGCCGCCCACGACACCGAGAGCGGATCCCGGTAGAGCGAGGGAGCGTAGGGGAGGCCGGCGGAGAAGTTGTCCAGCGTGATGTCGGACAGGTCGGCCGGGCCGCGCTCGGCGGGCGGGGTTCGCAGGGTGGAGCCGATCATGATCGACGAGCCGACGATCTGACCCGCGGCCATGGCGCCGCCCGCGTACAGCGCGGCCACGGGGATCAGGAGGATGCTGCGGGGCCGTACCGCGCCCATTGCCAGGGCGACGATCAGGGCGACCACGAGAGACGAGGCCAGCGACAGCGGATGGCCGTTGCCGAAGGCGATCACGGCGGCGGGCAAGCGGGTCTGGAACAGGACGGCCGCCCCCAGCACTGCCGCGCTGACCAGCGCGGATAGTACGCCTACAATGAGTCCGGGCAGCAGGCCGGACCGCTTGTGTGACATCTCAGCCCCCAGAGAATGCACGAATTTACATCGATGAGTCGGGCACTTTACTCGAACCTCGCAAAACGTGCCTCCGGAACGCTGATTCACACGCGGGGACCTGCAGTGGTCTAAACCAATTTAGGTCCGATAAGGTTCGTGGTTGAGGTTTCAGCCCGCCATCTGGTTTCGAGGAGATCGGTTCCCGTGAGCATCCGCGTAGGCGTCAACGGCTTCGGCCGCATCGGTCGCAACTTCTGGCGCGCTGTCGCCGCCAGCGGCAAGGACATCGAGATCGTCGCGGTCAACGACCTGACCGACAACGCGACGCTCGCCCACCTGCTGAAGTACGACAGCATCCTGGGCCGCCTGCCTTACGAGGTGAAGGCGTCGAGCGACGAGATCACGGTCGACGGCAAGGCGATCAAGGTCTTCGAGGAGCGCGACCCGGGCAAGCTGCCCTGGGGCGACCTCGGTGTGGACGTGGTCGTGGAGTCGACGGGCCTGTTCACCGACGCGACCAAGGCCAAGGTGCACGCCGACAACGGCGCGAAGAAGGTCATCATCTCCGCTCCGGCGAAGAACGAGGACGTCACCATCGTGATGGGCGTCAACGAGAAGAGCTACGACCCCTCCAGCCACACGATCATCTCCAACGCCTCCTGCACGACCAACTGCCTGGCGCCGATGGCCAAGGTCCTTCACGACACCTTCACGATCGAGAAGGGTCTGATGACCACGATCCACGCGTACACGCAGGACCAGAACCTTCAGGACGGCCCGCACAAGGACCTGCGCCGCGCCCGCGCCGCCGCGCTCAACGTGGTGCCCACCTCCACCGGCGCCGCCAAGGCCATCGGCCTGGTGCTGCCTGAGCTCAAGGGCAAGCTCGACGGCTTCGCCATGCGCGTGCCGATCCCCACCGGCTCGGCCACCGACCTCACCGTCGACGTCAGCCGCGAGGTCACCGTCGAGGAGGTCAACGCCGCGGTCAAGGCCGCCGCCGAGGGCCCGCTCAAGGGCATCCTCAGCTACACCGAGGACGAGATCGTCTCCTCCGACATCGTCACCGACCCGGCCTCGTGCATCTTCGACGCCGGCCTGACCAAGGTCATCGGCAACCAGGTCAAGGTCGTCGGCTGGTACGACAACGAGTGGGGCTACTCCAACCGCCTCGCCGACCTCATCGAGCTGGTCGGCCGCGACCTCTGACCCACCGAGTCCGTGGGGGAACGCCGTTGCCTTGCCGGTGAGTGAGGCAACGGCCCAGAGCGATCAAGCCGCCGCCGTGAGGTCTGGCCCCATGTGTTCGCGAGGGAGCGCCGTTGCCTGGACTGAGGAGCGTCGGGAGCGAAGCGACCAGAGCGACGAGGGAAGGCGACGGC